>RFKQ01000147.1 GCA_003694635.1 Planctomycetota bacterium
AATTGATACCAGTTCTTCAGCGGCTTGCCTCCGCAAGGGACGTTTACCAGAAAGGTTTGCGGTGGGCGATACGAGCGGAATACACAATGATGGCAAATGCGATCGATGATATTGCATCGGGCAAGCACAGCAGTTTCTCTCCTAAAGTATGGAAGCAGCAAATGGCCAGATTGGGTTATTTTTTCCAGCCCAACCGCACCAAGGGGACGGTTTTGAAGTATTACCGTGGATTTTTTCAGGAGCCATCCCGCCCTTATCGGGAGTTTGCCAAAAATAGGAAGGCTAGGCAGAAGGTTGTCGTCACACTTACTTCAAGAGATTGGGGTGTTTTGGATATGCTTCGGCCTAATGCCATAGGCCGCATGATCCTTCGCATTGGGATTTCTTCGTTAGATGGGGTGCAATCCATGCACTATGAGAGGGATTTTGCCCTAAAGGCGACCCAAATTCTACTTGCGCTGCGGGCATACTACAACGCCAAGCACCGGCTACCTCTTCGTCTTAGGGAGTTGTGCCCGGCGTATTTTCCCAAAATTCCTCTGGATTGTTGGGACAACCGGACCCCTCTTTCTTACTCTTTCAAAGAGAGAAAAATTTTCTCCAAGGCGGCTGGGTATCTCCAAAAGAGAGGTCAGAGGGAGGAGTCCAAGCTTTTTGAAATTTGGATTCGGTTTGGAGAAGGGAAAAAGAAGTCTTGATTCTTGTCGAAACTCGATTACAATCCAGAAGCGTTCCATGTGTCTTTCATTCGGAAAAAGAGGTAAAATTCTATGCAACCATCTAAATTTTCCTGGTTTTTACGCTTGAGGGTGCACTTTCTCCTAGCCTTGTTTCTTATCTCTCCCCTTTATTCCCAACAAAGCCGGGAGAAATTCTTCCGACAAGCGTTTGCTCCGTTGGCCCAAAAGGCCGCGCAAAAGGTCTTTTGGCTCTATATCGACGGTAGCCAAGTGGGATATGCGGTGGTTTTGCCAGGCAATTACGCCATCACCCTCTCCAGTTTGGTGCCGTCCAAGGCTGTGGTGGAGCTGCGCAAGGGTAAGATCGCCTACCGGGCCAAGCCTCTAGGTCGGGATGAGAGCAACGATTTGGTTTTGTTAAAGGTGAAGGCTTCCTCTTCGCTGCCCGCTTTTTCTCTTGTGAACAAATCCAAGCTTCAGGTTGGCCAAATCCTGATCTCCGTCGGCGCCCGGGGGCTTCTCACGGTGGGGGTGCTAAGCGCTGTTCAGCGCCAGGTGCGTCCAAAGAAGCGCGGGGGCCTTTTCTCGGTCTTTGGCTTTTTGGGGCTTACCCACACGGGTGCCAAGCGCTCCTACGCCAATGTCTTCCAACACGACTCCCCCGTTGCCAGCCATCAATACGGCTCCGCTGTTGTTGACAGCAAAGGGCGGTTGGTGGGGATTAACCTCCTGAACGCCTACCGGGGTACAGGATACGGGATCTCTCTCTCGTACATTCGCAGCGTTTTCGAGGCGCTGAAAAAGGGGAAACGTCTCTCGCCTCCCACCGGCCAGCCTTATCTAGGTGTCTACGTGCAGAATACTCCAAAGGGGCTAAAAATTATCTCTCTTGTGCCCGGTGGACCGGCGGCCAAAGGCGGGCTGCAAAAGGGGGATTACCTCCTAGCCATTGGGGGGAAAAAGGTCTCCACTATCCAAGATCTTTTGGTGCGTCTTCGCCAACAAAAACCCGGCCAAATGGTGGATATCACTTTCCGTCGCGGCAAGCAGATTTTGACTATTCCTATAAAATTGGGCAGCAAAAGGTAGTCGCTATGGCAACTCTTCTGATCGAGTCAGTGGAACAAATGCAGGATTGGGCCCAGCGGTACCAGCAGAGCAATCTGGTGGTGGGGCTGGTGCCCACGATGGGATTTTTGCATCGCGGCCATCTCTCGCTAGTGGAGGCCTGTTTAGAGGAGTGCGATATCACGGTGGTGAGCATTTACGTCAACCCGACTCAATTTGCTCCCCATGAGGACTTTGATCAGTATCCAAGGGACTTGGAAGGGGACAGAAAAAAGCTTGAGGAGCTCGGGGTGGATGTGATTTTTGCTCCCCCCTCGGATCAGATGTACCCGGAGGGATATTGCACCTACGTAGTGCCCGAGCGCCTTAGTCAGAACCTTTGCGGCAAGTCCCGCCCAACATTTTTTCGTGGTGTCTGTACGGTCGTGCTCAAGCTCTTTTCCCTTACCCGCTGCCAATACGCTTATTTTGGCCAGAAGGACTACCAACAAAGTCGGATCATTGCCCAGATGGTGAAGGATTTTCATTTGCCCATCACCATCCGCACGCTTCCTATTGTGCGCGAAGAGGACGGGCTAGCGATGAGCTCGCGAAATGCCTACCTCTCTCCCGAGCAGCGTCCGGCGGCATTAAGCCTCTACCAGGCCATCCAAAAGGCGAAAAAAATGGCCCAAGAGGGCGAGAGGGTATGCGCCAAAATCAAGGCAGAAATTGCCAAAGATATCGAAAAATTCCGAGAAAATACCATCGATTACATTGAGTTTGTCCACTCCCAAACCCTTCAGCCTGTGGAGGAGGTCGACGAGCAGACCCTGGTGGCCTTGGCGGTGTTTGTGGGGAAGACCCGTTTGATTGACAATGGATTTTTACTCAAGGAAAGCGAGGAAAGGGACAGGTGACGCTCCTTGAGTTTACAGAGATAGAGCGAGCGGCCGAGTATCTCCAAGGGAAAATATACCGCACCCCCCTTCTTTTCTCCGAGCTTTTTAGCAAGATTTTTCAGGCCAATGTGTACCTTAAGTTGGAGAATATGCAGATCGCCGGCTCTTTTAAGGCGAGGGGGGCGCTGTATAAAATCGCCCAATGTCGCCGTCGGATCAGCGCCAAAGGCGTGGTGGCCGCTTCTGCAGGAAACCATGCCCAAGGGGTGGCTTTGGCCGCCCAGCGACAGGAGCTTCCTTGCACCATTGTGATGCCGCAAAACGCTTCCATTGGCAAGCAATTGGCCACGAAAAGCTATGGAGCTAGGATTATTCTGGAGGGGAGGAATTTGGCCGAGTCGCTGGAGACGGCCTCCCGGCTGGAGCAAGAGGGCTATTTCTTTATTCATCCCTTCGACGATGCCCATATCATCGCTGGACAGGGCACCATTGGGCTGGAAATTCTCCACCAGCTTCCGGAGGTGGAAGAGGTGTGGGTCCCGGTGGGCGGCGGGGGGCTGATCTCGGGGGTTGCCCTTGCGTTGAAGTCCAAAAAGCCGAGCGTCCATATTGTGGGGGTGGAGGCAAAGCACTGTCCTTCAGCTTCGGAGGCGTTGCGGCAGAACCGGCCGGTCAAAGTGGAGCCCAAGCAGACCGTGGCGGATGGAATTGCTGTTCCCCGGGTAGGGGAGCTGAACTTTCCGCTTCTGCGGCGCTATGTGGACAGAATTCTGACGGTGGGGGAGGACCAGATTTATATGGCGATGGTGGAGCTAATGGAGAAAAAGAAAATCCTCGCAGAAGGCTCCGGTGCGGCGCCGTTGGCGGCGCTTTTTTCCGCGCCGAAGGAGGAGCTTCGGGGGAAGAATATCGTCCTGTTGATCAGCGGTGGCAACGTGGATTTAAGCCTGGTGGGGCGTATTCTGGAGAAGGGTTTGCTGCTGAGCGGTCGGATTATGCGCATTCGAGTGATTATCGATGATGTGCCGGGTTCGTTGGTGTCGCTGCTGCATCTGCTGAGCGGGTTGCAGGGAAATATCCTCCACATTTTTCACGATCGCATCGGCTTGGAAGTACCTGTGGGGCGCACGGGGGTGGAGATTCAGCTAGAGACGTTGAGCGATTCCCACGCCCAAGATATTCTGGAAGCGTTGGAAAAAAATGGTTTTAAGGTAGAAGCAAAAATTCCGTAGGTGTGAAACGAAACAAGGAGGATAGATATGAGCGAAATGGATGAAGTTGGGAAGTCGGAATTGGAAGTGGAAAAGGAGCTGATCGCTCTGGTTAGTCAGGCGGAGGACTTTGAGAAAAAGGGCCAATATCAAAAAGCGCTGGAGGCTTTGGAAAAGGCAAAAAAAATAGCGGATTATACCGCAGGTTTGGAGAAAAAAATAAAAAAAATCAAAGAAAAGTTGGGCAGCCAACAGAGAGAAACTTCCGAGGGTAAAGACGCGTTGGAATCCCTGGACCAGGAACTGGAGTCTTTGGCAGAAAATGCCGGCTCTTCCTCTGCTCAAGATCAGGATTCTTCGCCTTTAGATTCCTTGTGGGACAACATCAAAGAGAATAAATACCCCTTTCCCCCCTCAGAAAGTTAAAAATTTTAAAATTTCTTCTTGACATCCAAGAAAAAATTGCTAAAATATTCCCATCCATTTTACTTGATATTTGGCCCCATCGTCTAGCCCGGTCTAGGACACAGGGTTTTCATCCCTGTAACGGGGGTTCAAATCCCCCTGGGGTCATATCTCTCTAGCGCTCGTGGTAAAAAACGGGCGCTTCTTTTTTGCCACCTTTTCTCCATTCTTTTCCACCCTCCTCCGCCGCTTACCAAGCACTCTCCTATCGCTTGCCTACCCTGAAAAACTTGTTCCTTTTCAAGTCCCCATACCCGAAGCCCCCGTTTTCCAAAACTCCCTCAAACGTACTCCCGATACGCCAACCACAACACCTTTTTCTGACTATCCCAGCTCAACCCCCGATACCTACGCCAAGCCCGCTCCGCCTTCCTCTCAAAAAACTCCGGCTCGCGAAAATACTCCGCTATCCTCTCCGCCAACTCCTCACTATCCCCCGGGGTAAAAAACGTCACCTCCGACTCACTAAAATACTTCGCCACCTCCGCCGTCCTAGCCACAATCACCGGCTTGCAAAGCGCAATATACTCAAATAACTTCGTGGGCAATATCGTCTCCGTAAAACTATCCCTCAAATTGGGAACCACACAAACACTCGCCCGACCAATCTCCAACACCAAACGCTCCATAGGACAAAAACCAAAAAAACGCACCCTCCCCTCCAATCCATAACCCCTCACAAGCTCCTCCAACTCCGTCCGAAAATCCCCCTCTCCATAAATGTGAACCTCAAATTCAAACTCCCCTAACCTCCTCACCGCCTCCACCAACACATGCACCCCATAACGCCTCACCAACGTCCCATGATGAAATATCACCGGCGGATACGCCCTCTCCACCTCCTCTTGCAACGGCCGAACCTCCGCCGTGTTCATCACCACAAACACCTTTTTCCTCCTCCCACCAACCCGCCTCATCTGCCGGGCATAACCGGGATGGACCGTGATCACTACATCCGCGAACCTCACACTCCAACGCTCCACCCGCTCAATCCAACCCAATACCCAATGCCCCTCCCCAAAACGAGATCGATACAACGTCGGCATCCTATCGTGAACATCCAAAAATACCTTCGCTCCAACAACCTTGGAAAAAAACGCAGAAAATACCAAAAAATCCGGCGGATTGTGCACGTGCACCACCCGATAACCACGATAAAACTGAAATATCAATAAAAACAACATCCCCAAAAAACCAAACGCCATGTATTCCAATAAATACACCCCCAACCCCGCCCCACGATGGCGCCGAACCGGCATCCGATACACTCGCCCGCCACGCCAATTCTCAAAAAAACTCTCCCCCTCCCCCCGCAAACATACCACATCCACCCGATACCCCGCCTCCAATAACGCCGCCACCTCCTTGCTCACCCGGGGATCCCGCGGAAAATAACTGTGGGTGAGCACGCATACCCAAGGCAAAACTCCTCTCTCCATCCCTTAAGCTCCCCTCTCCATAAACCGGCGATAAAACGCCAAATAATTCCTCTTCTCCTCCGAAAAATCCAACACCGCGAAATATACCTCCTCAAAACAACCCCAAAACCTACCCCGCAAAGCCTCTCCAAACCACAAGGACACCTCCTCCGCAGAATTTCCAAAGGCCCCACAACCCCACGCCCCTAACACCAAATGCCGATAACCAAACTTACACGCCACCGCCAAAACCCGATCTATCCGCCGCCGCATCACCCCTTCCACCTTTGCCCGATCCCCCTCCCCCAAATAATGACAATTCACCGCGGGCGAGGTCAAAAAACTTACGTAGTACGGCGAAGCTAAAAACCTCCCCTCCCCATCCCGAAATACCGGCACCTGAGGTGAATAAATCATCCCATCCGAATAAAACGGCGCAGTAAACCGCTTGTGGTAGTCGTAATACTCCTTCTTAAATAAAACCAAACATTCATACAAACCCGACGCATACGCCAAACTCTCCTCCTGCGCCATCGCACCCGCCAAAAATCCACCTCCCGGGTGGCGAGCAGAAGCAAAATTCAATACAAAAATCTTCCTCACACCATCCTGATAAATCCGATGCGCCACCTCCAACGTAGGCAAATTCTCCACAAAAAACTCCATCCTCCCCCCACCGCAATCCCCCTCCCACTCTACCACCTCCTCCGGGGAAAAAAACACCGATCCCCCCTTGGCCGCCTCCAACGCCTGCCGAATCGATACCTTCTTCCCCTCCACCTCGTACTCTCCCCTCCCCAAAACCTCCAGCGTCTCCTGCGCTACCCTCATCCGCTCCAAACGATTCTTCATCCCAAAACTCCTAACAAAGATCCATACCCTATTGGCGCCAATTCCCTTTGGATATCACCTTAATACGCATCCCCCTCACCTCAAAATCAGCCCCAGGTACCGCATAAAATCCCACTGCCCCAAGCGGAGAATAACCGCTCTGCCGGTGCGGCTGAAGCTCTCGCCACGCCCCCCAACTCCCCCCCTCAAACAACCGAAAACGCATCGTCTTACCCAAAATCAAATACTGAACCTTCCGCCACTGCGAAGAAACCGAATACGGCGGAACATAAATCAACGGACCACGGCGTACCATCCGCCTCTGACGCATCTTCTGATAATAGCGCACCGCAAACAAATAAGTCCCTGACAATACCCTCACCTCAAACTCCACCAAATAATCCTTCCAATTGGCGTATCCCGTGCCCTGAAAAACCGGCCGAGAAAACCGATTCCTCGCCCTCATCACCCCCCCCTTACAAGTAAATACCCCCGTCGCCTGAGGAGGATCGGTCAAGGTCCAGTTGAAAAGATTATTCTGCCTCGGGCCAATCAATGGCTCCCACTCCACCGCACTCAATTTCTTGGATAAATAGGCATTCATCTTAGATAAAACCGATTGGATTAACTGCTGAACCTTCTGACCGTACTCCGTAGAAGAATACTCTTTGGGAAATCGCCTTAACAACACCAAAGCCTGCGAAAACTCCTTTTTCTCCAAATGTTTCTTAACACTCTCCACCATCTCCTCATAATACCCCTTCGCCTCCCTATGCAACTGCTCCAAACGCCGGCGCTCCGCCAACTCCGCCCTATACCGCTCCAGAAGAGCTCCAAGCTCCTGAGAAGACTTGCTCTTGCCAAAAATATCCTCATCATAAGCCTGAAGAGTGGCAATCGCAAGGGAATACTTCTTCTGACGAAACTGAGCCTTCGCCTCCTCCATCAAACGCTGCGCCACTTCCTCAGAAGAAGGGAGAAAACGACGAAGACGCTCCCGCTCCAACTTCTCCAACTTAAGCGCCATCTGCCCACGCTCTTTCTGCGGAAGCCAATCGCCATAGCTGTAATAGGTAGCAAAAGCCCCCTCATAGCGCCCCGCTTGAACGTCCTTCTCTAGCTGCTCCTGAATGTAGCGACTGTACTCTCCCGCCACCTTGGCGTACAAATCCTTCACCTTCTTCCGATATTCACCCGTCTTCAACACCCACAAAAGCGAACTAAGACGCCGCAAATTCTCCTCATATTCCGTAGGATTTTCCTGAATATAATGCTGTTGGGCAAGAAAGATCCCCTTCTCCCGCTCCTGAGGCGAACGCTGAGGCGAACTTCTTCCCAACCAGAAATATCCCCCCACAACTAGCAAACCCATCGCAACCGCCCCTACCAACATGGGCTTAGAAAGAAAGGTTTTCCTCTTGCCATCCTCGGACTTTTTCTCCCCTTTGGGGGATTTCGCCCCCCTATTCTTGGAGGTTTTCTCTCCCTTCTCCCCCTTCTCTTTCCTCTTGATCGCCTCCTCATCTCCTTTTTTCTTCTTCTCTCTCCCCCCCTTCTCTTGCGCCTCCCTCTCCTCCTCCACAGCTGGCGCAGAACCTTTTTTCTTTTTCTTCTTTTTTTTGGGCTTCTCCCCTTCCCTCTCTTTTTTGCGCTTCGCCCTCTCTCCCCCTTCCTTTTGCTCAGAATCTTTTGACTTTTTCTTTTTTTTCTTCTTGCGCTTCTTCTCTTCCGCCCCCCTCCCCTCCCCTGCCTCTGCCTCTAAGGAACGCTTCTTTTTCTTCTTTTTTTTCTTGTGCCTCTTCTCTTCCTTTCCCTTGGCCCTCTCTCCTCGCTCCTCCAACCCCACCTCTTCCTCCTTCTTCTTGCAATCCTTGCAAACCAAACGGCCCTTCACCTTATCCGACTCCTTGTCCTTGAGCTCAATCTTCACACCGCACTTCTCACAATACTGAGATACCACTTTCATACTCTTCTGTCCCATCCTTTTGAGAAAAAATAACATGCAATCCCTTACCGCACACACTTTCCCCGCCTCCCCAACCAACAATCAACGCCCCCCTACGGCGAAGATTCCCTCCACTTCTGATACTTCTCTATCTTTTTTAAATCCCGTTCCAACCTCCGCGCCTCCGGGGTGAGCGCCCGCTTCTTCTTCAAATCCCGCAACACCGCCCTCACCTTCCTCAACAACGGTGCCATGTCCATCAGCTGAAAAATCTGCGGCTCCACTAACGCCAAAAACATCTGCTTCCGCCTCACCGACCCCTCCTCCAAAAGCTCCCGCAAATGCTCCAACGCATACTCCCGATATTTAGGATGAAAATCCTGCAGCAAATTGGTCCACACCACCAACCTATTGGGCCAAGGGAAACTTTCCAATGCTTTCAATGCATTGGTCTTTACCTTCAGTCTAGGACTCCTCACCCCCAAACAAATCCCAAAGTCCCTTCCATACCTCTCCTTCTCCCCCGGGCGGCGATTTTCCACCTGCACCACAAACACCACCGAACGAGTATGCACCCCATCGCTCACCGTAATCTTCAGCGGATACGTCCCCCCCTGAAACAACGTTGGACGCCAGTAAAACCGCCCACTATTGGGCTCCAACCGAGCGTTGGGAGGAAGATTTTTGCAAGAATAATACAAGTGATCCCCATCCACATCAAAAGCATATTTGGAAAAGTCCCAGCGAATCTCCTCCCCCTCCTTCCTCACCAACGGCTCCATATACCGAAAAAACGGCATGTTATTCTGCGCCGGCGCCGTGATCACCGCCTCCACCGAATAGCGGACCACCACGCCCGGGTCCTTCTTATAACGAATCCGAAAATCCAAACTGTATTTCCCCCGCTGAAACTGGCCCGGCACCCACTCCAACACCCCCGCCTCCGGCAAAAAACGGGCCCGAGGCGGCAAATTCAACGCCTCCCATACCCAATCCGTGTGCCGATACGGCGCCTCTACCGCCAAGCGAAATTGCAACAGCTGTCCAGCCGAAGCCCGAATCCGCTTTGGACCGCGTATGCGCGGACGCACATAAGGCAACACCTCCACCTCCCAAACCCGATGGTCAAAAAGCAACCCCAAATCCCGCCTCACCCGCTTATTCCGATACTCCAAAGTCCCCACTATATAGTGCCTCCCCGGCTTTAAATTCCGCCCATAAAGTTTGAGAGAAAAACCCCTCGTACCCCTCTTGGGCTTCCTAACCACCCCATCCACAAACCACTGACTCAAAAACTTCCCCTGCACCTTGCCCCTATTCTTAATCTCCAACGGCGTCAAACGAAACTCCAAACTATCATCCAAAAATATCCGCTGCTTCGGCAAAAGAGGCGAAAAATCATCAATGGGCGAAACAAAACGATAAAACGAACGCTCCATCTGCTCCAAACATACCACACAATAATGATCCACCCGATGATCCCGCATACGACACTCCGGGGTGGGACGATAATACCCCTTCTCCCGATAATACGCCCCCTCATAACAACCCACCTTGGGCTTCCTATTCCCCCACGGAGGATAATTCCAATAGTGCCATTTTACCTTCCGCGGATTGGACTGGCGAGTCGTGTTAATGTGCAAATACTCCTCCTTCTGAGTGTAATCCTTCGTCATCTGCGCCAACTGCTCGTCCACATACTCACAATCCAAGTTCCCAAATGCTAACCCAAACCCCATCACCACCCGATCGTCAAAATTGCCATCCACATCCATCGTCATCAAACCATTCCCCCCCGTAGCTCGCACTCCACGAACATTGGCCACCACCACAATAAAGTCCGCATCCGGAGCCAGCGCCGCATATTTCTGCACCTTCTTCGCATCGCAACGAAGCTGGTTTAAACCACCAACATGGCTGCCCAACCAAGTCTTCTGAGAAATCCCCGAACTCCCCTGCACCAAATCAATCCGATGGACATTGATGTACTCTTGGTAATTCTTAAACGGCTCCACCTTCTTCAACGAACGAACGATCTTATCCACCAAACGATGAAAAAGAGGAAGCTCCTTCGCCTGAAATCCATCGCACAAAAGGACGATATCCACCCTCTTCGAAGAATCCCCCTGATCGATCACCGTGTCCACCTCCAAGACCCCCTGCTCCTGAAAAAGCCTCTTGCGGTACTTGATCCTTGCTCTCCGGGCCCGTTCTTGAGCGCTCATCTTTAGCTTCTGCGTCAGACTCTGGCCATATTTCCTCAGCAGCTCCTGCTTGTACTGCCAGGACTCAGCATAAAAAATCTTATTGGACACCAAATACTCATAATCCATTCCCCGTACCCACCGGTCCCGATAGAACTTAAACCCCGACTCCGGAATATGGCGCCCTTCCCAAAGAGCAATCCAGCGCTGCAAGTGGGGAAGATAAGCCCTGTTTCGCTTGAGATAGTCCCCCAAATACCGATAGCCCAAAGTGGCTAGGCCATGATTGGCAAAAAACCGCCCCCATAGGTGCTTTTCTTGGGGAGAAATCCGCATCCATTTGCGCAAGTTATAGAAAAATCGAAGAGGTACCTTTTCCCAAGAAATCCAGGTCCCATTTTCCAACTGAACCTTTGTAGGAAGCAAGCGCTCCACCCGATAGCGCCTGCCCTGCCAATAAAGAGCAAGCTGCTCCCTCTTCTCCCGCAAGAGGGCAAGTATTCGATAAAAAAGCTTCTCCTCCTCTCGAACCTCCTCGAGCACCTGGGGGAAAACAGGCGAAGTTTTTGCATTCTTCTCAAGTAGCTTCCTCGCCTGAGGATACTGAAAACGACGTAGAAGAGCAAGAACCTGCCTCAAAATCTCTTGGGGAGAGGAAGAAACCTTTTCTCGACTAGGCCTTGCGGCCAATTCGCCCGCTGCTGGAGAAGCGCTCTCCCCTCTCTCCCTCCGCTTCTCATATTTGCGCAAAAGGGCCCTAGCCCTCTGCTCCCAAACACTACCCTCGTAGCGGCGGATAAACTTTTTGACCAGTTTCTTCGCAATATAGCGCGTGGCGGGATCCGCGTAGTACAAGCGCACCTTTTCCTGCAAAAGCCTGTACTCCTCGGCAATGGTGGCTCGGATTTTTCTGTGAATCCTCTGGATTTCCTCCCTCGCCCGATTGGCCAAAGGGGAGGATTTGTAGCGATGGGCAAAGGCCTTGTATTGATCCAAAATCTTTCCATAGCGGTTGGGATGCTTGCGAGCATAGGCCTGAATGCGGGCAAATACCGCCTCAGGGGACTCATCCTCCGGCTCCTCATAGCGATACGCCTCAGACTTTTCGGCAAACACGTCCTCCTCATAACGAAGAACCTGGGGCCGGGTGAGTTTCTCCAGAGCCGCTCCCAATCCCACCAAGAGCAAGGCCGCGCCAAAATAAATCAGCGAAAGTTTTAGAGGATGCATCTTGCGCCGCTTGCGAAGGTCGTCCTCAAAAAGATCCGTCTTGGAAATCAGCTCCAAAATCTGAAAGCAAGTCTTTTTCTTTAGCCTCCCTTGCATCAGAAGAATCTCCAAATGGGAGCGGGAAATCCCTAGCTCCTCCAGCTTCTTCTGCAACCGGGCCGCCTCCTTGAAAGCCCCAGAGGATACAATCCCCTCCTGCTTTAGCACAAAAAACAAATCCTTCTCCCGGGTTCGCTTCCCGTCCCAAAGAGCGCTAGGACGAAGCCTCTCCGGCTCCACCCCCATCGCCTGCCGCAGCGAGGAAGAAGAAACCAGCTTCAACTCCAACAACACCTCCGCTAAGGTGATCTCCAACCCCAACTGCTGAACGTCCTTGCGCACTTGCTCTGCTCTCTCCCACTGCTGCGGGGAAAGAAAATCGAGCTTAGAACGCCAATCTTTTCTAATCTCTGCCATGGCTTTGAGATTTCCAAACTCTGGATACAAGCTCGATAAGTGAGGTTGCTTAGAGGAGTAAGCGCTTATACTCTTTTTTAAAAAAAATGCAACAGCTATAGATCCGAATTCTAAGAAGTAAGAGGGAAAATTGCCTGCACTTTTACCTTGTGTTGCTCTTGATGGATTTTTAATTGAGCTCCAAAATCGTTCACAACCCTGACAAGCCCTAGCTTAGCAGCAGAGCCCTTTTGCACTTGTCCTAAGTAATATTGCTGAGCAGAATTTTCTATCTGTTTGAGCGTGGAGAGTAAATTTCGGTAGTTTTTGTCTGAAGCCTCATTCCATATCGTGATGAAAATGCTATCTTTGGAATACTCTATCTTCACTATCCCCGATGTATTGGGCAAAGAATGATCCACCGCATTTTGCACCAGTTCATTGGCTACCATCGCTACATTGTACGCCACATCCTGATTCTGCGTTTTTAGTACAGTAAAACTTGCTATAAAGTGCCGTATACATGTTACATAACGCCTATCTTGACTTTGAAAAACAATTTGAATATCGCTTTTGGGAAGTACTTTATTTGAGATTCCTTGAGCTAGCATTGACAATCTCCTTAAAGGTAGCAATCTAAATCTGAGAAGGTTGCGAAGTAGCATTTTTGAGAGGACATCGGAAAAAAATCTCCACCATATCTCCTTGGATTTTACACTCCAAATCTCCCCCTACTTCCGTACGGATGCGGATCAACCCAAGAGAATGACGACCGTCGGGATTTTGAAGAATCGCCTCCAGTTTCTGGGTATAGACCTCCAAAGGATCTCCCTGGCGAAGATTTTCGATTTCTTTTTGAAGACGAAGGGAGTTTTCTGGGCTGGTTTTGTTTTTGGTTTGTACCCTGATTTCTTCAGGAAATACCTCCACAATAAAGGTCGACATTTCTCCTTCAGAATATTTCACGGCGTTGGCGATTAACTCCCCAATCGCCATCACAATTAGATCGGAAAATTTGTCTTTGTTTAAAGTCTCTGCCATAAAGGACTCTACAAAATTCCTAACCAGTACCACATACGGCCACACCGGGCCAAACTCCAACTTAATATAACCAAGCCGTCCTAACATTACTCCTGCCTCCATTTCAGTCGAGCAATACTTATTTCCTACGAACGACCACAATCGAAATATCATCTTCTTGCTGGAAATTGCACCAATGAAAAACGTCGTTTAAGATGGCGTTTTTTATATCCTGTAGGGATCCCCTTTCTGCGTTCTTTTCAATGATTTTTCCAAAGCGCTCCACATCCAATAATTCTCTGTCCTCATTTCTAGCTTCAATAATTCCATCGGTGTATAGAACCAAAAAATCCCCTCGCTCAAGCCGAAATGTAAGGTCCTCTGTAAGATGAGAAACGTCTGGTAGAATACCGGCAAAAACCCCATCTGTGGGGATAGGTTCACATTTTTTTTCTCCTGCTCGATACACCATAATATCTAAATGTTTCCCCGCATACCTGAAATTCCCATCACCCTCATAGACCAATAGAGTAAGGGTCATATAGTCATTCTGGTTCAGTCGAGTGTAAATGTTGTTGTAGAGAATTTTGTTGATCGCAACAACTACCTCACTTGGAGACACTTTTCTACTCTGAGAAATATAACTGGAAAAGGCACTCTGGGCCATCATCATAATCAGGCCCGGAGTAACCCCATGTCCAGAAACATCTCCTATCCCAAGCCAGAGTCGCTGATGCTCATCTAATAATACGTCATAATAGTCTCCACTAACTTTTTCTGCTGGTCTCATTTCACAAGAAATCTCAAGCTCTGGATGAGTGGGAATACAAGGCAAGATAGCGGTTTGAATCTTAGTAGCGATTTCCATTTCCTTTTTAAGCCGCTCTTGCTCCATTTGAGTATCTTTTAGCTGAGCATCCACCACATAGATAATTTTTTCCTTTAGAGTATCCCGATCAGAAACCCAAGATAGCTGCAGAATTTTCTCCTTAGCAATGTTAGCTCTCTCATAACCTGCGAAGAACTCCAATGCCTTTTTGATCTCCTCGGCAAGGATTTCTAACGAAATTTTCTCCTCTAAAAAGTGGGATTCTACTAAATTTAGAGCGAACGCCCCCACTTGAGCTTCCTTGCGGTATTCCTCTAAAGTTTTTTTCTTCTTTTGTGTGTAAGGCAAATTTCTCGCTCGAAAGAACTGTTCTTCATACTCATCTAGACGATCACGAGGCGCCATAATAAACTGACAGGCTTCATCCCCTTTGGCCACGCAAGTCACTTCCCTTGCATGCACCTCCACTCCAAAACTCTCCGTACACCAGCCAGAGGAATAACCCGCGCTAAAAATGCAAACTGGGCGTTTTGCTTTCTCTTTTGACCTCCGAAGATAGGTCTCCGCTTCAAAAGTATTTGGGTGGGTATACTCCAAATAATAGTTTTCATCTGGCGAAGGACGACTAGTGGGATGGATATCTACCAAAGCCCAACCTGCATAGGCAAAATGAATAGGACCAGCGGAAAGTTTTTCCGGGGGAGATTGCACGTTCATTTTTTGAATAAACGCCCTAGCATCTCTTTGCCCTAAAATGCGGGTAAAATTATACAAAAACTCATACGCCGCATCCTCTCCAATCGTTTCTTTCACCTGATCCACATAAGAATGGGACATGCTATCGCATCGTATCAGTACATAACGATCCCCTCCAATTCGAATAGTGCCCTCTTCGGGCTTTTTTTCTAGGGTTTGAAAAAACTCATCTACATACTTTTCTGCCACCTGGAACAAGGGAACAAACTGCTCTGGAACTTTCACTGTTCTTAACATCACCCTCCCCTCCTATCCTTGCAAAATCTCTACAATTTCTGGAGCAATCTTCTGAATAACGGAGAGACTAGATCTCTGCCAGGTAAAGGAGGGATTGCAAAAAAATTGAATTTTATAGGGCTGCTTGAGTTGCTTTGCCATTCCGATCCAACGAATAAAGGATTTAATACCACTCGAGTTTACAAATTTCAAATTTACAATGTTTAAAATTACCTTTTTAGACCTTTTTATGGCCAGCTTGTGAACATTTTGAAAAAAAGTGCCTAGAATTTCTTCAGGATCCTCCATATCAATTTCTCCGTGTGCTTGCAGAACTAAGTCATCGTCTTTCCAGCCAGCTTGAATGACAAGGTTTTTGGCTTGAACTTCCAGCTCATTCATACGCCTATCTCCTTCTTCCTACTCGGTACATACTCCTATCGTGTTTCTTCCTCCCTAAGTGGAGGTACTGTTCGCTTCAAAAGAGAAAGATTATACCCTGCCTACTCAATATAAGCTCAGGGCCGATCCCCCCACCACCCACTTAAGAGAGGCAACACCTTCCTAAATGCTAGAAGAATTTAGAAACAAATTAGCTTATCAAAATTGAATTTCTGCTAAATCCCTACCCATACTGCTTAATCATATCCTTTCTATGAAAAAGTTTCCAGTATCTTTCTTCACTTTTTTTAAAAAAAACCAGGCTCTTGATATCAAAAATGAAATAGAAATCCAGAAATTGGTAAAAAATCAAAGTTCGGAATGTTTTCCTCAAGAAATCGGTTGATTTTCCAAGAGAAATTTGCTAGCATTTCTTTATAAGGAGCTTCTTCTCCATCCCCAGTAGAGGACAATAAAAGTTGAGGTAGCGAAACCAGGGGCTGTGTCTGCAATATTAAAATATAAGGAAAAGTCAAGGCAATGGTAAAGTTTAATTTTGCAGAAAAAAAAGTCCAATGCCAAATTGTCTACTATGGCCCTCCACTCTCTGGAAAAACCACCAACCTCAAAGTGGCCAACCAGCGATTCCCCAAAGAAAGACGAGGGGAACTCGTAAGCCTCGAAACCCAAGGCGACCGCACCTTGTACTTTGATTTCATGCCCCTAAACCTTGGAAAAATCAAGGGATTCGATATTATGTTCGCCCTCTACACCGTCCCCGGCCAAGTCCAATACAACCGCACCCGAAAAATGGTCCTGCAAGGGGTCGATGGCATCGTCTTTGTGGCGGATTCCCATATCGCAAGAATGCAGTCCAACCTAGAATCTCTCCAAAATTTAGAAGAAAACCTCGAGGAGAAAAAACTCACCCTCCGGGATATCCCCGTGGTCTTCCAGTGGAATAAACGCGACCTGCGAGAAACCTTGGAAGTGAGAGACCTAGAAGAAAAGCTCAATTACTTCGGCTTTCCCTCCTTTGAAGCGATCGCCGATAAGGGAATCGGGGTCTTCCCCACCCTCAAGCAAACCGTCTCTATGGTGCTCAAAAACCTCAAGCAAGGAAAAGCACGTCAAGATCTATAACTTATGCCGTGATGTTGGAAAGATGAAAAAAACAAAAAAAAACCCTCCCTCAAAAGAAAAAAATTCCTCCACAGAAGAAAAGAAGGAAAAAAGTTCCCCTCCGCAAAAACCGAAAAAAAAGACAAAATCCAGCTGGCTTGGCGAAAATCTCGAAGCCATCCTCACCGCCCTAGCCCTAGCTATGGTCATACGCCACTTCGCCATGGAGGCCTTTGTCATCCCCACCGGCTCCATGGCACCCACACTCTACGGAATTCACATGAATATCACCTGCCCCAACTGCGGCTTTGAATTTGCTGCGGAAAACCCAAAACTCCCCTCCCATACCAAACGAGAGGACTACTTTATATGCCCCAACTGTAAATACGAATTCAAAAAGATTATCTCCCCCTCAAATGTAAGAGGTGGCCATAAAATACTTGTCAACAAAGTCGCCTACCACCTGCGCCCACCACGCCGCTGGGAGGTCATTGTGTTCAAATCCCCCCAACCCCACCACAAAAACTTTATCAAGCGGCTGGTTGGCCTACCCGGCGAAACCCTCGATATCCTAAACGGAGATATCTACGTCAAAAAGAAAGGGAAATGGCAAATTGTTCGCAAACCCGACTGGGCCCAAGAGGTGCTCTGGATGCACGAATACGACAGCCGCTTTGCAGAAAAGCGCAAAAGCCGCCTGGTATGGGAAAGCCCCGATCAGATCGGCGATAAGACACTTTGCACCCATAGCAGCGAATGCGGGTACGTGTTTGTGGACAAGAGATTTAAAATCTCCAACAACCGAATCGAAGGCGATTTCCGCAACCAAAAAGGAAGATTGCGCTACCACCGCAAAATCGAAGACAACTATGGCTATAACTTCCTAAGGCGCATAGAACCTACACTGGTGGGCGATGTACGCGTCCAGTTCGATGGGCAATTTCCAGATCCAAAGGGGCGCTTTAGCGTGGAGATTGTCGAAAGCATCGATGGATTTCCCCGCTCTTTCCAAATCCGCCTCTCCACCTCCAAAGACGGCAAACAAACCCAAGTGGACTTTCGCGACGAATACCGAGCCAAAGTCATCTATCAGACCTCCAAATTGCTTCCCAAATTGGAAGGGACCAACCATTACGACTTCTTCAACGCCGATGATAGAGTGGTCCTGAAAATCAATGGAAAAAAAATCCTAGAATACCTCTACCAAGGCGCCACCCAAGTCCAAGATTACAACGACGCTTTCCAACACAACGGGATCACGTTCGGCGTGGAGAACACCCGATTTAGGCTTGAAAATATTTTGATCCAAAGGGATATTTACTATCGCTCGCCCTTAGAAGCGGACAGTTTAGGCGAAGATGCCATCCAACTTGGAAAAAAAGAGTACTTTGTCCTAGGCGACAATAGCCCCAATAGCGAAGACTCCCGCTCTTGGGGAAGCGTACCGGAGGAAAATATTTTAGGTAAAGCTTTTCTTGTCTTTTGGCCCGCAATTCCCTTTTTGGATTGGGAGGTGCACCCCATCCGGTAAACCGTCCATTAGTTGAACATTTCTAGCCAAAAGCTCAGGATCAAACTCAAAGAGAAAATTGAAGTGTCGAAAAATATGTATCTTTTTTGATACATTTGACTTAAAACTGAACTCTTCTCGTCAAAAAATCCCTAAAACCTTCTCTCAATTGTCCAGTTTCTAAACAAAATTTTCCCCTCTTGGGAAAAATAACAAATCCGCTCCCAAAAACCTCTCTCCAGCCAAACAGTTTTGCACAACCTATCTAAAATCTAAAGCCTAAGGCACACCAAAAAAAAACTCCATCCCCCCCAAATGGAACTCCAAACTTCCATTCATTATTATATCAAAATTTCAAAAAACTGGCACAGTTTTTGCCGAACTCAAAATAGGCGAAGAGTGAAAGTAAGTGAAAGTAGAAAATCCGATAAATATTTTCAAAAAGGAGAGAAAAAATGAAAAAGGGAATCTTTATCGTCCTGGCCTTGTTCCTAACCAGCCTCTTTTCTTACCTAGAAGCCTGCAACCCCCACAATATACGGACAGAAGCTGCCCTAAATGAAATCTTTGACGATTGGCCCAACGTCACCGTCGATCCAAGCAGCGACACCGATTACTCCACTGTGGTGCGCATCACCCTCGACGATGGAAGCGTGATCTCTAGACACTTTGAAGGCGGCCCCTGGCAACGAGTGATGGACGCGTGGGACTGGATCCAAGAAAATAACATTGCTCCAGGAGACGGAACCTTCGAAGAAAGCGAATACGAAGGCTAAAGCTTAATTCCTTTTCCGCCACACAAAATGGTGTAAACAAACCTCCAAATCTCAGCTGCTGTTTGTAGAAAACAGCAGCTTTTTTTATCTTTTATCTCCAATACCTTTCTTAGAAAGAAATTTTTGAAAAAAACTTCCCCCCTCCGCCCTGCAACCCCCTCTGGAAAAGGGGATTGCAAAGTTTTTAAAAACCGTCGCTTTGTAGGAAAACCCCTAAAAAATTTTCCCCTACCACCCCCTTCCCAAAAACTATCGCTTTCCAAGAAAATCTCCGAAACACTACAAAATATCCACCCCAAACCCCCTCAACCCGTCCCAATCCCCTCTCCCAAATCCCTAAACCGGTATCTCCCACTTGCAAAATTTTTCCTTCATATCCCTTGAAAAATCAAAAAATTTTGGCAACTTTTCCCCTCTCTACCACCGTCCCTTAAACTAGAAACTCTACGTTCTAAAAGAATATCCAAGAATATCCATTCTCAAACTAAAAGGAGCAAATGTATGTTTGCCCAACCCAAAAAAGCCTCCGTTCTCATCATTTCTATCGAAATTCTTGCCCTTATGGCAATGCTAGGCATTAGCTTTTTCACTATCTCCAATCTAGAACTCAAAGCTAGCAAAAACTACACCGACGAGGTCCGAGCCAAAATCATCGCCAAAGCCGGCCTACACTACGCCATCGCCAACCTCATCCAATGGGCAAAAGAAAATGCCTACGACTCCCCCCAAGCCCCCTGGCAGTACGAACCCGACTACCAAGCACCAGGGTCCGGCCTTCAAGCCCAAAAAAACGGCTGCGGCTCCCTAGTGCGCCTGGAACAAAGCACCAACCCCTCCTACAAACAAACAGATGGCAACCGGATCTACTCCGGCACCACCGGCAATACCTACCCCGGAGGACTGGATTACTACCTTCTGAAAATCTACGACAACGCTAGTCGGCTCAATCTCAACGGCCCCCTGGATAACCTAGCCCCCATGGCCGAAAATCTAGGACGCGCCATCGAATGGTATACCGACCGCGCCAATCCCCTCCCCTCCGGCTCAGGAAACGCCCTAGTGGCGGCTAGATACTCCGGCTTCTTCACCTCTAACACCCAAATTCGCGAACTCTTCGGAGAAGAACGCGCCGAAACGATCTCCCATTTTGTCTCCTTCACCGGCTGGAAAAATCCTATCACCCGTAAACCTACCCCCTCCCCCGTCCATATCTCCCAACGAAACGGCCTCGGCGATATGGGCGCCAACCAAGAAGACCCAGACGCCATCCAAGCCCGCTACCCCGTCAATATCAACACCGCAAGCAAACCCGTCCTCTTTGCCGTTCTCGCCGGCTTGGAAGGATACCGCCACTACATTCGTACTACCACCGCTACCCCCCTCCGCAACGCCTCTCCCATCGAGTTCGCCACAGAAACCGTTAAACTCTCCGATGCCCAAGCTAGAGCCCTTATCGAAGAAATCTGTAAGCGCAGGCGCCAAACCCCCTTCCGCAGCTGGTACGAGCTCAAAATCTTCCTCTCCGCCTACATGGTTGACCTCTCCAACAAAAACCAACTGAAAGACCCCCTCGACTCCAGCCCCGTCACCTTCACACACAAAGAAGCTGAACTCGTCTTCGCCAACTGCTGCCCCAACACCATGCTCCAAAAATTCGCCCCTCCCAAAGCCCGAGCCTTAGGACACTCCAGCGAAAACAGCGATTTCAACTACCTCCAACTCACCGATACCACCAACCTCAACCTCAACCCCATACCACTCACCCGGGAAAAATACTGCCTCGGAATGGATAAAACCGATCTCATCTACCATACCACCGAATTCTGCTTTAGCTCCATGGGATACTTCCATATCGAATCCCTCGCCTATATCGAACAAAAAGACGGACGCATCATCGCCCAATCTAAAATCAGCGCCGATGTAAAAATCTTCGACGTAGTTCACCTCACCAGCCAAAAAGATTTCGTCCTATTCGGAGAACCTACCGACCCAGGCGCACCAGTAATCACCTTCCCCGAACCCCTCGAAGCCCTCTCCAACAAAGCCGCCGCCCTCTCAGAAGGATGGCTACAACTCGGTGCCATCGAACAACCCGAAGGAATCGGCGACTTCTTCCTCCCCTTCCAAAAAAGAAATCGACCTACCGCTTTCCACGAAGAAAACGGCGATGCCCCCCTCACTCAACAAAAAAATGCCACCATCCGCCTCATGGAAGGCGGAGACCTCTCCCCCGAAGGACTACTCTGCTGGAAAGATAGACATAAAGAACTTGCCTACGATAGCCAAGAGAATGGCACCGCACAAACGGGAACCGTAGAACTCTGGTTCAAACTTATCACCCCACCAGAACTAGGTACCAATGAAGTTATCGCCTTTGCCAACTGGACAGATCCCAATAAAGCTGGAACCGGCGTCTGCTGGCGACTAGAACGCTGGGGAAAATACCTCGTAAGCACCAGATTCCACTACGGCGTCTGGAGCGTGCCCCGCAACCTCAACACCGACCTCCCCCAAAATATCCCCTACCAAAACGTCTTCAACGAAGTCGCCGCTAACCTGGAAAACCTAAAACCCTTCGAATGGCATCGCCTTACCATCACCTGGAAAAACCACGTGGAACAAACCCTCTATATCGACGGTAAATCCTGGGACAATACCCCCGACTTTAGAGAATTTACCCTCCCCAAAATGCAGGAACAAAACGCAGTCTGGCGCTGGGCCTACAGCAACCAAGCCTCCGTCATCCCCCAAGGAGGTACAGGATGGTACCGCGGAGGCTGGTTCACCTCCCTCCCCAACGTCCCCGGCGTCCAGTGGGATAACAACTACCAAATCACCGTCCCCGATGCTCGCCCCGATGTAAATATCTTTCAACTCAGAAGCAACGACGCCAGCAAATTTCAAATCTGGCTGGGTGGCTATACCTACCAAATCCAACCCAAACCTGGCAATAGCTACGTTCAACTCTACACCGAACAAGCCACCGAACGTGTCAAGCTGCAAGGACTTCAACATCGCTATGCCAACATAGTCCTCGACGACGTGCGCTTCTTCAACTCCGAACAACCCCCAGTAGCCCCTGCACGCTACCCCTCCGTGGCCAGCTACCTCCTACGAATCCCCATCCCCTCCGGCGCCACCTTGGGAACACTCTCCTGGACTGTCTGGTACCCCCGCCAAGTGGACAAAGTGGACGATGTCATCCCCCTCTACCAACGCACCATCTCCAACAACGATCCCACCCTAAGCGCACTGGTGGAGAAAAATATCTCCCTAAACGTCTACATCAGCAAAACTCAACTCAGCGGTGACCAAAACCGTTGGACCGATCCTACCTTAAGCAACCCCACCCAACGCATCCAAATCTATGGCAACCCCCAAGATGAAGGAAAATCTTCCGATGAACACTACGAAGGTGAAAGCTACTCCATCCAACAAACCGTGAATGAAACCTTCTTCCCCCTGCTGGTGGAGTTCGAAAATCAATCCAGCAGCGATATGTTCCCCTCCCCTGTACTCGATGACATCACCCTAACCTACATCACTACCCCCGTGATCTTTAACCTAAAATTTCTAGAATAACCCCCCTATCTTCCGAGCGTCCCTGCCCCCTAGCGGAAAAGGGATGCTCTCTTTTTAAGAGACGCAAAAACCACAAACCCTGATTCTCTGGAGGTTCTGTATGAAACCATCTGCTAAAATCATCCCCATCACCGTACTTCTTCTCTGCTTTTCCTACACCCCACTCTTCGCCAAAACAGAAAAAATTACCATCCAAAATATCCGTGTTATCCAACACGATGAAACCAAATTACCCATCAAAATCTTCTTGGATGGACAAGTAAACCTAAAAAATGGCTCCGTTCTCTCCGTAAGCCTCTGGTTTAAAAAGAACAAAGGCCTAGAACGCCGAACCATCGTTAGAGGCGGACGCTGGCGAGCCTGGATCACCTTCCCACGACGCAAAAAAATTATCCCCGGCACCTACCAAATCCGAGTTAGCTTCTCTCCACGCCTCCAATCAAGACGAGTGTACCCCCGTATCCCAAAAGCACTCACCGTCAAAGAAGCAACGCAAAATGTCCAGCTCGGCGATGCCTCCAAAGAAAAAGAAGAAGTCCTAAAAGTCCAAAAAAAATTGCTCAATATCCTAGAAGAACTCCGCATCCTCTATACGGAAATGATGCGACGCGGCGGCTACTTCCTCGTCCACCTCAAAATCCATAACACCAAAATCACCTACCTGCGACGTATGGAGAAAAAAAAGGTCGAAAAACTCCGCAAAAGCGGAAAACTAGGCTCCCTCGATCCCAACCTCCCCAACAAAATCGCCAATGCTTGGAGATCCTTCTTCACCAACTATTGGAATACCGTCTACCGAGCCCAACGCAGAGGCTTCCGACTCTACCAAAAAGAACGCTTCCTCTCCCCCTACCCAGAAGCGGAAAAATCCATCTCCCATATCCTTACCCTCCTCGATAAAGTCTTCCAAGCCTACACCAAGGAATTGTTTAAAGAACTACGCCGCCCCCTACCTGCCTTCGCCAGACGAGGACGTACGTTTAAACGACGCTCCCTCGAATCTATGCTGCGCAAAGAAGCCATCAAAGCCTACCGGCATCTGGGAATCTATAATGTAGTTGGCTGGGAAATCCTCGACCTCAATCGCCGCGAAATGGGCTTCTTCTCCAATGGCAAAAATACCTACCGAAGCGCAGTAAGCAAATTCGAAATCACCAAACCAGAAAGTTGGTACTGGGACTTCTCCCCCATCAATTACAGCGTACGCCTCCGAATACGACCCGAAAAACCTGACTTCACCAAAAAAAACGCTAAATGGAGCGAAGCTATCGTCGTGGTCGAAATCTTCGACTACCCCCAAGCCCAAAGCTTTAAAGACCTAAGAGACCTCACCGAAGCCCGCTCCCAAAATCGCTATGAAGGATACCAAAAAATCTCCGCTAAACCCATCAGCTTCCCCGACCCCCAAGTGCTCAACAAACCTCCCCTAAACGGAAATCGCTGGGGCTACGATATGCTTATCTCCACCAAAACCAAAAACGGAGAATTTATCATCCGACAATATGAACTCTTCTGCCAATGGCATAAACGCACCTACGGTGTGGTCTGCATCGTGCGCAAAGATAAAGAAAAAGAATACAAAAAAATCTTCGACAAAATCTGCCGCCACTTCAAAGTCCTTGACCACCCCAAAAATCGCAAAAAAATGCTCGAAGCCTACCTCCAACCCCCAAAACCAGAGAAAAAAAAGAAAGAGAAAAAAAATTAAACTCAATTCTATTTCTCTACCTCACTTCAAGCAAAGGAAACTCCAATTTTTCAAAAAAATTGCCCAGCAAACTCCAATCATAAATATTTTATTCAAATTCTCCAAGATTAAGTGGCCATAATTTTAAAGACTCCCCCACCCTGGGTGGGGGGAGTTATAGGACAACACAACCCTCCCCATCTCCCTTCTCCCTTCAGGTGTGGTAGAAGGCAGTTTACCAGAGTAATGAATAAGAGGGTTTTCCCCTTCCGATCTCACCCCGTTCCGACCCGCCTCCCGAGGGGGAGAGGAGAGAGGAAAACCCAGATATGGAAAGTGTTCAATAGTTTTAGCAAAAAGCGTGCCTATTTTGCAAAAAAAAGCATTTATTGCACAGATTTTGCATAAAATTTTTTATATCTTTTTTTTTCGCAATAAGTTATGAACAATTCAAATAGATATCAATTTTAGAAAAATTGTCGAATTGATTTCCTAAATTGGTCAATTTTTTTAAAGTAACCCTGTCTCGTTTTGGGACACTCCGGAAAAATACCCTGTTTTTTCGTTTAAATTAAAGAGTTCTGAGAAAAATCCTGAAAATTTACTTAACCTCATATACCTCATATACTGTTTTAGACTGTTTACAGACCCATAAAGAGCGATATACCAGAAACTATCGTTTAAGATTCAATCAGTAAAAAATGAGAAAAATTATGCAAAAATAAAATACAAGGGTGTTCGCATGAAAACATTAAAAATTTTACTTTTCCTTCTGTGCTTTTTTTCCATCGCCTGCCCAAAAAAAATCCCTCAAGTGATCGTCCCCGTTGAATATAATCCACAACAACTCGTAAAAGAATTTAAAGAGAAATGTCCACCACCAAAGTGGTTTGATACAATCTCAGCAAAACCTTTCTCTTCGGTCAAAGAATTGCACGCCTATTGGGTGAGCAAACAACGAAATCCTAAACTTTTTTTTAAGCGATGCTACCTCAGCGTCCTCCAATTCCCTGAAAATAAAGAACTTGTCGTACTGGCCTTTCAACTCATGGACTACAACAACTGGGATTACCCCCATTTGGAAAATCTCTATGTCATTGCCCTGAAGTATTTTTATAACTACCAAAAGCAAGGATCCGGAGGAAGCGCCGATTACACCGGTTCTCTTATTCTAGATTATAGCCGTCTGCTCTTAAAGAAGAAAAAATATCAAAAATGCGTCCATCTCATTCAACAGTTCAAAGCTAAACGATTTTCCCAGACCAACCCCCACCTCAAACAACTTATCGATATGAACCTCGCCAATGCTTATACAAAAATGGGCAAGAAAACAATGGCTAGGCAAACCCTAGAGCAAGCGCTCCAATACGGCGGCGGTTGGAATCAACAAATAAAACAAGAACTCAAACTCCTTGGAGGATAAACCACAACGCACAAACGCGGAAGAAAACTTTCTCTCTATAAAACCAAAAAATCCCATCTATTTTGTCCAAAAATTCCAAATATTTAAATAGGATGAATTTTCCTATGAAAACCAAACGCCTCACTCTCCTTTTTATGCTAGCTTTGCTTCTGCCCACCCTCTCCAAAAGCTCAGAAAAACCCCACCCTCCAAAACCCGGTTGGCTAGGCGCCACCTTTCGCTCCTACTACGACCCTCAGCGCAATCTCCGTGGAGTGCGCATCCTACACGTAGTCCCCTTTTCCCCAGCGGGGAAAGCCAACCTCCAGCCCAACGACGTGATCTATCAAGTGGACCGCTCCCCCACCCCCCACCCTCTCCAGCTGATCCGCTTCCTACGCCAAACCCGCCCAGGTCAGAAGATACAAATCCTTCTCTACCGCCCCAAAACCAAGCAGCTAAAGCGTACTCAACTGACCTTAGGAGAAAAAAATCTCCGCAAAATCTGCCAGCAATCCATCGAACTCGCCGCGAAATGGCTCATCTCCCGCCAACTTCCCAACGGAGGATGGCCCCATTTCCTCGAAGCTCAAACCCGTGCCGCAGCTCCCACCACCGCCCTGTGCCTAGCCGCCCTCAGCGCCTTGCCCAACGCTAAACGCTATCACACGTCTATCGAAAAAGGCCTCCAATATCTCCTCCGCCAGCGAACAAAAAGCGGAATGCTCGGCGATGTTTCCGCCGCGGTAAAAATGGAAACCTACACCACCGCCCTCGCCATCATCGCCCTCTGCCAATACAATAGGGAAAAATACCAACGCACCATCCAAGAACTTGTAAGCAAACTCAAAGACGCCCAACTCGACAACCGAGCCGGCTTTTCAGAATACGATATCCAATATGGCGGCTGGAACTACTTCGAAGGCAAACGCCGCTCGGTCATCCGAGTGGATGTCTCTGTGGCCTCCTACGTGCTAGAAGCCTTCGCCGCCGCGAACGTCCCCCGCCAAGATCCCCTCTACCCCAAAGTCCTAAAGTACCTCTCCCGATGCCAAAACGTTGAAGAAGGCAAACCCCTAAACTCCTATCTGGACGGAGGTTTCCACTTTGGCCCCCTGGACGGAAAAGCTGGCATCTACACCGCCCCCGACGGAAATGACTACTTCCGCTCCTATGGAAGCCCCACCTGCGATGGCCTACGCTCCCTCCTCTACTGCGGCCTAAGCCCCAACGATTACCGAGTGCAAGGCGCCCTCACCTGGATCTCCAAACACTTTACCCTCAAACGAAATCCCGGCTTTACCACCCCAGGGCCACTTAACTTCCAAGACGGCATCCTCTTCTACTACTACGCCTCCCTATCCAAAGCCCTCGCCCAATACGGCCGCCCCTACCTCCAGCACAAGGGGAAAAAAATCCTCTGGGCCAATAAACTCGTCCTCCATCTAGCTAGCCGGCAAAGCAAAGAAGGACATTGGAAAAATAGCAAATCCGTCATGCACGAAGATCGACTCGAACTAGCCACCGCCCTGGCCCTAATAGCTCTAGCCAAAAGCTACCCTTTCCTCAAAAATTAGGAGATGCAAACCATGGGCAGAAAACTCCACGATTTCGAGATCAACAACCTCATCAAATCCATCCTTTCTCAACATAAAATCGACCTCAGTAAGGTCAACTTTACCTCCCGAGGCGGAGTGGTGTACTTTGAAGGAATCATGAAACTCCTCGACCATGAAGCCCTAGATAGCGTCCCCTTGAAGGTCATGGAAGTGATTGATCTCAGCATCAACGCCATCCAAGACGTCAAAAGAGTGCGCTACAACCTCCTCAACCTCTCCAAAACCGATGTGGGCTGGAGATACGTTAAATTTATCAAAAGCGATAAACAAATGGTCTGGAAAGTGGGAGGCGGAGGAGGAATCACCAAACATAGAGAAGATTAAACCAGACCGTCCAAAACGGAGCTCTGTGCAAATTTTAAGGGAGATACCTATGAAACCAATTGCCCAATTTCTTTTTCTGCCACTGACGCTGCTCTTCTCTTCCCCAGCCCTTGCCAACTACGAACTGCGCACCACCTATCGCTGGAAAGTTGGCGATACCGTCAAAGTGAGCATCCTAGTAGAAGAGACCACCATCCGAAAAATGGCTACAAAAGATACCCTCCTCCTCAACCAAAAGGTGGTGAGAAAATACAAAATGGTCTTTGTCGATAGGGTGCTCGCCACAGAAAACGGAAGAGTCCAAAAATTTTTACGTACCTTTTCAGTATGCCAGCTGGATCTGGGCGATGGAAGTGGCTATGGAAAAGCCCACGCCCAAAATCGCACAATCTGGGCAAAAAGAAATAGGTCCGGCACATTTGAATTCTATTGGCGCGAAGGCTTCCCTGTCGGCGGCCCTACGCTAATGGTCATACAAGGCGGCGGCGTAGATTACGACTACCTCCCAGACTACAGCCTAGCCGTGGATAAACCCGTCCCCGCCAACATCAAACTCCCCCTGAACCTCCCCAAAATCTGTCGCTTCCTCCACCAAGCTCAGGGCTGGCCACTGGAAATCTTTGATTTAAGCAAAAGCCGCTCCCTCCTGTTTCTCACCGGGCTCAAACCCATCGGCGATGATGTGGCGGCTAAGATAGATACCGCTTTTCATCTAGCTCTGCGTGGGAAAGGCTTCCCCGGCTTTGAAGCAAGCACCATCGACAAAAGCTACTTTCAACTCAAAGAAACCACCGCACTCTTGCTAAAACGCAGCCGTCCAGATTTTGAATACATTGCCGAATCCATTCGCTATATCCAAGGAATTCAACCCACTCGAAACGCCCCTGTCTACCACCTAGAGCAGGTGAAAAGAACTTTTCGAAAAAATTGCGCTTATCTGGGCACCACCCCTTTAGATCAAATGCCAGAAGCCTCCCCTCGTCCACCAGGGGCGGAAAAAACCAAACTCTGCTACCGCTGCGGCAAATGGCTTACCCCCAGCGCCTACCTACAAGGAATGACCTGTCCCCACTGCTCCGGCAGCGGACGAGAACGAAACGGTACCGTCTGCCGCTGGTGCGGAGGAAACGGATGCGCCCACCTTTCCAGATAACCTTTTCCACCGGATAGGAAAGCCCCTTCCTCCACTCCCTAAAACTTTAAATCGGAAACTTCCTGTAGGAATAGTGAAATGCTCACCCAACTCGATAGGATTGAAAAAATTCGCGCCAATATCCAAATCGCGTTTCAAGGATCCCCTCAGGTCATCGACTACGCCCTCATCGGACTTCTTAGCGGAGGACATCTGCTTATCGAAGACGTCCCCGGTGTCGGCAAAACCACTCTGGCCAAGGCCATCGCCCAGTCCGTCGGGGGTACCTTTCGACGCATTCAATTCACCCCCGACCTCCTTCCCGCCGACGTGTTAGGAGTCAACGTCTACTCCCCCAAAACAGGGGAGTTCCACTTTAAGAAAGGCCCCGTTTTTACCAACATTCTTCTCGCCGATGAACTCAACCGCACCAGCCCGCGCACCCAAGCCAGCCTCTTGGAGTGCATGAACGAAACCCAAGTAAGTATCGATGGAGAAACTTACCCCCTGGAGCGCCCCTTTCTGGTGATCGCCACTCAAAATCCCTACGAGTTCGATGGCACCTACCCCCTTCCAGAGTCCCAACTGGACCGATTTTTATTGAAGTTTAACATTGGCTACCCCAGCCGCTCCGCCCAGAAGAAAATGCTCGCCAACTCCCAGATTTATCGCTCCCCCTCTCTAGAACCGGTTGCCCAACCGGAGGACATCCTGCAGTTGCAAAAACAGGTGGAAGAGGTGGAGGTCTGTGAGGAAATCCTCGAATATATCCTAGATATCGTGGAAGAGAGTAGGAAACAGCCGCACGTCATTGGGGTTAGCCCTCGGGGGATGCTCTACCTTCGCCAAGCGGCACAGGCGCTAGCTTTGCTGAGAGGGCGCAGCTATTGTATCCCGGATGATATCAAAGAACTCGCTGTCCCCGTGCTCTCCCACCGGCTGATCTTTACAAAAGGACTCGAGAGCGAAAATTGGATCCGGGAGCTGCTGGAAAAAATTCCACCTCCCCGCTAAAAAGTTTTCTCAAATTTTCTTGGATTTTTTCTTTGAAATTTGGAGAGCTTTATGGTATCTTAAATTTTTGGTGCCCTAAAGGTATTTCATCAAAAAAAAAATAACAACAAAAAAATAACAACTATGTTTTCTTTTCATCAGCGCTGCCGCGTTATCTATGAACTTCACCTCTATCTCAAAGATGGCACTCCCTTTCCCATCCAAGAGGTGGAAATCGGTCTCCTCTGGCAAAATCCCGACTCCCCAAGCCCATTGCAGGAAGTCCTTCTCTACTTCGAAACCAACCCCGAACAAATGAAACAGATCTTTCAAGCGCGCCTCTTTCACCTAACCCAAGAAGACTACGACCGATTCAGCCAAGTGGAATTCCATTCCCTCGCCCCCATTGAGGTGGAACTAGCGTTGAACAAAGATCTGCTCCACCAGCATTTCCAAGGCGAAGTGGAGGACGTCTTCGATGCAGCCGCCATCCTTCTCGACGGCACAGCGGAAGAGCCCAAAGAGGATATCCTCTACCAAGAAGAAAGCTACCTTTTGCGCCAAGCATTCCAAGAACTAGAGCCGGGAAAAGAAGAAATCCAAACCGGCTTTCAAACCAGCTGGCTAAACCCCTCTTCTTCCTCCAAATCCAGCTAGAAATTGCCCCCAACTCCCCCGGAGAAGACAAATGGAGCACGAAATTCCCTCCGAAAAGTATGACGCCCATCGTCTTAGGCTTGAAAACATCCGCTTTCGAGATTATCAAATGGACATGCGCCTAGAAAAAACCGACCAAGCCCCCCAATTTCACCTCTCCCTCCGCGCCAAACATCTCCAACCACTCCCCAACATGCTCAAAAAAAATCGACTCCTCCGAGGAATTGGCGATATCCTAGGGGTTAGCCGATGGATGCTAAAATCCCTTCCCAAAGAAAACCCAGCTCCCCAATGGGAAGAAATCCTCAACGTACTCCAAGAAATCCGCACCCTTCTGACGCTCTTTCACCGCTACACCACCGACCTAATCCTCCAAGAAGTGCGCAAACCAGAAGGAATCGCAGGCTTCCGAAGCCTAACGGGAAAAGAAAATATCCTTTTCGCCTTCTATGGAAACTACCAAGAGGATAGAAAATTTCCCTACGAAGGAAGTTTCGAGATCGAAGAGCAAGACAACTCAGGAGCAGTTTGCCCCTTAGCAAGCTGGGGTTGGCAGGCTAGCGAATAAACCCTCTAAACCGAGCAAAGAAACCAAACCAACCATCGGCCTTGGTATTTCAACTATGGAGAGATCAAAAATGATCCCCGTTTCCCCTCGTTAACTTTGATAAACTGTAATAAACTGTTTCCCTTTGCGTACCTCTCCCTCAAGAGAAGTTTCAAAATGCTCGTGCGATTGCAAATCAAGCTCGCTCCCCCAGCAAAAAATTCAACAGAAATAGACCAAGCCCCAAAATATGGATCTACCTGCCACTGAAGCTAGGAAAAATCTTAACTCTACACCTAGATATATAGCCGAAAAACAGAAAATCCCTCTATCTACAGAACAAACGTTGTCTCTCAGAAAAAAATCTATTCCCCTAATTTTTGGAATATTCTAGTCAAAGGAGCTTTCAATGGGCCGCCAATACCAGCCACGGAAAAAAAACGGTTTTTCCTCCGCCGCCTCGCTAACTTTGCCTTCCTACGGACTGGATTCCTCTCTAATTGCCAACCTCCACTCCAAAACGCCCCCCCCCTCCCCCC
>RFKQ01000148.1 GCA_003694635.1 Planctomycetota bacterium
CCCAAAAACTTTTCTCACTTTAGGGGAAAAATTTTTCCCCTAAAAACCCCTTTTTCAAAACTTTTCTTCCTGAAACCCTTTTTAGAAAAAAGGGTTTCAAACTTCCCAAAAACTTTTTTTCTCGGAACCTTTTTCAAAAAAAGGTTCCGTACCTCCAAAAATTTCTTTACTTCTTTTGGAAAACTTTTTAAAAAAACTTTTCCAAACCTTTCAAAAACTTTATCTTTATAAAGACTTTTTCTCTATGCGCTGGATGGCTGGATTTGTTTCCGTTTCTAAGTTTGCAGCACTGCGCAGCGCCATAGAGGACGGAGAGGCAGGGATTCGAACCCTGGGAGGGCGGCAAGCCCTCAGCGGTTTTCAAAACCGCCCCGTTCGGCCGCTCCGGCACCTCTCCTTTGCTGAAAAAAATTCTGCAGCAGCTGCCCGGCCTCTTGGGCGAGCACACCGCCTTGCACCTTTAGACGATGATTTAGGCGCTTGTCTTCCACTAAATTCATCAGCGTTCCCGCCGCCCCCCAGCGGGGATCATGGGCGCCGAAAACCAACCGTTCCACCCTGCTGTGCACCAATGCACCTGCGCACATTGGGCATGGCTCCAGGGTCACATAAAGTGTGGTTCCATTTAAGCGCCAATCCCCTAAGGCGTCGCTAGCTTGCTCCAAAGCCAAAATCTCTGCATGAGCGGTTGCTTTCTTGAGGTTTTCTTTCAAATTGTGCGCCTTGGCGATTACTTTCTTTTCTAGTACCACCACTGCTCCCACCGGCACCTCTTCTTTTTTCTCCGCCTGGCGAGCTTCCTCGAGGGCCAATTCCATGAAATATCTATCCAGCTCACAGCGGTCTTTGGTTGTTTTAAAATTCACATTCTCCTTCTCTCTGTTTTTGATTTTTCAGCCCCGTCAAAGAAGACCTTTCGCTGCGCCGTAGGGATTATTATACGTGTCCATCCTTCTTTGTCAAGAGAGAAAATTGGTGTTTTTGAGGGGGGGAGAGGGAGTTTTGGGGGAGTAAAGTTGGACGTGTTTCCAAGAGTTTTTGGGGGGAGAGTGGTAGGGGGAAACCTTTTTTCAAAAAAGGTTCCCCCTCAAGAAAAGGTTTTCTTCCAAATTTAGTCTTTTACTTCGTAGTCTGCATCGATGACGGTGTCGCCTTTGTTGGAGGTGTTGGAGGAGGAATTGCTATCGGTGTTTGTGGATGAGGAGGACTGTTGAGTTTCGGAGTTTTGGGGGTTGGCGCTGCCAGCGGCTTGTTTTGCTGCTTGCTCGTATAGAATTTTGCCGATGGCTTGGGAAGCTTCTTGGAATTTGTTGATAGCTTGGTCGATTTCTGCTGCTGTTTTGGCGGATTCTCTTACTTTTTTCAGTTCTTCGATTGCGTTTTCGATTTTCTTTTTCTCATCTGCGGGGATTTTATCTTGGTGTTCTTTCATCACCTTTTCTGTCTGGTAGACGAGGGAGTCCGCCATATTTTGTTTTTCCACGAGTTCTTTGCGTTTTCTATCCTCTTCCGCGTGTAGTTCGGCTTCTTTGCGCATTCGTTCGATTTCTTCCTTGCTCAGCCCGGAGCTTCCTGTGATGGTAATGCTTTGCTCTTTGCCGGTGGCTTTATCTTTTGCCGAGACGTTTAGGATACCGTTTGCATCTATTTTAAAGGTCACTTCAATTTGGGGGACACCTCGGGGGGCAGGGGGAATTCCGGTCAGTTGAAAGCGTCCTAGGGTGCGGTTGTCTTTGGCAAACTCCCGCTCTCCCTGCAGCACGTGGATATCCACGGCGGGTTGGTTGTCTGAGGCTGTGCTGAAAATCTCCGATTTCTCCACGGGGATGGTGGTGTTGCGTTCAATCAACTTGGTCATCACGCCGCCTAGGGTTTCAATTCCTAGAGAGAGGGGAGTGACATCCAACAAAATCACGTCTTTTAGTTTTTCATCACCGCTTAAAATTCCGCCTTGGATAGCGGCTCCTAGCGCCACCACTTCGTCTGGATTGACGGAGCGCTCTGGCTCTTTTCCAAAGAAGTTTTTGACAAATGCTTGGATACACGGCATTCTTGTGGAGCCACCGACCAGCACCACCGAATCAATATCCGATGGTTTTAGGCCTGCATCTTCTAGGGCTTTTTCGCAAGGTATTCTGGTTTTTTCTACCAGGTGGTCGACCAATTCTTCGAACTTTGCGCGGGAGATATTCATTTGCAGGTGTTTGGGGCCACTTTGATCTGCTGTGATAAACGGGAGATTGATGGTGGTTTGGATCATTGTAGAGAGTTCGCATTTGGCTTTTTCGCAGGCTTCTTTTAAGCGCTGCAAGGCCATTTGGTCTTTGCGCAGGTCAATTCCGTGTTCTTTTTTGAATTCCTCGGCCACATAATCGATGAGCACTTGGTCGAAATCGTCTCCACCGAGATGGGTGTCTCCATTGGTGGAGAGCACTTCAAAGACGGACTGATCCTTTTCGACTCCCACTTCAAGAATAGAGATATCGAAGGTTCCACCGCCCAAGTCGTATACGGCTACTTTTCTATCGCCTTCTTTTCCTAGACCGTAGGCGAGGCAGGAGGCTGTGGGTTCGTTGATAATTCTCTCCACGGTTAGCCCTGCGATGGCGCCTGCGTCTTTGGTTGCCTTGCGTTGGCCGTCGTTGAAGTAGGCGGGTACGGTAATCACCGCCCGGGTGACTTCCTCTCCGAGGTACATTTCCGCTGTTTCTTTGAGGTTTCGCAAAACTTTTGCGGAAATTTCCGGAGGGGTATAGGCTTTATTATTCACCTCTACTTTGATCAGTTCATCTCCGCTCCCCACGATTTTGTAGGGAAGGTTTTTCTCTTCTTCTTTTACCTCGTTGGCTCGTCTTCCCATGAAGCGCTTGATAGAAAAAATAGTATTCAGTGGATTGGTGATTGCCTGGCGTTTTGCGGCCTGACCGACCAGAATTTCATTGTCCTTAAATGCCACCACAGAGGGGGTGATTCGGCTTCCTTCTTTGTTGGGAATTACCTTAGGTTCTCCGCCCTCCATCACCGCCACCACTGAGTTGGTGGTTCCTAGGTCAATACCGATAATTTTACTCATTGCTTTTGATCTCCTTAAAACACTGGGGATTTTTACTTGGGCCTATGTGGATGGATTTAGGCATTTTTACGATGAAAACAGTAGAGTTTTTTAGGAAAGTAGCAAATTTTATACCAGTTTTTTTCAAAGTTTCTTTCTAGATTGAAAAAACTCTTTATAGCGGATAGAGTATTTTTTAATTTGTTTTTTTTCTTTTCCTTCAAGCGCTGTCAAAATGGCAGGAAAAAAAAAGAGACCACCTATATGCTGTCATTCTGACAGTTTTCGGAGGATAAAAAACGCATTCCCCAAACAAAATAGAATAGCGAACTCAATAGGGTTGAGACCAATAAACCGCACAAAACTCCAAAAAGAGAGGAATATCCCCACATCTTTGCCCACCGTACTCCAAGGTACGTCAAAGGCAAGGCGAGCACTACGTATCGCAAAAGGGACATAAAAAGCGTAGGCGCGGCTCGCTGAAAACCTTCCAATAACGATTTGCTAAATTGGTAGGGCAACCAGCTCAAACATATCCAGGGAACAAAGCGTATCCCCAAAGTTCCCTGCGATATCACCAGTGAAGAGTGCGTTAAATAACTCATCAGGCTCTCTCCGCCCCAATGGCATAGCGGCCAAACCACAAAGAGAGCATAAATTCCTCCCATCCATATCGCTCCCAGGTAGTTTCGGTAAATCAAATCCAAGTTTCCTAAGCTCCGATGACGGGCCACAAAAGGCAAAAACGCCACCCGGGTGGCCACAATGGGCGTAAGGGCAAAGGCCCCTATTCGGAAATAGATCCCGTACGCTGCCAAGGCTGCTGTGGCGTCCTCTTGCATAGACAGTAAAAAATTTATCCATATCCCCTCCCCGATCATCAGAAGATGGCTTAGGCCGGCTGGAAACGCAAGGGCCAAGATTTTCCTTAGAGGCCGCTTTAGTATCGCAGTTTTCCTCTCATATTTGCTGCTATTTTTTTGCCAGCTTCGCCGGAGACTACTTGCTCTCCACAGTGCATAAGATAGGCCAGCCAGTCGGCCTAAGACCGTGGAAAATGCGATTCCGAATATGCCCCAGCCAAACCCAAATAGGAAGATTGTGTTGAATGCCAAGTTGGTGAAATTGGAGCAAAGGCCTGCGATCATGGTTGATTTTGTGTCGTGAAAGGCCTTTACGATTGAATCTGGGATTGTGGACCAAAAGCCGGTTAAGGCTGAGCCTCCGATCAAGACTGCCCCATAGATTTGGAAGTTTCTTGCTACCTCCGCTTCCAGCTCCAGCCGGGGAGCCAGGGCGTAGACCCCTATTCCTATTCCTAGGAACGTGGGTATGACCGCGCTTAAAACTCGCAGTGCCACTTGTGTGATCTGCTTGAGCTTTCGCTCGTTGTATTCGCCTACTGCTTCCGCGTAGTAGGAGGTTAGGGCGGTGGATAGTCCTACCCATATTGCGATCATTCCGAATTCCAGGGGTATAGCTAGCCCGATTGCTGCGATTGCTTCGTCGCCTAGAAAAGAGGCGTAGATTGTGTCCACGAATGTAAATAGAGAGCGCAACCAGAAGGATACGATCAGCGGTATGGCCATCTTCCAGAGGGAGGTTTTGACGTCGTTCATGTTTTGGATTTATGAAAAACGATAGGGTGTTTTTCGGACCTTTCTAGGTTTTTTGTTTTTCGGGACAGTGCGTAATTTTTTCAAAGCTAGGGATTTGTTTTTTGGTAAGGGGTTGTACAAAACGGAAGTGTTTGGGAAGCAGAAACCCTTTTTTCCTAAAAAGGGTTTCAGAAAGAAAAGTTTTGGAAAGGTTTGGAAAACTTTTTTCAAAAACTTTTCCAAGAAAGTACTCTAAACATTCATTAGAGTTCTTTGATTTCCCAGCGGCAGATAAGTTCTATCCATTTGCGTTTTATTCGATAGGATAGGAGGCGAAGTGGAGGAAAGCGGACGGTTTTGCCTCTCTTCCAGGGTAATTTAGAGAAGGCGATGCGGGGGATCCAAACGCGCAGGTAGTTGCCGTTTTTGTTTCTTCCGTACAGCCAGACGCCGGGTTTTAGGAAGGGTTTACGGATTTTCCACAGTTTGGCTTTTGTGCTGGCTAGAAGTTTTAGTTGATATTTGCTTTTCCAGGTTTTATCCCAAGCTTGTTTAGAGGGGGAGTTTCGGTAGTCTGTCCAAATTTTTTCAAAAAGGACCACTTCTTGTGGGTGTAAGTTTTCTTTTGGTGGGATGGGGGTGGGAGGAGAGCTTTCTTTGGAGGTTAGGGAATATTTTTTTTTAGGGTTTTGATTTTGGGCAGGGGGATTTTGGTATTTTTTGGGGGGGATATTCCCTTGTTTTTGGGCAGAGAGAGGGGGGGGATTTTGTTTTGATTTTTTGGTTTTAGGTGGTGGATTTTTCAGGGGAGGGAGTTTGGTTTCCAGGACAAAATCCGCTGCTCGCATCAGGATTCCGTGGATGACAGCTCTCCAGTATTGGCGGAGAATCACGCCCAAGGCTTGGGCGAGGTTGTTTCGGAAGCTTTTCTTTTTCAGCCATACTTGAAATTGGATGGAGAACCATTTTCCTAGGTGGTGGACGATTTTTAGGATGCGGTGTGCAAGGGGGTTTTGGGTGGTTTGCAGGAGTTGGAAGTGAAGTTTGGAGAATGTGATTTCGTTTACCAATAGGACGCCGTTTTGGTAGGGATATATTCTCACCTCGCCTTCTACTTGTCCTTTTTCCACTCTCAGGGGGAGCCATTCTTCCAAGTAGGGGGAAAAGATTTTTAGGGGGAGTTTAGAGATCCAGATTTGGGAAAGCTTTTTTTCTGGTTGGGGGCGGATTTGAAAGTATCCTTTTGCAAGCCGTCCACTTCCTTTGGCCAAGAGCAGCAATTTGGTCCAATTTTTTGAGTAGAAGGGATAGGTTTCCAGGTTTATTTCCTTTATTTTCCATTGGCAAGGGCGTCGTAGGGTTCTATCTTCGAATTGGAAGGTACCTTGTTGAATTTTGAGGGAGTGGAGAAAAATTTTTCTAGGGAGTTGCAGGGGTATGGGGGAGTTTTTTACTCCAGGGCGCAGCCAAATCGAAAGCGTTGGTGCGCTTAGTTGAAGGCTTTGGAGGGCGTGGATTTGGAGGGGAGAGGTTAGTTCCAATTGTCCTTTGAGCAAGGAGAAGGAGAAGGATTTTTTTTTTTGTTTTGGTCCTTGGAGTTTTAAATTTTGCCATATTATTTTTTGGAAAAGCAAATCAAAGTCCATTTGGGTGTGGATGATTTTCCCTCCTGTTGTTTCTTCGATAAGGTAGGATATTTGCTGGCGGAGAAGGAGTTTCAAGAGAAAATGGGCTCCCAGGAGCAGGGGAAGGAGCAGTAGAAGAAGAGTCCTCACTCGCTTAAGTTTTCCAATAGATTTTGGGCTCATTGTCTGCGGGGAGAACCTTGCCGATTTTCCAAGCTGTCTGTCCGGCTTGTTGGAGGGTTTGCAGGAGAGCTTTGGTTCTCGAGGGTTCTAAGCTTATCAATAGTCCCCCGGAGGTTTGGGCATCGCAGGCGATATCTAGCAAGGCGTTCTCTTCTGTTTGTTGCTGGAGATGTTTTTCGATGGCTTTGCGATTTTTTTTCGAGCCGCCGGATAGGCAGCCTTTTTTCAACAGTTCCTCGGTGCCTTCTAGTACAGGGAGTTTGGAGGCGTAGATTTCCAAGCTGACCCCGGAGGCGCTTGCCATTTCCCAGGCGTGTCCGAGTAGGCCAAATCCCGTGATATCCGTAGCGGCATGGGCTTCCACTTGGCGCATGGCTTGGGAGGCTTTGGCGTTCAGGCGCTCCATAACTTCCAGTGCGCGTTTTAGGCGGTGGTCTTCTTCGGTGAGAATTTCTTTCTTTAGGGCGGTGGTGATCACCCCGATCCCTAGTGGTTTGGTGAGGACGAGGTCGTCGCCGGCTTGGGCGGTGGAGTTTTGAAAAATCTTTTGGGGGTGAATGTGTCCGACGACGGCCAGTCCATATTTGATTTCTGTGTCGCGCATGGTATGTCCGCCGGCCAAGACGGCGCCGGCTTCTTGGGCTTTTTCCGCTCCACCTTGGAGGATTTCGGCAGCTATTTCCGCTTTGATTTGCTCGAAGGGGTAGGTAAAAATGTTCATCACCGCCATTGGTTCGCCTCCCATTGCGTAAACATCGCTTAGGGAGTTGGCGGCTGCAATTCTGCCGTAGTGGAGGGGGGAGTCCACCACGGGAGGGAAGAGGTCCACTGTTAGGACAATGGCTAGATCCTTGTGGAGTTGATAGACGCTTGCGTCGTCCAAGGTGCCGCTTCCGACGAGGAGTTTGTCATTTGCAATCTGTGGGAGCTTACTCACTAAGTCCCTTGTGGCTTCCATAGGAAGCTTGGCCGCTCACCCGGCGCAGGAGGCGAATTGAGTTAATTTTATTTTTTCCATGGCTCAAAACTTTCGTGATTTTTGTGTTTCCTGAGATTATTTTTTCCTAGCGTACTAGGAAGTTTTTAATACGAGGTATAGCGAGCGCGAAGCCCCCAATCTTTCGATTGGATGACGAATTTGGTTTGAAGATTGAGTTGAATTTCATCTAAGAACTAGATATTATGAACAAAAATCAACATTTGTCAAGGCTCGAGCCATGAAATTTGATAAGGGAGAGGAAGTTTTGATTGCGGAATAGGTGCTAGAGCCATGGGTGATTTTGAGGTGTTTATAATATTTTGGGGAGCAGATTGTGGAAAGTCTAAAAAAGGTTTTCGAGTTTTTGCGAATAAGGAAGTTTCTCATTCGTCCATAAAGTGAAGGGCAGCAAGGATGGAAAAAGGTTCTTCTTCTGAGGAAGATTTAGAAAAGGTAGAGGCGGTACTTCAGGGAGACGAGAGAGCGTTTCAGGATTTGTTTGAGAAGTACCGGGAAAAAGTGTTTCACATTGCTTACAAATATCTCCAAAACCGAGAGGACGCTCTGGATGTGGTTCAGGAGGTTTTTTTTAAAGTTTATGCATCCCTTCCAAAATTTCAAAAAAAATCCAGTTTTTATACGTGGCTATGCCGCATTGCGATCAACCGTGCTATTGACTACTCTAGAGCCAAAAAATCCAATCTTTCTTTTGAGCAGTGCATCGCAGACGGCTATGGTTTCTCCTCTCTCACAGCGAAATCCTCGAAGCCTTTGGATAAGATGGCCAACAAAGAGTGGGAAGAGCACTTTTACCAAGCCCTCAATAAACTTCCTCATATCCATCGCTCTGTGTTTGTGTTATATTCCCTCAACGATCTCTCTTACAAAGAAATCGCCCAAATCCTAGATTGTTCCATTGGTACAGTAATGTCTCGACTCTACTACGCCCGCAAAAAACTTCAAGAATTGCTCAAGAACCATCGAAAAGAGAATACGGAGGAAATCTAATTCTTCCAGCGGCTGGGATTTCGAAATTTCGATACAATTGAAAACGTTTTACGAACTCATAGATGACTTTATTTATCGGGCAATCACGATGAAAAGAAATGAAGAAACATCACCACCATCCTCTTGCGGGGCCTGCTCTCATATTCAGGAGCTGGTGAGTGGCTATATGGATGGAGAGCTCACTGCCCCTCAAACCCGGCTGGTGGAGCGACATTTGCATAGCTGTCAGAGTTGTCAAGAGGCTTATCAAGAGCTTCGGGAGTTCTGCCATTTTCTCAAAGATCAGTGGAAGATCCCCGCCATTTCTGAGTGGGAGTGGCAAAACTGCTATCGGAAAACGCAGCGAAGGATCTTTCAGCACCTAGCCTATCGGCAGTCATTTTTCTCGAACCTTACCCTGGTGGCGCTAAGTGTGGCGGCTATTTTTTTACTTTTTCTCTTTCTGCCACCGGCTCTACTCCATACTTTCCAGCCTTCGGGAAGGCATTTCCCAGCGTGGTGGAATGCGGATGCAGGCCATTGGGTTGCCTCCGATCGAACTCCAGAGGAAATCCCCAAGGAGTACAAGAAGCCGGGCAAAGGCTATCAAATCGATATTGTGAAGGATGAGGAGGAGTACGGTGCAATTGTGATCACCATTCGCAACGAGGAAAAAGATCGCGCTTCGAAAAAGGAGAAAGCGGCTGAAAAGGAGAGCACAAAAAAAACTCCCATTCAAAAAAGCAAATAAAAGGTTTTGTAAGGTATGGTTGCGTTCAAGTCAGGTAAAATTCTTGCCTATTTCTTTTTGGTTAGTCTTTTTGCCTTTTTCTTTCCTATAGAGACGGCGGAGGGAAAGGCTATCCTTCGCTTGCAACTGTTGGAAATATATGCTAAGAAAAGCGGGGAGTGGAAACCTCCCAAGAGAAGGATTGATAAAAGATTAAAGACAAAATATAAATGGGCATGGAAGAGACTTCAACGCCAGAAGGAGTATAAGAAGTATCTTTGGAATGTGTACCAGTTGGTGCAAGATAAGGTTCTCTCCCTTTTTCTGCGCAAGAAGCAAGGTTATCCGCTGCCCCATCATTTTTTCTTGGAACTTACTTGTTTAAAAAAGCAGAAAAGGGATTTTTATCTGAAAATCAAAATTCAAAAAAAGGTGGAAAAAAAATTCAAAAGCGTGGCGGAGCTTGTCCAGAAAATTCGGCTAAAATCCACCCTTCTTATCTGTTTGGAGCTCCGCAGGGGCGCTTTATATCTTGCTCTTAGGATTTATCAATCCAAAAAGCCGCCCAAAAAATCCCCCAAAAACAAAGCCGCCTAAATTGAGCTTCGATTTGGTTTGGAAAGGCGGGCCACGTTTGGGGGAGCTGCTAAGTTTTTCGAAAAGAGCCACAAATTTCCAAGTTAGGAAGAGACGAGTTTTTGCGGATTTTCGCCTATCCCTATTTTTTTCTGGAGTTTTTAGGGCTTATTCGAGGGGTTTTTAGGATTTGTTTTTAGGATTTTATTAATAAAAAAACCCTCAAAACGCGAAAGAGGGGTGAAGGGAGTTATAGACTGAGATGTCCTTTTGGAGAGAGTAGGAGAGGAAATTTTGGACAACTCTATGAACTTTCGTTTTGAGGGTTTTGAAGGGTTTTGCTTTTTTGTTTGCTTGCGCTCACTTAGAGAGCAAAAATTGGGCCAAATCCAAAAAAAATTTATTTTATTTTCTGGATATTTCTAACTTTAGGCTAATTAAAAAGATAAGGGATTTTCTCTTTCTTCGATTTTTGATGCCATTTGGCCAAGTTTTAATCAGCCTAGAGAAGTTGTTGGGAAAATCCCACATTTTTGTAGGAAAATTTTCATTTTCCCCCCTTTCTCCCTAAGAGAGCGGTGCGCCCTCTTCCCCCACTCGCATTTAGCGCACATTTGGATTGGTGTCATCGCTGTCTCGCAAAATAATCTGCTCCCCAATTTGAGTGGAGCTTTTGGTAAAAAACATCCCCGCGACGTACCCATCCAGATCGTGGTCCACAAACGGATCTTGCAACCAAGCCTGAAACACGCTTACTTTATTGAGGCTAACCCCGATTCCTAGGGTAGCTTTGTTGGCATTGATGGCGTCGATAAAGCTGTTTGCAATGATGGCATGGGAGGTTGGCCCCGGGTGGAAGCCATCTAAGCTAAACAAGCCTCCGTTGGTTTTGCTCCCGTCGGTGCTGGTTGGATCACCGGCGCCGGGATAAATCCTTGAGAGCTTGCGGATGGGGAGGCCCTGGAAGGTGGAGATCACGTTGCCTTGGGCATCCACCACATCCGCACCATTGGCGGTGATATTTTTAAAGATTTGGTTGACATTTACCACCACTGCGCCAAAAGAAGCGGCTACTGCATCGATGACTCCGTTTAGGGTATCGATTCGATTGTCCAAGGTGGTGCGCTCTCCGTCGTCGAGGTGGTTGGCATCCCAGTCCAAAAGCCCCACATTTGGCTGCCCTCCCAAGAGGGGATGGGTGGTGTCCCCTACCGCTCGTCCTCCACAGACAGCTAGCAGGGCCTCAATGTTGCTTTTCCCTTTGCTTTTTTGATCCTTAAACACCCCCAAAGCCACCAGAACGATATCAAAGGGTGCTGTGGCTCCTGCATTTCCCCCAAAGCCGGTGGTTCCCCAAGCGGTGTCCAATTCCGTTCGGCTAACCCCTGCGTAGCGTTCAAAAAAGGTTTTCACCTCCTCAAAGCTCATCATAAACGCCACGTCCGTCACGTTGGGGATATTGCCCACCACCATTTTGGGAGCCGTACTGCTGGTGGCAAATGCCCCCAAAAGCTGCTGGTAGGCGGCTTGAAAATTGGCCTGGGTGGACATGCGGTTGATGGGTTTAAAAGTGTCTCCGCGAGGGTCGTTGTCGTCCAGCTGAGCCGAGTAGGGGAAGCCTAGGTTTTTGTAGACGATCGCCCCTCCTAGGGCGGTGAGTTTGTCCAAATCCTTGTCGGTTATAGTGTTTGCCACCGCTCCCAAGGCATCGTTGTTGCCTAGCCAAATGGTGACAAAGGTGGGTTTCCAGCTCAAGGCCGCCACCACCGCTGTGGTGTCCAGAAAATTCCCCGTGGATGGATCGTAGGTCTGCTTTCCTAGCGGGGCCATCACCGCATCGAATTCCGTCTTAAAATCCTCAGGATCCACATTGGCTACCTTGGTGGTGAGGACGGGTAGAAGTAGGGCCACCGACATTCCGGAGACACCGAGGTTATTCCCCCGCAGGGTGGGGGAGATGCGGCGAAACTTATTGGTGGAGGGATCGTCGAGCACCATCAGTGGGGTGTACATAAAGGTTTGCATTTGCTGGGCGAGCAGTTCAGGGTAGAGTCCCAAGGTTTGGGTAAAATAATTGGCGTCCCCGCTCATCACCCCCTGGGTGATGCTATCGCCGAGGGCTACATAGACGCGAAACACTGGATCCACAGGTTGGTACGTGGTCTCTTCGAATTTCTCCTTGCATTGAGAGCCAAGAAAGAGGAAAAGGCTGGCAAAAACCGCTCCTAGGGCCCATATTGTTTTTTTCTTCATATCTCCTACTCCATAAATCGTTTTTCCAATTTCTCCAATCGAGCTCTCAGCTGTGTTGGGAGAGCAAATCTATTTTTGAAAAAATAAAGATTTCTACTGCTGCAGAGAAGAGGGAGGATGATCAGAAATGGCTGGTTTGCAGGATTTATCCTAGGTAGACCACTTGATTTCTCCCCCCTTCTTTGGCTTGGTAGAGGGCTTCATCGGCCCTTTTGATCAGCGAATCCACGCTATCTTGCGGCTGGCATAGTGCCATTCCGATGCTCAAAGTGCAGGGAATATGGGTTCCTTCGAAGATATACGGATGCTCTTCCACGGCTGTTCGCACCCGTTCGGCTATCTTTCGTCCAATGTCTGCGGAGGTGTTGGGGAGGATGATGGCAAACTCTTCTCCTCCGTAGCGGGCGACAATGCCATCGGAGCGCACATTTTTCTTGAGGATTTTCCCGGTTTCTTGGAGGATATAGTCCCCTGCTTGGTGGCCATAGGTATCGTTTTTTTGTTTAAATTTATCCAAATCCATCATAAGGAGCACTAGGGGTTGGGTTTGGCGTTTGGATTTTTTGACATGTTTTTCTAGGTGTTGGAAAAAGTAGCGGCGCACAAAGACTTTGGTGAGGCTGTCGACGGTGGCTTTTTCGTAGAGGATAGCATTGGCTAGGGCCACGCCAACCTGATTGGCCAGAATGGTTAGGAGTTCTTGATCTTCGCGCAAAAACGCCCCTCCTGAGTTTTTCTCGCTTACGCAAATCGCTCCAATGGCCTGGTTTTCGATCTCGATGTCTTCGGATTTTGAAGGGATGGGTACAATCAGGAACGAGTCCACTTTTTCCTCTCGCTCTTCGAAGTAGAGGTCTGGATCAAACGTCAGATCCGAGATCAAAATGGGTTTGTTATCGAGGACCACTTTTTTGCACAGATCCCGGATGACGTCGAGTTGGGTTTCGTCCCATTTTCCTTTTCGTGAGCGGAGGACGTAGGGGTAGAAGTTAATTTTATTTTGTTCATTGAGCAGGGCTAGCATGCAGTGGCGGCAGTCGTGGATTTTAAACAGATGGCGCCCTAGGCTTTTGATGATCAGGTCCCGTTGCAGGTAGGTGGAGAAGTCCTGAGTGGCCTTGCCTAGGTCGATAAGTTTTTGGATATAGTTTTTATATTTTTGGTAATTTCTAGCATTGGCGATGGCCACGGCCGCTTGCATGGAGATGGCTGTGAGAAAGTTGAGTTGGTCTTTTTGAAAGTGCTGTCCGCTTGAGATGGTGTCCACAAACACAAAGCCAAGGACTTCTCCCTTGGACATTAGGGGCACGCACATGGCGGAGTGGATATTTTCCTCGGTGATGGAGAGTCCTTCCATAAAGCGTTCGTCGAACATGGTATCGTTGCTAAGGACGGCTTCTTTGTTTTTGTAGCACGCTTTTAGGATGGTTTTAGACACTCGCACGGCTTTGTTTTGAACGCCTTCTCTTGCTTTGGAGGCTACGGGTAGGAACCTAGCTCGCTCTTCATCGAAGAGAAGAATCACGCCTCTATCAACGTTAGGGAACTCTTGGAAGATGATTTCTAGAAGTTTGCGGAGCAGTTGTGTCATATCGGAGGTGGAGTTGATGGTATGGCTGACGTTGTAGAGGGTGCTTAGGCGCCGTTGTTGATCGAGGTGGGCGAGTTCGTTCAGGAAGCTGTCCACATGTTCGTCTTTTAGTGGTGCTACTTGGGAGACTTCCAGGGAGCTTTCCGAGTGGTCGGAGACTAGGGTGGTTTCCACCTCCATTTCGAGGGAAGGGTCGTGGCTAAAGAGAAAGAGGGTTTTGCCGATTTGGAAGGTATCTCCGTGTTGGAGAGTGTAGGGCTGCTGGAGGGGGGTGCCGTTGACGTAGATGTTTTTTTGGGGGCAAAGGTTGGTGAGGACAAAGTTGGAGTTTTGGGCTTCTATTTTGGCTTGGGTGGGGGCGATTCTTCGGTCGGAGAGGGGGATGGTGTTGGAAGAATCCGCGCCTAGGGTGCAAACTTCGTTGGAGAGGGGATAGCTTTTGCCGACTTCTTCGCCTTCGATTACGATTAGCTCAGCCATGGTGAACTATTTCCTAATATGCTCTAATATGCTCTTGACTTTTTGAAGCAACTGATTAATAATTATAGGACTGATTTAGACTGGTTTAGATTTTGTTTTCGCAGTGGTTTAAGAAAACTAATTTCGGCGAATTTCTAGCTAATTGATTGTAAAGAAGCCCCAGGGATTTGTCAAACTTTTCTCAAAAGTTTTTTCCGATTTTAGCGATTTTTCGTTTTGGTATTGTTTGGGGCGCGGTGGATTGGGAAGGTAGAGTGCATGTCCAGAGACTTAACTGAAGAGTTGAGAGAAAGGTTCGGATATTTTCGAGTATTTGGTTTTTTATAAAATCTTGGTTGTGATGTAAGAAGGGAAAGTTTGCGATGTTGTCCAAACAAGCGCTGATGGGTTGTGCGATAGGGGTATATTTTTTTCTCTCGTCCTCGCTGTTTTCTGAGCAGTCCAAGGGCTGTTGTCCGCCTCCTGCAAAAAATATCCGCAAAGCGGCGAGTAAGGAGCGTTGTTTTTCGTTTCTTTATCAGGTATCTTTTGCCTCGCTCCCTGCCAAGGGTAAGTTGCTCCGGGTTTGGGTACCCGTGCCTCAGAGCAACGAAAATCAGGTGATTTCCCATGTGCGGGTCCAGTGGCCGGGGACGTATCGCTTTACCAGGGACAGGAAATACGGAAATAAGATTTTGTACGCTCAGCTCAAATTGCCCTATTCCAAGCCATTTTCCCTTCGTCTTTCCTTTGTGGTAAGGCGTCAGTCTATTGCTCCAAAGTTTGCCAACTACCCCAAATCCCCCGCCAAGCTGTCCGATTATCTTGCTCCAAACTCCAAAGTTCCTGTGGGGCATAAGAAGATCCGTTCCCATTTGCACCAGGCGAAGGTGGAGAAATTCTCCACTCCCATGCAGAAGGCAAGGGCGGTTTATGACTACATCATTGACCAGCTTAGGTACGATAAATCCGGTATTGGCTGGGGGAGAGGGGATGCTCTTTGGGCTTGCGATAACAAGCGGGGGAATTGCACGGATTACCACTCTCTTTTCATTTCCATGATGCGCACCTTAAAGATCCCGGCGCGGTTTGAGATTGGTTTTCCTCTTCCGGAGAACAAAACGAAGGGGGAAATCCGGGGCTACCATTGTTGGGGGTATTTTTATATTCAGAAATTGGGCTGGGTGCCGGTGGATATTTCGGAGGCGGATAAGCATCCGAAGAAAAAGGAGTTTTTCTTTGGTGGCTTGGATGCCCATCGGGTGGCGTTTAGTGTGGGGCGGGATATTGAGTTGGTGCCGCCGAGCCAAGAGCGGCAAAACTTTTTTATCTATCCTGTGGTGGAGTTGGATCAGCGGCCTTATAAAGAGTATAAGCGGCGGTTTTATTTTTCTGATCTCAGCTTGAAGGTGAAGGAAGCGAAGGCGCCCTCTTCTTCCTCTGAGGGGGGGTAAGGGGGCGTTTTCTCTTTTACATTTGCGTTTCACTTAGGTTCGCACGCAGGTGATTCCCCTCGCGCGGCGGGGGGGATATGTCCGCGGGTCTGTGGTCCTTCTTTCTAGGACCTGCAGATTTTTTCGCTTCTCGTGTTTCCCCTGTTTGTGGTTCTTTTCTACGGGTCTACGGGTTTTGCAGGGCTGTGGGGAGGAAAAGTGGAAAAATTAAAAAAAAAACTTGACTTTGTAAGCGTATTTCCTATAATGATTAGGCTCAACTTATTTGTGTGAATATCGTGTAGCGTGCACGCAGGGGCTCCTCCGGAGAGGAAGAAAGGAATTGCGTGCGCTGTTTTGTTCCTTTTGTTTTAGAAATTCAGGCTTGGAACGGTATGATGGGAGAAAGTTTTATGAAGACCTGGATGCCCAAGATAAAGAAGGGAGAAAATCCCCCTCGGAATTGGTACTTGATTGACGCGGATGGGTTGGTTTTAGGGCGACTAGCCTCTCAGATTTCCAAGATACTGCAGGGCAAGCACAAGCCTACTTATACCCCTCATATAGATTGTGGGGATTTTGTGGTTGTGGTAAATGCGGATAAAGTTGTTCTTACGGGCAAGAAGGCGCTTCAGAAGAAGTATTATTATCACACGGGCTACATGCGTGGTTTGCGGGAAGTGTCCTTTGAGGAGATGAAACGCAGGCATCCTACAGAAATCCTCCGCACGGCTGTGAGGCGAATGCTGCCCAAAAATCGTCTGGGGCGGAAGATGCTCAAAAAGCTCAAGATTTACACCGGCTCCGAGCATCCCCATGGGGCGCAACAGCCGGTAGCGATTTCTCCTCTGAAATCCTCCAAAAGCCGGAAGGAGTAGTCGTGTTTTCTTTGGCTGCTGGATTGCTGAGGAATTTATCAACGTAGAATTGATCGCAAAAAGGAGAAAAAGAGAAAATGAAAGGATATTTTTGGGGAGTTGGTCGCAGGAAGAGCGCGGTAGCTAGAGTACGTTTAAAAGAGGGGAGCGGAAAGATTGAGATCAACAAGCGGGAGTACACGGATTATTTTCGCCGCGAGCGGGATCGGGTGGAGATTTTAAAGCCTTTAAAGGACACGAAAACCCTTGAGAAATTTGATGTTTTCGCTTCTGTCAAGGGCGGAGGGATTTCTGGTCAAGCTGGGGCTGTGGCGCTAGGGATTGCTCGTTCTTTGTTGCAAGCGGATGCAAGTTTGGAGGATACGTTGCGCAAAAAAGGGCACCTGACCCGAGACAGCCGCATCAAGGAAAGGAAAAAATACGGCAAAAAGGGCGCTCGGGCCAGTTTCCAGTACTCCAAGCGATAATTTTTTGTGCACGGAGGTCTGGGGCAGATTGCTGGTATAGGGATGGCGTCGGAGGCTGCTTAAGGCGACAAGGAGGCCACAGACGTGCGAGCGCAAGGGAGAGCGTGTTGGTGCAGTGTAGAGGCGGAAACCGTTTCCGTACGACAGGTGAGGTTTGTGTTTTTTTTTCCCCGCAAAGGATAGATTTAGATACGTTCAAATTGGGAGTTTGGCTTCCGTGTACTTAAGGAGGTCTGGGAAGGTATGTTTGTAAGTGAAGCGACGCCCCAGAATTTGCTAACGTCTCTTCAGCAGCTCCAGGTGGGGGAGAATGAGCAAGCGGTGGTTTTTCTTGGAGAGAAGAGTTCTGCTGGAGTGGAGGAGATCTGGCAGGTTCTCCAGAACGAGAGTAGCGTTCCCTTTGTGGGGGCTTTTTTCCCAGCAGTGATTTCTGGTACCATCCATTCGGAGACGGGGGCTGTGGTTTGGAAGGCACCTTCTTTAGGTGCACCCGTTTATATTCAGGGATTAAATCGGCCGGAGATTTCCCTTCCTTCCTTGTTGTCTGAGCTTTCTCAGAAAAATCCGCACAGTACAATGTTGGTGATTGTGGACGGGTTGAGTTTGCATTTGGCCACGTTTTTGGTTCAGCTCCACGAGGCTATGGGAGCGAATGTTCGCTATGTGGGTGGAGGTGCGGGTTCTTTGACTTTGAAGCAAAAGCCTTGTCTTTTTGGGAGGGATATGCCGCCGTTTCAGGATGGTGCTTTTGTTTTGCCGTTGAGTTTGCGCTCCAATTTAGGGGTGCGCCATGGTTGGGAGCATCTTGCGGGTCCTTTGGTGGCCAATCATACGGAGAAGAATCGCATTTATCAACTCAATTGGCAGCCTGCGTTTGAGGTATATCGACAGGCCATTGAGGAGGATAGCGGGGCGAAGATCGAGAGGGAGAATTTTTTTGATATCGCCAAAGGCTATCCCTTTGGGATTGTGAAGGAGGGGCAGGAGTGCATTGTCCGCGATCCCATTTTAGTGGACGAGGATGGGGCTTTGGTCTGTGTGGGGGAGGTGCCGGCGAATGCGGTTCTTTCCATTCTAAAGGGCACGACGAGCTCTCTTTTGAGTGGGGCGGAGCAGTCCGCCAAGGATGCGCAGAGGGAGAAGGCCGAACGTCCTTATTGCGGGTTGGTTTTTGACTGCATTTCTAGGGTGCTTTTTTTGGACGAGAATTTTGGGGATGAGCTCAAGATTTTTTCGGATACCTTTTCGGAAGAAAAGCTTACTTGTGAAGGAGCGTTGACGCTAGGGGAAATTGCGTCTTACGGAGAGGGATTGCTGGAATTTTTCAACAAAACTGTGGTAAGCGCAAAGCTTTATTTCCCGTAGCGAGCCACGGTTTAGATGTTCTTTCATTCGAATGTTTTTTATCCTAAGTTTTGGTTAGAATCCAACAAACTTTTTCGTTAGGAAGAGGAGCTGGTTTTAGACCTGAGTAAAGCTGTTTCAAGCCGATTCAGTGGGCTTTGAATTTGTGCGTTGAAATGATGTTATCTTCTTATTCCTCCTCTAGAGCGCGTTTTCCTTTTTGCTATTTCCCTATCTTATTCCTCTTCTGATTTAGCATTGTTTTTTACATGTTTGGGAAAAGGGGAAAACCAGGTTGTGGTTGTACCCTTGGGTTCTAGGCCAATAAGGAAATGCCTAGGATAGGGCAAGGTATTGATGTTTTCGAAAAGGTTTTTGGCCACCCGAAGCCGCCTAAGAGTTTTGCACTACTCTCTTTTGCTCTAAATTTGAGGGGAGATAATGATGGACTTTGCGGAAACCGTTCGCCAACTTTCCATTCTCTATGAGCTGTCTTTGAGTATAGGGACGTCGTTAGATCCTTATAAGATGGCGAAAAACTTTTTTAAAACTTTGATGTCCAGGAAAAACCTATCCTATCTTGCGCTATGGACGGAGGGAAAATATCTTTCTTCGCTTGAGGAAGGGGTTAGGCCCCAGAATCTGCCGCCAGTGGATGAGCTTGAGGAGAATGCTTTTTATCTGTACTATCACTTTCCCCGTCTAAAGGTGCATACCACGGTTTTGTCCAGTGAGGTTGAGTGGTTGGAAAAGGCGCGGGAAAAGGGTTTTTATATCCCGGAGTTGCTGGAGTCGGAATTGCCTTTTCACTTGGAGGGGCTACCATTTTCCATTCGCTCTGGTTGTTTTTTTTGTCTTCCTGCGTTAGGGGTTTTGCAGATTTTTTCTCCGGTGGAGAGATTTTTTGACCGTACGGAGCCTCGGCAACTTCTTCCTATTTTGGAGAAATTTTCCCTTGCTTTTCAGGGGAGTTATTCTTATCAGCGGATTTTGGAGGAGGGGGAAAAGCAGAAGAAAGCAGCCATTGCTGAAAAGGAGTTGGCGCTTGAGAGAGCTCGCCAGAAGGAGGAATTTCTTGCCAATATCAGCCATGAGCTGCGCACTCCTTTGAATGCTATTATTGGTTATATTGCGTTGGTGAAGGAGAAGAGTTCCCATTTGCTTCCTTCTGACCAGCAGGCCAATCTTAAGTTGGCGTATGCTTCGGCGAAGTCTTTGTTGCAGTTGATCAACGATATTTTGGATTTTTCCAAAATTGAGTCGGGGAAGATGGAGATTTGGAAGGAAGAGGTAGATGTGTTGGAGGTGTTGGAGAATTGTTATCTTACTGCCAAGGGGTTGCTTTATCACGATAAGGTAGAGCTTTATTTTGAGATGCCTTCTTCTCTTCCTACGGTGTGGACGGATGAGATTCGTTTGGAGCAGATTATCAACAATTTTTTAAGCAATGCTGTGAAATTTACGGAGAGGGGATTTATTCGGCTGAGCGCTTGGGAGGAAAAAGGGAGTCTACATATTTCTATCCAGGATACGGGTTGTGGTATACCTTTGGAGAAGCAGGAGAAGATTTTTGAATCTTTTGCTCAGTTGGATTCTTCCACCAAAAAGCGCTTTGGTGGCACAGGTCTTGGGCTTGCGATCACCAAGCGTTTGTGTGATTTGCTGGGTTTTTCGATTCACCTGAGTTCACAGGTGGGGGAGGGGACCACGTTTACGTTGAAAATTCCTTTAGAGGATCAGAAGGAGGAAGCGTCTTCTTTAGAGGCGAGTTCTTCTCGGGGGAGGGGGCATCAGGGGTTGGTGATTGCTCCCCATTTACGGGAGGTAAGGGCTATTTTGCCGGTATTTATGGGCACGGAAGCCCTACAGATGTTGAAGCAATCTTTGGAGGATCTTCCTTTTGAGGTTGGCTTATGCCGTTCGTTTGAGGACTTACTTCGGTTTGTGGAGGGGCCGGTGCCGATTTGGTCGATTGTGGTGGATTCTCATCATTTGGAGGTGGTGGAGCGGTGTCGGAAGAATCCTTTGTTGCGGGAGTTGCCGGTTTTGCTTCACCACAACGGGAGGGGACCGTTGATTAGTCCGGTGGAGGTATTTACATTTCGTCGGGAGGGGGGGAGGATTGCTGAGGATTTTTTGTTTTGTAGTTCTTGGAAGGCGCGGAATAAAAAGGTTTTGGTGGTGGAGGATCATGCTGTTGTTCGGGAGGAGCTTAAGTTAGGTTTGGAGAGAGCGGGGTGTTTCGTTTTGGAAGCCGAGGATGGTAAGAAAGGTTTGGATATCATTCGAAAGAGGGGGGAGGAACTTGATATTTTGATTTTAGATCTTTTTCTTCCGGAGTTAGATGGTTTTCGGCTTCTTCATTTGCTCAGGGAGAATTATGGACACCTTCAGTTGCCGGTGGTGGCGATCACGGCCAAGGATCTTAATGCTGAGGAGCGGGGTCTTCTGAAAAAAGGGGCGGAGCTTTTTATTTCCAAAAGCGCTTCAGACTGGAATAAGAGGGTTTTGAGTGCGAGTTTTTCTATTTATAGGAAGAAGTTTCGGCGAATTCTTATTGTGGACGATAATGAGGCCAATTTATATCTTTTGAGGCAGGTTTTTGAACAGGAGGGGTATTCTGTATTTACGGCACTTTCGGCCAAGGAAGCGATTGAGATAGCGCGGGGGAATTTTTTGGAGGTGGTTTTGATGGATTTAGCGATGCCGGATATGGATGGTTTTGAGGCGACGCAGGTTCTGGGTTCAGATCCGGAGACTTCTCATATATGTGTGATTGCTTGTAGTGCTTTTGTTTTAAAGGAGTATCAGCAGCGAGCTTTCCAAGCGGGTTGTAGTGGTTATATCACCAAGCCCATTATGCCGGATAAGATTGTGAATCTTGTTCAAAAAATGCTCATTATTTATAAGATATGGAGATTGAGTGATGGCCAAAATTCTTGTGATTGACGATGATTCTGCGGTGATTGATTTTGTTCAGCAGATATTTGGGGAAGAGCACACGGTAGTAGGTTTGGAGGGATGGGCGCAGGCGAGCAAGTACATATTCCGCCATGGGGTGAATATCGTGTTGATTGATATCAATATGCCGGGATTACAGGGGGATGAGCTTGCGGCTATTTTGAAGGAGCACACGAAGAATTTAGATTTAAAGATTCTTTTATTTTCGGCGGCGGATAAGGTGGAGTTGCGCAGAAGGGCGAAGGAGGTAGGGGCTACGGGTTATGTTCAGAAGACTTTTGAGCCAGAGTTGCTCAGGAGGCGCATAGAGCGCTATTTATAGAGTTTTTTGTTTGGAAGGGAGAGCGATGTTTTTGAGGAAGGTTGTGGTAATTTTCTTTTTGTGTTGTTTTTTTACTCTTTTGGTTTCTTGCACAGAGAGAGGAGTGGTCTCTAAGGGGAGGGAGGGGGGAGGAG
>RFKQ01000149.1 GCA_003694635.1 Planctomycetota bacterium
ATTACAGTATAAGCTTGGAATTGGGGGGAGGGTTTATACTGAAAAAAGGGGGTTTTCTCCCATCCTTGTTCTCCCCATTCCGACCCGCCTCCCGAGGGAGAGGGATGTGGAGAAAACCCGGTATGTTATGCCAAAATTTTTTAGCAAAAAGTGTTCCATTTTCTTTGAAATAAATTTATTTTTTGCGATTTTTTCTATTTTTTTTAAACTCATTAATTGCGTAATACCTTAAATTTAAAAAATTTATGTGGTTATTAGATAAATAAGTTTTGTCTAACCACAGCCCGTTAAATTCTTATTTGGAGGTGGTAAATTCTATAAAAATCTTTTAAGTAACCCTGTCTCGTTTTGGGACACCTGAAAATTTTACTGTTTTAATGGCGAGTTTAGGATTGGAGTAAATTGGAGGATGAAGGTTCAAACACATCGTCTTACTTATCAGACCCGAGGTTTTTCTCATGTTCTGGATATTACAGAGGATGTAAAAAAGATTTTAGAAAGTTCCCCGGTTCGCTCTGGGAACTTAACTCTTTTTGTGGTTGGATCCACTGCTGCCATTTCCACGATAGAGTATGAGCCTGGTTTGGTGGAGGACATCCAGGGGGCGCTGGAGAAAATTGCGCCTTTAAAAGGACAGTATGCTCACCACCAGCGCTGGCACGATGATAATGGAAGTGCTCATATCCGCGCCACGCTTATGGGACCTTCGTTGACGGTGCCATTTGCAGAGGGGGAGTTGTTTTTGGGAACATGGCAGCAGATTGTGTTATTGGATTTTGACACTCGTCCTAGGGAGCGGGAGGTGGTGGTTCAGGTGATAGGCGTGGAGTAGGCAGTAGTTCAGCAAGTGAGGAGGTGTTGCTTATCGAAGTGGAGGATCAGATTGGGTTGGTTGTAGTTGCGCACATAAGTGGTATTCATTTTGCTCATTGAGGCGGAGGATTTCTCACCTTTATCTTTTTCTTTTCTGCTTGTGTGTTGGTTGTTGCTTATTGAAATTTGAGGAGTGGAGGAGGAAGAAAGGCTCTTCCTCTCTGCTTTTTAAATGGGGTTAGGGGATGGATTGGTTAAATTTTGGCAGGTTTGTGTTGATGGAACCTCAGGCTAGATTTAGGGAAAGTGCGTTAATTTTTGAAGTATTTGAGCAAGGCATTCGCGTATTTTCGTACGTTTGGGTGGGAATGTCCTTGGGCGAGATTTAGGAGGAGGGGGAGATAGGTGGAGTTGGGCGAAGAAATTTGGCAGATGTGTTGGAGTGTTTTGGCAGCGGCGGCTTGGACGTTAGGGTGAGCATCGGTGAGGGCGAGGAGTAGGGCTAGCCAGGCTTCCGGTTGTTGGGGGTATTTAGCCAGGGATTGGCAAGCTGCTTGACGGACGGTGGGGTTGGGATTTTTCATGAGAGCGAGTAGCCAAGAGAGGGGGGGGATAGGATTTGCGAAGGGGAGGAGTTGGGCGCTAAGGGACTGGATGGTACGGGAGGGATTGTTCAGTAGAGGGCGGAGTTGTTCTAGAGGTAGAGTGGTTTTCCATTGACGCAGTGCTGCGAGTGTAGAGGTGAGGTGTTGTTGGGTAGAGAGGAGCTTTTTGAGGAGTTTCAGAATTTTTGTTTTGGGGTGAGCTAGTGTAGCGAGGGCTTGGATGGCGAGGGCTTGGTTGGGAGGATTGAGTTTGGGGAAGGAAGAGAGGATAAGCTCTCCAGCGGGCAGATATTTTCGTTGGGCCCATATGAGCATAATGGTTCCCCGGGAGGGAGCAGTGGGGGGGAGGTGATGAAAAAGTTGGAGCAATTTTGAGGATGTGGGTTGTGGAAGGGGAGCGATGCTTTTGGCCAGCCAGTGGAGGATCAGCGGTAGTTTTTCTTGCGGAAGCTCGGGCGCAGGTTGGGCAAATGCTTGGAGCAGTGGGAGGGCGAGGATTGGGGAGAAGGATTGTTTTAGAAAGAGGGTGTAGCCAATCCAAGCTAGGGAGGCGGTTTTGGTGTTTAGAAGAAGATCTTCTAGCGTTCGATAGCTGGAGGGGTGTTGGGCAAGAAGTTGGGATATTTTTGCTTTTGTTTTAGGGGGAAGAGGTTTAGTGAGTTGTTTGGCTAGGAAGGTGGCTGTTTGGGGGAGAGAGATTTTGGCAAATATGGGCAAAAGCGATGGTTGGAGGGGGGGATGTTGTTTCCATAAGGCGAAGAGGGGGGGAAGAATTTGAGGAGGAAGCGAATTGGTTTTGGCTAGGATTTGGATAGCGAGGGGAGCCAAGGAGGGAGATTTTTTAGCTATTTGAGCGATGGTTAGTAAGGTGATGGGTTGTTTGGGGGGGAAGGTTTGATAGATTTTGAGGGTGGCTTTGACCACTTCGAACGAGTTGTCAAGTAGAAGGGGGCGGAGTTGGTCTTCGTTGGGAGAGATTTTGGAGCTGAGCTGGAGGATGCCGTGGAGGGCTTCTAGGCGCAGTTGGGGGTTGGGGGAGGTGAGTTGGTTTTGGGCGAGCTTCAGGGCTTTTTGGGCGGGCAGGAGACGGAGGAGTAGGAAGAGGGCGATGCGTTTTTGTTGCGGCTGTGGAGAGTGGAGTTTGGAGCGCAGGGTGGGGATGGCGTTTTGGCCGTGTTGGAGGAGGTATTGAATACTTTTTTGTCGAAGGTATCGGTGGGGGCTTTCCAGGTCTTTTAGGTAGTGGGATAGCTGTGGTTTAGAGGCAGCGATTTTAGGGGACGCTGTTGTAGGAGATGGCAAGAAGTCGTCCGGGTGGAGCAAAAAGTCGAGGCAGAGGGCAACGGTAGCGAAAAAAAAGAAGTAGCTAAGCACGCAGAACACAGCGATGGGTTGTGCGGGAGAGGATGTTTTGGAGTTCATAGGCACCTTTCTTTTTGAACCAAGAGGAAAGCAATGAACCGAAAAATCGTCAAGTTAAAAGAATCCGCTAAAAGAGGGAAATTTCGGATTGGTTGAGATGTATTGCATGGTTGGGAGAGAAAAGTAGGAGGGAGGAATTTTTGTTTTTTTAGAGATGGCGGTGGTGGATGTGGTGGAATTCTTTTGAATTTTCTTGAATTTTGATATTATTTTTGATTAAATATAGAGACGTGAGATAAGCGAGAAAAATTTCATAAAAAGCGTCATAGAAAAAACGAGGAAAAATTTGAATTCATTTCATCACTCCGATATGGATATTGGGATTCAGGAGTACTTCAAAGAGATCAATAAGATTTCTCTGCTTACTCGGCAGGAGGAAAAGGAGCTTGCTCATCGGATCCGGCAGGGGGACATGGACGCGAAGAACAGGATGATTCGTGCGAACTTGCGTTTGGTGGTCAGCATTGCCAAGCACTATTTGGGGCGTGGATTGGGATTAGCGGATCTGATTGCGGAGGGGAATTTAGGGCTTTTAAAGGCGGTGGAGCGTTTTGATCCGGAGAAAGACTATCGTTTTTCCACCTATGCAACTTGGTGGATAAAGCAGACCATCAAGCGGGCATTGATGGATACGGTGAAGACCATACGCATTCCTTCGTATATGGTGGATTTGGTGTCGAAATGCAAACAGAAGGCGGAGGAATTGAAGGAGCTTCATGGGGAGGAGCCGCGCTTAGACGATGTGGCGAGGGCGCTAAATATTCCGTTGAAGAATCTTTCTATTTTGCAGAAGGCGATACGGCTTAGTGAATTGCCTTCCCAGACCATTAGTTTGGCGGCGCTGCAGCAAAATCGCAATTTAGAGGATAAGCAGGTAGAGCGTCCTGAGGATCAGTTGGTAAAATCGCAGCAGAATAAAAAGGTGGAGGAATTTCTTTCCTATTTGAGCGAGCGGGAGGCTAGAGTGATACGTATGCGTTATGGGTTGGGGGATTTTTCTCCGATGACGCTGAAGGAGATCGGAGAGAGATTAGGGATATCGCGAGAGAGGGTTCGCCAAATTGAGAACGAGGCGATCAAAAAGTTAGGGGAGGTGGTCAAGAATCTTCAGATCAATTTAGGTAGTCTTTGTATGGATTGAGCGAAGAGGGTAAGGGGGGAGGAAATGGCGGTTTCGGGGGAATGTCCATTTTAAATGGATGGGAATGAGGTTCTTCTGATTAAATTAATATGTTTAATTTTTATGAGGTTAGGACGATTGGAAGGGATGAGAGCAAAGATCAAAGATATTTACAGACACTCTTATTTTGCTGCGATATTTGCGTGGGTATCTGTCTTTTTGGGTATGGTAGTGTTTTTTATAACTGCCGTTCAAATCAATGAAATTAAGCGTAGGAAGTTGCGCTCTCTTCGTTCATCTCCTTCTTCTCAGCAATCTGTTTCTCAGGTTTCGGTTTCTCAGAAAATGGAGCAACTTTTTCCTTTTGAGCGTTTTACTTTTTCCCGTCCTCTTCCTAAGGATTTTTGGAGAGACTCGCCGGCTACGGAAAGTTCTTTAGAACGGGCAAAGTGGCGGAAGTGTAGAGATTTTCTTTTGTTGGAGGCTCGGCAGTTGGAGGAAGAGGGGATTGGTGAACTTGCTTATGCTCTTTGGGAGGGGAATTCGCTTTCTGGTAAGACGTTAGAAAGGTTAAAGCGCGCCAAGAAGATTTATTTATTGCTTTCTTGTCTGAAGAAGGCTAAGAATATTCAAAAAAAGATAAACTTAATTTTTCAGAAGTGTCCTCCGATAAAAGAGTTTTTTGAGTATCGATAGTTCTATTCTCTGTTTCAGCTTCCGGCACCAAGTTGGAGAGCGGGTAAATGAGCGAGAAACCAAAACAGAAGCGCACTCTTTTAGAGGTATTTCAGGCGATATTGACCAAGCGGACCACAGGTTCTCTGACGCTTACTGCGGGGAATTTTACAGCGATTCTTTATTTTAAGGAGGGGCAGATTTCCCAGTATCATCGGCAAGGGAGTGAAGAGGAGAAGGATTTAGAGTTTGGGGAGCGGTTGGTAAGCGAGAATAGAATCACACCCCAGCAGTTTCAAAAGCTGGTATTTTGGAAGCAGGAGTTTCCTGACAAAAGTCTAATGGATATTCTTTTGGAGAAGAATGTTTTAACGAAAGAAGAGGTTCGCAAATTTCTTTTGGAGAAGATCAGCAAGGAGATCGCGGATTTATTTTTTTTGGAAACGGAATTTTCTTTCAAAAAGGATCAGAACCTCTGTGCTAGGGGGATTTCTTTGGAGGAGATTGCGCTAAATCTTCCGGATCTTCTTCAGCAGATTGCTCCCAAGTTGGAGGAATGGAAGAGCATTCGTTCTAAGCTCCCTTCTTTTGAGACAATTTTGGTGAAAACTTCTAGGTTTGAGGAGGTATTGGAGGAGGTTCCTCTTCCGAAAAAAATACGTCAGGAGGCGGTATTGATTGATGGGAAGAGGAGTGTGGTGGAGATTTTAAACTCGAGCCCGGTGCCTCGTTTTGATTTACTCCACTTGATTGCAGAGCTTTTTGAGGGCAAGGGCGTAGAGCCGATTGGGATAACCGCGGCTTTAGAGGAATATCGGCAAGCCAAGCGCAGGGGTGAGGTAAGGAGGGCAAAAGCGTTTTACGCTGCTCTTAGAAATGCTCGCCCGAGCTCGCTGGAGGAGAGGGAGAAATTGATTCTTTTCTTAGAAGAGCAAGGCGATAAAGAAGGGGCGGATCATCAGAGGAAAATTCTTCTGGAGGAGGCGTTGCAGCAGAAGCAGCCGGAGAGAGGGATTTCTCATTGTCAAGAGCTGTTGAAGGCTTCCCCGGACGATAAGGATTTACGTCTGTTTTTGTACAAATTTTATGTTATGGCCCAGCACCCCAAGGCAAAGGAAGTTGGCTTAGATTTGGGCTACCTTTACTCTCGGGACCAAGAATTTGACAAGGCATACAAGATTTTTAAGTATTTCTACGAGCGCAATCCCAATGATACTGAAGTGAATGAGGGGCTTGCGGAATGTGCCAAGCAGTTAGGGGATAAGGCAACGGCTATTCGGTGCTATGAATTTCTTAGGCAGAAGGCCCAAACCCCTGAAGAGCAGCAAGAGTATATGGATATGATTTTGGCGTTGGATCCTAGCCGTTCTATTGCGGAGGATATGTACGAGGGGATGGAAACTTCCTCTATCGATGCGAAGATGGTGGAGCTTTCAGGGGTGTTGGAGTCGGTGGGGAAAACCTCTTCTCGCTCCGGGAAGAATTTGACCAAACTTTGGATTGGGGGAGGGATTGTGGTTTTTCTTCTGCTTTGTGTTAGTGTTTATGAGTGGATGGCGAATCGTCGCCTTTCTGCGCTTGAGAAGGAGAAGAGGGAGCTTAAGGCCAATCTAGCTCCGGATTCTTTGTCTGGCAGAGATGAAATTCAAAAGGCTATTGTTCGATGGGAGGTACTTCGAGACAAATATAGAGAATTTCTTAAAATTTTTGGCCTGAGTTGGGGAGCCAATCGCTTTCGGAAGGGGATAGAATTTTCCCAGAAAACGATCGAAGAGTTGAAGAGAAAGGCTGACAAGCTCCGGCCTAAATCCCAGAGCCTTGCTAAAAAGAGAGAAAACTTCCAGCGTTTTTACCAGATGGCCAAAGCTTTAGAAAAAAAGCAAGATTATCCCCGGGCGGTGAAGGCGTACATTCGGGCCTTTTCGTACGATCCAAAAGCGCGGATAGGTCTTCCTCTTCGTATTGAATCCGTGCCGACGGATGCGGAGGTTTATTATGAGCAGAAGTTGCTAGGGAAAACCCCCATTCTTCCAAGTTCCGATACCCGGCTTTTTCTTCCCCTACCGCCCCGTTTTCGGATTCGGATTCACAAGGCGGGTTATGAGGACGAGGTGCACTATTTTTTGAAAAAACAATTTGTCAATTTGCGCGCTAACCTGGAGAAGAAGACCCGTTGGATTGCTTCTAAGATAGAGGGAGAAATTTCTGGAGAAATTTACGCAACGGACACCTATTTGGCTTTTGCTACGACAGAAGGATATTTTTATGTACTTCAGCGTGCTAGTGGAAAGGTCATTCAAAAAAACAAGATAGGCAGTTTTGGAGATATTTTTAGCCACATTCAATTTGATGGAGAAAATTTTTATATCGGCACTTCCTTTGGGGAAGTATTTCAAATTCCCTTAGGCGGAGAGGAGCTTGTGGAGCCTGCGGGAAAAATTTTTAGAGGCGAAGATCCTATCTTTGGGGATATGAGATTGACCGGTTCTATTTTGTTTTTTCTAGATAGAGGGGGAAAGCTTCATGCTGTTGCGCCGGAAACGGGGACAGCTCTCGGTTCGTTTAATTTAGAGGGTAGCCCTCTTTCTCAAGTTGCGGTTTGGCAAAATCAGCTTTATGCAGGCATTACAGCGGGCAAAATTTTTGTTTTCAATATACAAAACCTTTTAGAAAAAGATAGCCTGGTGCCAGAAAATGTTTATTCTTTTGAGAAATATGGTAAAATTGAGCCATCTGTACTGCTTATTCGCCGCGAAAACGAAGGGGTAGCTTTTCTTCTTTGCCTGGAGGGGGGGAAACTGATGCTTATAGATCTAGAAACGAGGGCTTCCTTATGGAGTTCACCGATGCAATTGTCTGGATATTTTTCTTTTCCGCCACGGATTGCATACACAGAGAGCGGGGTTATGTTGCTGGCGCTTACTTCCCAGAATATTCTCTACGGTATAGATTTGTTCCGGGGAGAGGTGCGGTGGAAGAAGGATTTGCCGGATGCTCCGATTAGCCCTCTGGCTGTTGGAAAAAATCATCTTTATTTTTGTATAGTTTCTAAGTCTTACGAAGATTATGAGATTTTTCAGAGCCATTTGTACGCCATTGACATACAAACGGGGCAGGTGGATTGGAAGTATAAGTTTTTAGGGTATTCCTTAGCGCCCCCGGTTTTTTATAACGGTTATGTATACTTTGGCTCTTCGGAGGGGTACTTTTATTCTGTGGAGGATAAATAATTTTTGTCTTTTCCTAAGCTGGTAGTGGCGGAGGTAAGGCAAAAAACTCAGAAAAAGGATATTTGGTCGAAAGTAGAAGTGTTTTTTGTTTCAAACAGTACAAGGAGGAATAGCTCTTGGAAGTTTTAAGCGAAATGATGGAAAAGTATAAAGACTACTCAGAGGAGGAGTTTTTAAAAGAATACCCGGGTCCGCTTTTGGTTACCGATGAGGAGGTGGAGGAGGCGGAGTCCGAGCTTCCTTCGAGGACGGACGATATTAGCAACCTTGTGGCGGAGGTTTTAAGGGCGCCCCATAAGATTGCAGATCCGAGCGTTCGCAAAGTTATCGCTGTGCGCAAGAATAGCCAGGATAGCTATGAAAAAATGATCACATTGGGCAGGACGGACAACAACGATATTGTGTTAAAACTTCCTTATATTTCCAAATTCCACGCTTATTTTCTAAAACTTCCCGATGGAAGGTATGCGATCTCGGATGCGGAATCCTTCAACAAAACAATGGTCAACGATCAAGAGCTCAAGCCCCATGAAAAGCGGCAGTTGGAGTTTGGGGATAGGATTACGATTGGGAACAAACTCTCCTGCACCTATTTTCCTCCTCGAGCATTTTATGAGTATTTTATCAAGGATGGTGGAAAGAAAAGTAGAGAGAGCTAGGTATGCGATCTTTAAATGCCCAAATCCGGACCGGTTCTTCGGGGGAAGGGATGGAGGTATGTTCGCCGGCGGTGGGGATATTTTATCCGGAGGTATCGGTGGGGTGGCCGGTTGGGGGGC
>RFKQ01000150.1 GCA_003694635.1 Planctomycetota bacterium
ACGTGTGGGGATATGCCTTTTATTTCTTCGGCGACTTATCGGCGTGTGTGGGCGGAGGCGGAGGAGGGGGGAGCGGATGCGGTGATTTTGACGGGGATTCTTTCTTGTGGAGGGAGTTTTGGGCGGATTTTGCGATCTTCTTCTGGGGAAATTGTTGGGATTCGGGAGGCGAGGGACGCTAGTGAGGGGGAGTTGGCGATTCGGGAGGTGAATGGGGGGGTGTATTGTTTTCGCATTTCTCTTCTTATCCAGGCGCTTGGGGCACTTCGGCCGGACAATGCGCAGGGGGAGTTGTATCTAACGGACACGATTTCTTATTTGGTTGGGGCTGGTTGTAGGGTGGTTGGGGTGGAGGTAGGGAATGTTTACGAATTATTTGGGATTAACACCCCTGAGCAGTTGCGGGTAGCGGAGAGGATTCTTGCGGAGAGTAGTCCATCTCAACGGAATTTTCTTGCTTTACAGGCGCTTGGGAGGTAAGGATTTTTTAGTTTTTTTGTTTTTTTTTCTTCTCTTTTTGATTTATGGATTTTTAGGTGTAGGTTTGGCGATTTTTCTGTAGGATTTAGGCTTGAAAATTTTCATTTTTTGAATATAAGATGGGAAAGAGAAGTTGTGAGAGAAGTTTTTAGGAGGGGGTGGTAGGGGGAAGACTTTGTTCAAAAAGGGTTCCCCCTACGTCTCAAAAGTTTTTGGAGGTTAGGAACCTTTCTTCTAAAAAGGTTCCGAGAAGAAAAGTTTTTGGAAAGTCTGAAAACCTTTTTTCAAAAAGGTTTTCAGGAGGAAAAGTATTAGAAAAGGGGTTTTTAGTGGAAAAGTTTTTCCCCTAAAGTGCGGAAAGTTTTTGGGAGGGGGTGGTAGGGGGAACACTTTTTTCAAAAAGGGTTCCCCTTACGTCTCAAGAGTTTTTGGAGGTTTGGAACCTTTTTTTAAAAAAGGTTCCGAATAAGATGGGTATGCGTATTTTTTTGCGTTCGTTGAGGAATTTAGGGCGGAGTAGGGTTCGTTCGTTTCTTACGGTGCTTGGGGTATCGATAGGGATTTATGCGATGGTGGTGATGGGTGCGTTGGCGGAGTATTTGCATCATATGGTAGAGGCGACGAAGGTGTATGTGGGTGGGGTTGTTCATTTGGTGACGAAGACGGACAGGCGGGGGGAGAATCCGGGGGTATCGAGGCAGGAGTTGGAGAGGATTGAGGCGTTGGAGGAGGTGGAGATGGTATCACCGTTTTTGGTGCTTTTGTTAGATGGATTTAATTTAGAGGAGCGGCCGTTGAGTTTATTCACGCCTCAGTTTTTGGTGGGGGGATTAGATCCTCGGATGCTTCGCAGTGGTGCGCAGGGCATTCGGCTTGTGGAGGGGCGTTGGTTGAGGGAGGGGGATGATTATGCGGCGTTGGTGACGAGGCGATTGCTGCGCAAGCGGCATTTGAGGCTTGGGGGGAAGGTAAAGATTCGCCACAAGTTTTACACGATTGTGGGGGTGATCGATGTTCCTAGTTTGCCGACGGTTCCCGATGCTTTTGTTCCGTACCAGCGTTTGAGGTCAGATTTTGAGCGGCCGAGTGCGCGGTTTGTGGAGGGGCTTTTGGAGAAGGAGTTAGGTCCGTCGTTATGGATGTTGGCATCCTTGGTTTTTTTTTCTAGGCAAGGTAATCTTTTTTTGGATCGTTTAGCTTTTTCGTTATCGTCTAAGATTTTAGATTACTATGATAGACAGGATTTACTGTGCGTTTCTTCTGAGGATATGGGGAGGGGGGTGGATATTTTTTCTTGGTTTAGTGTTTTGAAGTTACGTTCGTTTTCGGAGTGTGTTTCGCCTGAGGAATTTGCTCGTTATTTACGCAAGCAGTTGGAGCTTTCTCTTTATGGGAATATCGATCCATTTTTTCTGGCCAAACCTTTCTTTTTTGCGTCGTTTTTTCCGAGGGATGCGTCTGGTTTTCGAGAGGGGCTGAAGGTGAAGATTGCTCGTCGGATTATTCATGGAATTTATGGTCGATATTACCCCTATTATATTTTACCTAAGAGGGGTTCGGATCTTTCTCAATTGATTGAGAAGGTGCGCAAGATTGCCCCTAAGGCGGCGGTGGTTCCGCCCAAGAAGTTGGTGGCGGAGGTGGAGAGGGCGATGATGTTGTTTACATTGATTATGGTATGTGTGGGTTTGATATCTTCTGTAGTGGCGGGTTTGCTGATCATCAACACGTTGGTGATGTCGATTTTAGAGCGCAAGCGGGAGATTGGGATCAAGAAGGCGATTGGGGCGTCGAACCTTCAGATTGTGGGGGAATTTTTATCCGAATCGGCGTTGATTGGTCTTTTTGGGGGGGGGATTGGGGTAGTTTTGGGGGTATTGAGCATTTGGTTGGCCAATCCTTGGATTAGTTCTTTGATGGAGACGGGTCATACGATTTTTAGGATCACGCCTCGTTTGGTGGTGGGGGTATTTGTTTTTGCGTTGGTGCTTTCTTGTTTAGCGGGGATGTATCCGGCGTATAAGGCGGCGAGATTGGACCCGGTGGAGACGTTAAGAAATTTATGACAATTCTCAAGGTAGAGCGGCTTTACAAGACGTATAGTGGAGTTGGGGGTTGTTTGGAGATTTTAAAGGACCTCACCTTTGAGGTGGAGAGGGGTGCGATGGTGGCGATTATGGGGGCATCGGGGAGTGGGAAGACCACGTTGTTGCATCTTTTGGGGGCGTTGGATGTGCCGGATCGGGGGAAGATTGAGGTGGGGGGGCAGGATATCACGCGTTATACTGCGCGGGAGAAGGTTTTGTATCGTCGCAGGGAGGTGGGGTATATTTTTCAGCAGTTTAATTTGGTATCTTCGCTGACGGCGTTGGAGAATATAGAGTTGCCGTTGTTGTACGCTGGGGTTCCTTACAGGCGGGCTCGGGAGCAGGCGGAGCGTTCTTTGGAGAGTGTTGGTTTGATGGATCGGGCGGATCATCGGCCGGCGTTACTTTCTGGTGGGGAGCAGCAGCGGGTGGCGATCGCTCGTGCGTTGGTGCATGGCCCTCATTTGCTTCTTGCGGATGAGCCTACGGGCAATTTGGACAGTCGGAACGCTCGTTTGGTGTTGGATTTGCTCAAGAGGGTTCAGGGGCAGTTGGGACAGACGATACTTTTGGTCACTCACGATCCTTGGGTGGCGGAGCAAGCGGATTGTATTTTTTATTTAAGGGATGGAGTTTTGGAGAAAGGGGGTTAGGATTTCGGTTGGTATGGGAGGTTTTTTAAAAAGGAATTGTTTTTTATTTGGGGTGGAGAGGCGGGATATTTTGGTGATCAAGCCGAGTTCTTGGGGGGATATACTCCACACGTTGCCGGCGGTGTATCATTTGCATCGGCGCCTTTCTTATCTGAATATTTTTTGGCTTTGTCAGAGTCGGTATGTGGAGTTTTTGGAGCGGATTTCTTATGTGGATGGGGTGATATCGTTTGAGCGGGAGCGGTATTGTTGGAGGGAATTTCCCCGTTGGTTGCCGCATTTTTGGGATTGGCGGAGGCGTTGGCGGGGTCGTTTTGAGGTGGCGTTGGATTTTCAGGGGCTTTGGCGCAGTGCTCTTTTGGGGGTACTTTTGGAAATTCCTTATCGGGTGGGTTTTCAGAGGCCTAGGGAGAGGTGTGAATGGCTTTATCATCGCCGGGTATGGGTGCCTTCTGGGTTGCATCCTGTGGAGAGGAATTGTGCTCTTTTGGAGGGATTGGGGTTGGAGGTTTCTTTTGGCGAGGTGGAGGGGGAGTACGTTTCTATTGGAGAGGCGGAGTTGGAGGAGGTGAGGGAGAGGTTAGGATTGGGTGATTTTTATGTGTTGATTTCTCCGGGCTCTAGGTGGCCGAGTAAGGTTTGGCCGTTGGAGAGGTATGTGGGTTTAGTGGGGCGGATATTGGAGG
>RFKQ01000151.1 GCA_003694635.1 Planctomycetota bacterium
CCCCCTTCTTCTCAAAAGAAAACCAAACCCCTCCCCACCCCCTATTGTCATTTTCCCCGAAAAGAAGCGGAGAAACGGCAAAAAGAAAGCCACCTTGCCCGCTGTTGGTAAAAAGCAAATTCCCATTTCCTCCCCAAAAAAGAAGCGGCAAGGTGAAAACCGCCTTGCCGCTGATAGAGAGAGGCTGAAAGTTCCTCCGGTTGTGGAAGAACGCCCACGTTACCTTCAACTGAGATTGATTTCAATGTGAACCATCTCCCCGTAAATACCGGAGATGAAAATTTCTAACTTCATACTGGTCAAAGTACCAGACTTGAGATTGGAAGGAACAGGCAACTCCACCTGACGCACGTGCCTCGGTATCGCATGCTCAACCGCAAAAGGATGCGTCTGGCCAGAAGATGAATTCATCCAACCGCGAATGGCAATCCGAGCAATCGGAAAACCCGGATCCTGCCACGAAACCAACATCTTCTTGCCCCGATGAACAGCGATGGAAAAATCTGTGGGCGAGGTCAAGAGAGAAGAACTGAGAGAAAATTCACTCCGGGTACTCACCACAATGTCCTGAGTCCCACCAGCGGATAAGTTCAAAGTGATCGTAAATTGTGTCCCCAAAGCAGGAAAAGAAGTAGTAGCGCTGGCGATAGAAAACAAATCAAAACTAGGGAAATTGAGCTGAGAATCAATGGAATCATCCATGTCCTCGTCTTCCTCCGGGGCCTTGGGAGGCACAAAGGAAACCGTGGTTTTGCTCAGATTCTGGGACGTATCAAAAGGAGTGGTGGAACTGCCCGCACTCTTCACCACACTCACCCCAGAGAGATGACCAGCGGGAGATTTCACCGAAACAAAAAGCCGCTTCTCCCTCGTGGTCCCACTTTGGCTGTGATTTTCATACTCCACCTGGGCAAACTCCACCAAGCCATGCTTCTGATTGCCAATCAACAGCCAATCATTGTTGATCTTCTGAAAGACCATCCTCATTTTGCGCAACGGCACAATCTTCTTAAGCTTGTTCGGACCTAAGTAAATCAAATCCCCCTCTATGGTCTCCTTGACACTGTCATAATTGGAAAACGCAAAGTAGATAAAGAAAACCGGACGCCTCAGGAAAAAACGAACCAGCATCTTCCCCCAAGTGGCCGCGTCTGTGATGCCATTGTGGAGAAAATTACCGCTGGCAAGCAACGGCTGAACCTTGGAATCGTCAAACTGAACCTGAAAATTGGGATCGTTTTCGTCGTCCTCTACCTCCTGCTCAATCACCTTCTTCTCCTCCTCTTCGTACTTCTCACGACTCTCTCCCTCCCCCCGCTGACGGAAAGTGTACCCCTTGCGATTGATGGCACGCTTGAGCTTGTAAAGCGTCTCATAAACCCCCGCTAGCGCCGAAAAAAGCTGACCATTGGCCTGATCGAGAAGATCTGCCACCTCGCTAGACTGAGCAAGAAGCGCCCCCGATGCCTTGGCTTTCCTCTGCTGCGTATGGGAGAGCTTTTTCCCCACCTGAATCTCCAAATCATCTGTCTCCACCTCTACCCCATCATCAATAGTAATGGTCATCTTGCCATTGCTCTCCTGAATGGTGGTCTCATCCAGAATCTTGTCAAAACCCGTCTGATCTGCCTCAAACGGCGAACGAATGGGATCAAACTCATCCGGATTAATCTGAACGCGCACCAAATGACGTACCAAAATGTTATGAATGATCCGCTTGAGCTGAAGAATCTCCTCCTCAGAAGGACGACGCTGGTTTTCAAAATCCTGGAAAATGTCATCCAAAGTCTTGGTGGGCTCGTGAACCCTATAGTAAAGCTGAAGCATCAGCGAAGTGTACGGGTGAATGTTTACCGTACCATCAGCAAACGCAATGCTATAGTAAGTCTTGGCACCAGACTGAACCCTAATCAAATAAGGAGGCTTTAGACCCTGTACCTGAACAGCGTACTTTCCACTCTGATTGGTCGTGGCCTGCAGCTGAACACCATTGGCATCCTTGAGAGAAACCTGAGCATTGGCAAATGCCTTTCCCTCCGCCGCCGTGCCCGAAACCGTACTAATCAGTGTAGAACCTCCCGAACCGTTACTCCCACAAGAAGAAAGCGTAAACGCTAGAGCCAAAAAGCCTAAAAGATAAATCCATTGCCTCATCGCTAACTCTCCTTATTGCTAACTCTCCTTTTCAAAATCCAAAAGACACCTCAGAAACAACTACCATCGCTGGAGTATTGGACAAATGAAAAAAAAAAGTTAGCAAAAAATCTAGACAAATAGAAAAAATTTTTATAATCTTGAAAAAAGCTAAAAGCTAGCCAAACTTAAAACTTCTGCCAAACAGGAAATGAAAAAATAAACACACTGTCCCCTCCATGCTGATATTTCAAATATATCTGCTAGTATATCTACTCCCCTCAAGCTCCTAAGAAATATTTGCTCCCTCCACCAGTAAGTAAGGACATCTTCCCCTCACTTGAGTTCGTGATATAAAAATCACATTTTTGCGAGCCCCCTATGCACTGCTCAAAAATCTCTAAGTGTTTTTACCTACTACTCGAACTCCACCCCGGCTTTGAACAACAAAAAGCTGCTCTCAAACACCTGAAACACTGCCCCCATTGTCAAGACTGGTTCTTAGCTGAACTCCAATGGGAACTCAAACTACATCAGCACCTGTATCACGCCTTCCCCCCCCAAACCTGGAAAAATAGCAAAAAAATTACCCAAATGTTGAGCAAACAGCTTAAAAAAATTTCACCTCCACCAAAAGAAACTCCCAAACTAACGCACAGCAAAAACTGCCAAAAACACCGGAGTCTGAAAAAACTCATAGCAAATCCACAGCTAAAACTGCAAGGATTTTATATCAACCTGCTCCACCCGTGGCAAAGCCTGTTGCAATTTTCCCAACACCACCACCGCTTTACCCTACAGGCGCGCCTGCTTGTCCCCTCACTCTCAGAAAACAAAAACAAGAACGAAAAACCCCTACTTCTCCTGCAAACCAACTGCCCCCTATACTGCCTAGAACCGGATAACCTAGAGCTCTGCCCCCATCCCTGTGCCCTCGCAGATGTGCGAAAAATTATCTCTTGCTTTCGAAAAAAATAGAAAGGAAAAAAATGAAAAAAATTCTAGCTCTGAGCTACGCCGGATTAGCCCTCACTCTCGCAAGCATCGCGCTGTATTTCTTCTGGTTCGTCTGGAATGAGAATATCCGAGACAACCCCTGGATGCTAGTGCTTAGCGCCAGCATAGGAACGGGTCTCTCTGCTATATGCGCCTTTTGGCTGTGGAAGCAAGGCAAAGGCGTCGCGGGGGCTTTTCCCACCACCCTAGCAATGATCCTATTGGGAGGATTCCTGTGGTACCTCTACGTCTTTTCCTACCAAATCCCAAAAGGAGAAAATGCCATCCAAGTAGGGGAAAAAGCCCCCCCCTTTCAACTCATGAATACAAAAGGAAAACCGGTCACCCTGAGAGATCTGCCCAACCAATGGATCGTCCTGGTCTTCTACCGAGGAGCATGGTGACCATTCTGCCTCTCCCTTCTGCAAGGCTTGCAGAGAAAATACCAGGACTTCCAACAAAAAGATGCAGCTATCCTAGCCATTGTCGTGGATGGTGCGGAGCGCAACAAAGCGGTAAAAGAAAAACTAGGGCTAACCTTCGAAATTCTCTCCGATAAAAACCTTGAAGTGATCCCCCGCTACGGAATGCTGCATCGCAATGCACCAGGAGCCGGAGATATCGCCAGGCCTGGCGTCTTCCTGCTCAACCGAGAGCGGAAAATCATCCACAGATGGCTGCCGGACAACTACCGGGTACGTACCCGGCCAGAGGCGATCTTGGATGTGATCAAAAAGCATAGCGCCGCTTCATAATGTGGTGATTTCATAACATTTTTCCCCCTACCATACAGCCAGATCTCAAACTTTGCAAAAAATTTTTCTTTTTTTTCTAACTGATTTTAAAAGACTTATGAATTTTAATTAAAAAAATATTTTTTTTGGAACATTTTTTGCTCTTAATTTAAGAGCGTCTAGCACATAACCCGAAAAACTCGATGTTCCATAATATAGAAGATGTTAAAATTGACGTTCGTCAAAAATCGATGTTCACGTGCTAGAACCCATTGGTTGCGGAAAATCTCCCCTTTTCCGCAACCAATTAAAAAAAAGAATATTCAGATACTCCCCCCTTCCCCATTGAGAGGTTTTCCTTATCTTCCTATTCCCTTATTACCTCCTAATTTCCATATAAAACCTTTTTCCTAAAATATCTCCCTACCCTAAATGGAAAGGCCTTATAAACCTCTCAAAGAATCCCTCCGGGGGGGAGTTTTTTTATTCACCTGCGTTGTACCCCTGAACCACCTTAGGAGCGTAAAGGATATCGTAAAACCAAGTACCTAGAAAAATAAGAATACCTAGAACTCCAAAAAAAACAGCCCCCGCATAAAAAAACAACTCCTGTCTCTCCCCCTTCCCTAAAACCTTCGTCTCCTTCCCCACAAAATAAAGCCCCGCGGCAAAAGAAGCCGAACCCAAAGAGTAAACCTCAAGCTGCTCCAAAAGCAACGCCCTCTCCCTATCCCCCCCATAACGATGCCCCAAACCATGCCAAAGAAAACCTGGAAATATGGACAACATAACCGCCCAAAAGGGAGATTTCTTCGAAGAAGGAATATCCTCCCCCACTATCCGCTGCTCCCCCCTCTGGTAAATGTATACCCGATTTTGAACACAACCACTCAAAACTAACGAAAAAATCAATACCCAACAAAACCCTCGAAACTCCAAAATATAAAAGTGCCTCCACTCTAATCGCTTCTCCATCATCATGTACGCAACCTCGCCTAGCCAAGTCTGCAAAAATTCTACCCCTCCGCTCTAAATCCCAAGCTCCAAAAACTCCTCCAACCGGGTGCACCGCAAACAGCGGTTGTAAGTCAACTCCTTCTCTATCGTGGAAGTTGGCCACTGGCCATAATGATGCCCCGGAAAAATCCTAGTCTGAGGAGGAAGACGCCTGAGCCTCTGCATCGAATCAAACATCTGCTCCGCAGATCCTCCCGCAAACGTGGTCCTTCCACACCGCCCCACAAATAACGTATCCCCACTAATCAAAGAATCTCCAGCCAAAATACAACTGCTCCCCGGCGTGTGCCCCGGAGTGTGAAGAAACGTAAAAAACTCCCCCCCCAATGACCACCTTTCCCCATCCTGAAACGCCACCTCTCTCCCCGAATAAGGCTCCTCCACATGCATCGCACACCGCAGGGAAAAACGCTCCCGAAAAAGATCATTGTGCTCAATATGATCCCTATGAGAATGGGTGTTGATAAGATACCTTAAACGCAACCCCTTCCGCTCAATTGCCTCCAAAATCCGCTCCACCCTGCCATTGGGATCAATCACCGCCGCCTCCCTACTCCCCTCCTCATAAAGAAGATACGAAAAATTCTTATCCCAACCCTCCACATAAATCTGCTCTACCCTTAACATCACCTCTCCCTCTTTCCACAAACCTAAAACCTGTATCCTGACCAAAACCTCCTAACCCCCCCACCAACTAAAGCCTCTGCAAAAGAGTTAAAAACTCCATGCGAGTCGATAGCCTAGAGCGAAATGAACCCAACATACACGAAGTCTGCATCGAAGAATTTTGCTTCTCTACCCCCCTCATCATCAAACAAAGATGCTTGGCCTCTATCACCACCCCTACCCCCCTAGCATCCAACACCCGCTGAAGAGCATCCGCAATCTGCCGAGTTAAACGCTCCTGAATCTGCAACCGACGAGCAAACATCTCCACAATCCGCGGAATCTTCGAAAGACCAATGATCTTCTCCCGGGGCAAATAACCCACATGACACTTACCCACAAATGGCAAAAGATGATGTTCACAAAGAGAATAAAGCTCTATATTCTTCACGATCACCATCTCATCTGTGTCAGAACGAAATACCGCCCCGTTGACAACATCCTCCAAATTCTCCCGATAACCCTTGGTCAAATATTCCAATGCTCTAGCCGCCCGATAAGGAGTCTTCAAAAGCTCCTCCCGATTGGGATCCTCACCAATGCGCCGAATAAGCTCCCTGAATAACTCTTCCACGTCTATTCTGTCTTCCCATCAAAATTCAACTTCGTTAAATAAACTATAAAAAAAATACGTCACCCATCAAAATCCAGAACCAAAACCAGAACCGAAATGCCTGTCATAAAGCTTCCTATCCGCCTCTACCACATCCTCCGAACCTAACGTGCTCTCAATATGCTCAGGAGGCCTATCCGTCCGGTTGGATTTCTCCACCAACTCCCAACCAAAATAACCCACTAACGGACAAACAATAAGCAGAGCAAGAGGGTAAGTGTACCAAGCTACCTTCTCAGCAAAAATCAACAACAAAATACCCGTCAATGTACCGGCTCCGCCTACGAAAAGCAAAAGCAAACCAAAAAGAAAAAAAAGAAAATGGCGCAAAAATACCACAAAAATCGCAAAAGCTAAAATGAAAATAAAAAATAAAATATGTACCGCTTCCATAATCTGATTCCTCCCAGCTAGCGCATAGCCGTCTATCAGATGAGAAACTTTAAACAACCCCCAAAACCCCAAAATAAACTACCTACCCAACTTTCCGATCCAAATTCCCTTTTACAAATTCCCATCTTCCATTCCACAACTATACGCCAGCA
>RFKQ01000152.1 GCA_003694635.1 Planctomycetota bacterium
AAACTTTTTAACTCGGAACCTTTTTCAAAAAAAGGTTCCGTACCTCCAAAAACTTTTTCGATTTAGGGGAAATCCCTTTCCCCTAAAAACCCCTTTAACATCTCTTCTTGAAACCCTTTTTAGAAAAAAGGTTTTCAAACTTCCCCAAAACTTTTTAACTCGGAACCTTTTTCAAAAAAAGGTTCCGTACCTCCAAGAACTTTTTCGATTTAGGGGAAATCCCTTTCCCCTAAAAACCCCTTTTCCATAACTTTTGAGCCGTAAAGGGAACCCTTTCTCAAAAAAGGTCGCTCCCTACCACCCCCTTTCCAAAAACTTTTAGGACGTAGAGGGCGATTTTGTTCAAAGAACTCCACTCCAAAAATTTTTAGGATCGGGGAGGGATTTATAGAAATCTGCCGAAACTTCCCCACAGATTTGATAAGTAAGATTTTAAAGTTTTTGAAAAGAGAATAAGGAGCGGAGAGGGGGGGATTCGAACCCCCGGAGGCGATCATTCCTCGCCTCAGTGGATTAGCAATCCACCGCTTTCGACCACTCAGCCACCTCCCCATATGATCTGAACAACGCAATTATAGCAAAATTTGCCAAAAAGTCAAGAAATTCTTTCTTGAAGTTTTTAGAAATTCTTTTTCCTTGGAGCTAAGATAGAAAAGAAATCACCTCTCCTCTGTGGTAAAAGTCATTCTTTGGCGTAGCTGCGGAATATCCCGCCCTCGATTTTTTGGCGATTCTGGGTTATCTGGAGCTCCAACGTCTTCCTTCATCATTTTATTCAGGACCTTTAGGCCAAATTTAAAGCCCTGCCGATATGAGATTGCGTAAGCGGGGGCAGCTTTTTCCAGGCGTTGGAGGAAATTTGCAAGAAACTTTCTAGCAAACTCCAAGGCGTATCGATGGCCTGCATCTCGGAAGGTTTGCCCTTGGAAGGTCATCTTTCCAACAGCATCGAGCCGCCCGGCGGAGTAGGCCCACCAGCTTGACCAAAAGCCAGTGGATAATCCAACAGCAATTTGCACCCTATTCGAGCTACCGAGGGGGAGTATCCCTGTCTCGGAGGCCAGAGCAATATTTTGAGCCGTTTCTATTCCATCCCAGATTTTCCAGGCGATTGAGGCGGATTTGGCAAACATTTTTGCACTCCATTTTGCGCCTCGGGCGAATTTGGAGAGAAAGCCGGCGGCGGTGGCAGCGCCGTAGAGGCCATCTTCGGTGACGCCGATGCATTCTTGCGAAGGTAGAAAAATCAAAAATCCGTACCTCATCCCTAGGCCAAATGGAATGGGTTGGGTGGGAGCTAGAATAAAACTTTTTGGGTGATTTTTCAGCTCCTGGGCGATAAGTTGTTGGATTTGAGGGAGGGGGAGAAGGTGGCGTTGTTTGGAGAAATTTTTGGCATCCACTCGAATCCAGCGAGGTTTTTGGGATTTGGTGGAGAGTTGGATTGGTTGGGGGGTAAGGACAAGGTGCAGAGGGAGATTTTTCTTTAAGCGTAGGTCAATTTTTTTACGGAAGGTCTGATAGTGGGGGTGCTGCACCAAGATGGTAAACTCTTTTAGAGGGACTTTGAGGGGAGGGAGACGGAAAAAACCGTTGGGGAAAGTGGTACCCTGCGACGAGGTGCCTAGGATTTGGATTTTGGCGTTGTCAATCCCTTCCCCTGTGGAGGAGAGCACGTAGCCGGTGATGGCGGTTTGGATATGCATTCCTTCGGGGGCATAGAGAGGGGCGCGGGGGTTGTCCACCACAATGATTTTGTTGAGAGGGATGGAGGGGAGGTTGCCCAAGGTGGGCTGAGGGAGGCGAATGGGGGAGATGTTTTCCCAATTGGGAGGTGAGAGGGGGGATGAGGCGAGGTAGTCTCCCCCTAGGTAGAGCACGGGGATTTGCCTTTTTTTTCCATTGACAAAGACGGGGACCGTGCCTTTTTTAAGGAGGAAGAGGCGGATATCCTGGCTTTCCGCCCAGCTTCCGTCTTTTTGGGGGATAATGAAGCGGTAGGTGGTGGAGCCTTTTTTCATGAGTTCCTGGTACATTTTCCGTGGCATCATTCCCGCTGTGGCGAGGCTTTCTAGGCTTTTGTGAAAGTATCGCCAGCTGACCACATTGATTTTTTCCCAGACATGTAGGGGGATCCAGAATTCTCCATGTTTACGGATAGGTTTTTTTTGGACATCGTCCCAGTAATCTGTGTAGTGGAGCTCGATGCGATTGGAGAAATATTTTGGTTCCATTTCAAACACAAGGCGTTGTTGGGGAGGGTGGCCTTTTTCTGCTACTTTTTTGTAGGAAAAAATGCGGCTGTGGCTGAGCAGGTAGCCCCAATCTTGCGGCTCTTTGATCTCCAAGGAAGGGCGATAGTGAGGGGAAAGGTGTTGGTAGGGGCCCAGGTAGCCTTCGATTTCGGCGGCGACTTTCCAGAAATCTTTGGGAAGGATTTTTTTGCCTTGGCGCAGGTATTGCCAGTTGCCGGTGGAAGGGGGGTTTTTGAGGGTGAGGTGGTCGCCTTTGTGTAGGAATTCCAGCTTGGCTTTTGGAGAGGCCAAGACCACCGTGCAGGAGGGGGGGATTTCTTGAAAAAATTTCTGAAGCGTTTGCTGATAAAACGAAAGTCGGCCCACCAGGGAGCGCTTAGATGGTTGCCGTTTGAGGTAGTGGAGAAGGAGTTGGATGGCGGAGTTGGCGTGTTGGCCGGTATTTTTTTGCAAGATGGCCGCCTCTAGGGTGCTTTCGCATAGGGAACGCATCAGCCGAAAGGCGGGGGCATTTTTCCCTACAGCGTTGATTTGATTTTGGCGCAGATCCAGGGTCAGAAGCCATGGTTTGCCGCGTCGGATCAGGGAGACGATGGTGATTCTTGGGAATCGGAAATAGCCTTGGGAGTGGAATTTGCGCTCCAGTTTTTTTTGCAGTGTGCTTGACTCACGCCAGTATTGTAGGAATACTCGATAGAGCGGGAAGGCTACAGAGGGCCATTGGCGGTGGGTGAGGATTTTTTGTTCCCGCTTTTCCGCCCAGGGCTGGAGCAGATTGGGGGCGATAGCGATCAGGTGCCAGCCGAGTTCATGGGGGAAAAATTTCCTTTGGATGGGGGGCTTTTCTTTTGTGCCTTTCCACTTCCAGGACCAGAGGAGGGGGGATTTGGTTTTGGGAAGGTGCCAGGTCTGAAGGGTTTTTTCTGGCGATAGGTGTTGGATCACCCACTGTTTTGGGGTGCTATGGAGTAGGAAGGGAGAGAAAATGGTATCCGCAGGCTGGAGTGATAGGCGATGGGGGCCAAAGGCGATTTCCAGGGTAGGAGGGGGGATTTGGTTTTGGGAAGGGGG
>RFKQ01000153.1 GCA_003694635.1 Planctomycetota bacterium
AACTTCCGAAGAAAAACCCTCCCAAAAAGAAGATAAACAAACACAAACCAACGAACAAACTTCCGAAGAAAAACCCTCCCAAAAAGAAGATAAACAAACACAAACCAACGAACAAACTTCCGAAGAAAAACCCTCTCAAAAAGAAACAGAAACAACCGAGAAACAACCAGAACAGCCAACACCAACCCAAGAACAAACCCCTACCCACGAAGACAAAGCCGCCAAAATTGAAAACGAAAGGGAATATAAAGAAAAACTCGACCACACTATCCTCGAATCTCTGAAATCTCCTTCCCCTCTCTACTGGCTAGCCCTCGCTCTCTCCAGCCTTGCCTTCCTCGGCGGACTTGTCATCCCCCTTACCCTCCAATCGCTGATCGGTATAGGTTTAGCGCATATCAATAACCCCGTCGGCTGGGGCGTCTATATCACAAACTTCGTCTTCTGGGTCGGTATCGCTCACTCTGGCACCCTCATCTCCGCTGTCCTGTTCCTCTTCCGCGCCAAATTCCGCAGCAGCTTCAACCGATCCGCTGAAGCAATGACCGTGTTCGCCGTCCTCACCGCCGGACTATTCCCCCTCATCCACCTAGGACGTATCTGGCTATTCTACTGGCTATTCCCTTACCCCAATCAACGCCAACTCTGGGTGAACTTCCGCTCCCCCCTCATCTGGGATGTCTTCGCCGTCAATACCTACCTAACCGTAAGCTGTATCTTCTTCTACGTTGGACTCATCCCAGATCTAGCCATGCTAAGGGAAAAAACCACCGGTGTGCGTAAATGGTTCTATGGCATCCTCTCCCTCGGCTGGAAAGGCTCCAAAAAACAATGGGTCCACTACGCCCAAATCTACCTCTTCCTCGCCGCCTTCGCTACCCCCCTCGTGGTCTCCGTCCACTCCGTGGTCTCCTGGGACTTCGCTATGGGAATCGTCCCCGGATGGCATGCCACTATCTTCGCCCCCTACTTCGTCGCCGGCGCCATCTTCTCCGGCTGCGCTATGGTCCTCACCCTTGTCATCCCCATGCGTAAAATCTACCGCCTAGAAAAATATATCACCATGGATCACTTCAACAGCTTAGTCAAACTTCTTATCGTCACCTCCCTGGTGGTGGGATACTCCTACTTTATTGAATTCGCCACCGCGTTTTATAACGGCCAAACCTTTGAAGTGGCTATTTTTAAATACCGACCTACCGGCGATTATGCAGTAAAATTCTGGTTAATGGTGATCTGCAACTGCCTTATCCCCCTTACCCTCTTTATCCGAAAACTCCGCTTCAACCTTACCTACCTCTTTATCGTATCTATCTTCATCAATATCGGAATGTGGCTGGAACGCTTCAATATCATCGTCACCTCTCTCTCCCATGAGTTCGACCCCTACGGCTGGGGACTGTATAGCCCAAGCATCGTGGAAATTTTAATCACCATCGGAAGCTTCGGATTCTTCTTCACCCTCTTCCTGATCTTCACCAAAGTCCTACCCGTGATCGCCGTAACAGAAGTCAAAGAAGTCGCCCTAAGCCATCATGACCACTAAAATAAAGGAGATCAGCCCTATGCCCAAAGAATACACATTCGATACGGAAAAAGAATTTCTCCAAAAACTAGAAGAACTCACCCAACAAGGTATACCCTCCGAAAAAATCAACTACTACTCCCCCTATCTCGTACACCGGGCCGAAGAAATCCTCCAATCCCCCCCAAGTAAACTTAAATTCTTTACCCTAACCGGCGCTATCACCGGCATCTGCACCGGCGCAGCCCTAACCATCTACACCTCCGCCGCCTGGCCACTACTAACCTCCGGCAAACCTATCATCTCCATCCCCCCTTTCCTCGTGATTATGTTCGAACTCTTTATCCTCCTAGGCTGCATCTTCTCCCTCATCGGCTTCCTATTCCTCGCCAAACTCCCCGACCCCTACGAGTTCGTTCCCGAAAAAGAATATGGAAACCAATTCGTGATCGTGGTAGATGAAGAAAAGGACTAAAAACCTATGAAAATAGAACAAAAAACCCTCATCCTCGGCTTCGCCGCCGGCGCCGCCGTTTTTGTGACCAACGCCATCGGCGGCTTCCAACAAGGTGCCTATCTCTTTACCCTCACCATCTGGACCGGCCTAGTGCAAGGCTGTATCGCCCTCGTGGCCGCAGCAGAACAAGCAAAATCCAAATGGATTCAACCTGTCAAAAAATATCTGCTCGCTCTAAATCCCCTTATTCTCGTCGCCGCCATTATGCTCCTCGGCCTCCTACCCTCCTTCGATTCCATATACCCGGAAAATATACGACAACAATGGTGGTTCTCCAAAGGATGGTTCTTCGGCGTTAACCTCACCATCCTCCTCATCAGCTGGATCCTCGCCAGAAGCTATACCCAACAATCCCTCCACAACGGTCCCCATAAACTCGCCCTCGGCGTGCTCTACCTCCTCAGCTTCGTAACCGCCCAATCCCTCGTGGCCTTCACCTGGATTATGCCTATCGAATACCCCTGGTTCAGCAACCTCTTCGGCGCCTACTTCTTCATAGAAGCCCTCTACATGGGAACCTTTGTCTCCTCCATCGTCTGCTTCCTCCTCTATAAAAATTACCAAAAATCCGGCCAACATCGCCCCAAATCCCTCGAAAAATCCCAATACGATACCGGCCTCATGCTCTTCGGCTTTAGCATCTTCTGGGTCTACCTCTTCTTCGCCCAACTCATCGTAATCTGGTACGGCAACCTCCCCGAAGAACAACACCCTATCGTCACCCGCTTCCAACACCCCGAATACGTCGCCAGCTTCTTCACCACCCTCTGCCTCATGTGGCTAACCTCCTTCATTATCCTACAATTCCGCAAAGCAAAAGCCAATCCCTATATCGTCACCACTCTCGCCTCCGGTGGAGTGCTCGGACTACTCCTGGAAAAATGGTTTATGCTCTCCGCAAAAGTCCAAATCTCTTACCCCAGCCTCGCCATCCAACTCCTCCTAATCGCAGGCGCCACCATCTCCATCCTCTACAAAGTACTCCAAAACGAACAACCTCAAGCCTCTACTTAAACAGGCCAAAATAGATATGGCCATAAAAATTTTAACTATCCTAGGGGCCCGTCCCCACTTTGTCAAAGCCGGGCCCCTAAGCCAAGCCATCCTCCAATCCCCCGATTTCCAAGAAATTATCGTACATACCGGACAACACTTTGACAAAAATATGTCAAGGATTTTCTTCGAACAACTCTCCCTCCCCCCCCCCACCTACCACCTAAATGTCCACTCCCTACCCCACGGAGCAATGATCGGACGGATCCTCGAAAAACTCGAACCTATCCTCCTCCAAGAACAACCCCACCTCGCCATGGTATACGGGGATACCAACACCAGCCTCGCAGGCGCCCTCGCCAGCGTTAAGTGCGGCATCCCCCTCGTCCATATCGAAGCCGGAATGCGATGCTTCAACATGAAAATGACCGAAGAAATCAATCGTGTCCTCATCGATAGAATAAGCTCCCTACTTATCTGCTCCTGCCAAAATGCCGTCGATAATCTCCATGAAGAAGGCTTTCTCCACTTCCCCTGTAAAATCGCTCTCACAGGCGATATTATGCGCGATTCCGTGGAAATTTTTTCCAAAATCCCACCCCAATGGGAAACACCTCTAGAAAAATTTCGAAAAAAAGACTTTATCCTCACCACCATCCACCGCGCAGAAAATACAGATCAGCCCCAACAACTCTCCCAAATTGTCCACTGCCTCAATCAACTCTCTAAAAAATACCCCATCTGCTTCCCTATCCACCCCCGAACTAAACAAAAAATCAAAGAATTTCAACTCCAACTCCACTTCCCTACCACCCCCCCTGTAGGTTACCTCCAAATGCTCCACCTCCTCCAAAAATGCCGCTTCGTCATCACCGATAGCGGCGGACTCCAAAAAGAATCCTACTTCCTCTCCAAACCTTCCATCATTCTACGCAACGAAACCGAATGGCAAGAACTCGTCCAAACCGGCTACCATACCCTCATCCCTAAAATCCACCCCCAACACTTCCTAGATATCGCCCAACAATTGTGGGAAAACCCCCCTCCTACGCCCCAAATTCCCCTATACGGAAAACCAGGCGTGGCCAAAAGAATCCTAAAAGAAATTCAACAATTTGCAAAAGATTATCTAAACCTAGCTCCCAGCCCGAAAGGAAATTCGCCGTGAAAACCACTCACCTCCTCCTACTCTTCCCTCTACTCCTACTCGGTTGCCCCAAAAAACATTCTCCCCAAACCTCACCAAAAAATAAAAAATCCCCCCCCTCAACCCATCCCTCCACACCAACTCCACAATCCCTTATCCAAAAAGGTGAAAAAAAAAGCTAACCTCCTACTTCAAACCCTAAAATCAAAATTAATCGAAAAAATGAAAACCAAAGGTACCGCCTACGCCTTTGAATTCTGCTCCCTAAATGCCCAACAACTCACCGCAGATGTCCAGAAAAAACTAGGTAAAGGATTCCTAGTCAAACGCACCTCCTTCCAATACAGAAACCCTAAAAATGCCCCCGATCCAAACGAACAAAAAGCCCTAACTTACTTCCAAAACCAACTCCAACAAACCGGAAAACTCCCCCCATACTACCTACAAAAAATAAAACAAAACGGCACCACCCTATGGAGATACTACAAACCCCTAAAAATCGGAGGCGCCTGCCTAAACTGCCACGGAGAAATAACCCAAATGAACCCCCAAATCCTAACCCTCCTTCGTCAAAAATACCCTCGGGATAAAGCCACCGGCTACAAAATCGGGGACTTTCGAGGTGTGATCCGTATCCAATTCCCTCCGCAATCTACAACAAAATAAAAAAAAGCATATTGACTTTTTGAGTTATCCCCGTTAGGATAAAACTCCAAAGGCTTGTGTGTCCAATATTTCTATTCCCCCATTTGCAAGGAGAGCAAAAGACCTATGCTCACAGGAAAACGCACCCTCAACCTTCTTCTACTACCAATCATACTCAACTGGATGGGCTGCTCCTCCCCCGTAGGAAAAGTGATCTACAAACGCGGAGAAGCCGGCACCGACCGCAAAGCTAGCGCTATGACCAAACAAGGCATCGCCGTTAAAGCAGAAGACGGAAAAACAAAAGTCGGCGACCGAGGACTTATCGTTGGCGCCGTCCTCTACACAGACCCCGACTTCTCTATGAAATACTTCGGCATCGACCTCATCTCCCTCCAAGTAATCCCCGTGCTCGTGGCCCTAGAGAATCCAGCCAACAACAACTCCTTCGTGATCGATCCAAGAAAAGCTACACTAAAACTAGCCGACGCGGAAGGAACCGTCCTCACCCCCGTTCGTATCAAAGACCTAGGATACCCCGAACAAGAAAAAGAACTCGAAAGCCGACTCCTCTCCAGCCCCTTCTCACCCGAATTCCGCCTCCTAGCAGGCGAACATAAAAACGGCTTCATCCTCTTCGATGCCCGACAATGGGAAAAATTTAACCTGGACACCCTAGAAAAAGATCTAGGACGAGCCATCCTACAACTCCCTGTGCGAAAAGAACCCCTAAAAATCAAAAAAGGACAAAAAATCAACCCCGGCGACCAACGATACATAGGGGAAAATCTTATCTATAAAATCCTCTTTGATTAAAGTCCCTAAAAACCGTCCCGCTATACCACAAGGAGATATCTAACCATGTATAAACTGATTCCCCCCCTCATCACCCTCGCTCTTCTTACCCTAAGCTGCTCCTCTATCCCACAAAAAGCCGAAGAACAATACGAAAAAGGTCTAGAAAACTTCCAAAAAAAAGACTATAAAACTGCCGCTGGACACTTCAAAGAAGCCATCTCCGCCTATAACGAATATCTAGATGCTTACTACCATCTCGCCGAATCCTACTACTACCTTGAAAACTATAAAAAAGCTATCGAACAATATACAAAAACCCTGGAACTCGCCACCAAACAAGGCTACGAAAATGGCTACAAAAATACCTACCTCCACCTCGCCGAATCCTATCGACGTACCCAACAATACACCAAAGCTAGAGAGTACTACCTGAAAGTCATCAAACAAAACCCCGAAAAACCCAACAAAACCGCCCTCCTCGGAATGGCCTACAGCTGCCTGAAACAAGCCGATTACGACGAAGCCCTGCGCTTCTATAACCTAACCCTAAAACACTACCCCCAAAACCTGGAAGCTAAATTCGGCTTGGCCCAGTGCGACTTCGGACTAGGAAACACCGATAACGCCCTAAAAGGCTTCCGAGAATGCGAAACCCTCGATAACCAAAATCCCGAAATCCCTTTCTACCACGGACTCGCTCTAGAAGAAAGAAATCAAATCGCCGCTATCCAAAAATATAACGAAGCTATCCAAAAAAGCAATGACCAATATCCCCTCGCCTACCGACGCCTAGGATACCTCTACTACCAATATTACCCCGCTCTCTCCAGCGATAAAAAACAACAAGAAAAAGATAAGAAAAAAGCCATCCAATACTACGAAAAATATAAAAAAATTACCAAAACAACCGACGAAGAAATCGAAAAAGCTCTAAGAGAACTAAAGGGAATTCGACCAAAACCTACGAAAACCACCGCCTCCACCAAAATAACTAAAAAGAAAGAAATCATCAAAGTCTGCCCACTGTGCCGTAAAAAATATGGACTAAAAACCAAATTTTGCTACTTCGATGGCACCCTCCTAAAAAAGAAAGAACTCCCCTAAAACCATAACCTCCAAAAACTCTCATCCCCATTGTCGCCTCCCCATACATCTTAAGGGCTCGAAATCCACGGATAAGCATATCCCTGTATGAAAAAAATATCACAACCATCACCCCATAGCCTCCTATACGCCCTAGTGAGTCAAAAAAAATGAAATCCACCTCCCCTCTGACCACCCAAACAGAAAAGAAAAAACTCTTCTTCATGACCATTCTTTTCCTTATCCTCATTGGGCTGATTCTATGGAATCCCTTCCTGCCTACCCCTCGCACTCCATCATCCCCCATCATCCCTCAACATCCCACCAAATCTCCCCCCCCCAAATCCATCTTACTCCCTCCTAACTCCAAACCTCCTACCCCTTTTGTGCGCAACATAACCCTGGAAAAACGAATCCGCGACTACACCCCCTTCGAATCCAACGAAGTCTACTACTTCCTCCACTGGGTCAACTCCCTATCACCCGAAATGTGGCAAGAAACCCATAAAACCGCCCCAACCATCTCTATCTCTCAACTTCAAAAAACCCCCCACCTCTACCGAGCCAAATTCCTCAAAGTATCCGGAAAAATCCAATTGCTCAAACCTCATAAAATGGCGCGAGAAAAAAACAATCCCTCCGGCGTCCACTTCGTCTGGCGCTGTATGCTCCGCACGAAAGAGGGAAAAAACGTCGAAGTCCTCTCCCTCGAAAGAGAAAAAATCTACCCCCAAAACCAAGCCGAATTCACCGGTCTATTCTGCAAAATCTACTCCCTACCTCTCCAAAATCAACAATCCAAATCCATTCCCCTCTTCCTAACACGAAAACTACTTCCCCCCTCCCATCTCCCTACCTCCACCAAATTCCAACGCAATCTAAAATTTGAACAAGCTATCCAAGACAATACCCCCTTCGAATCCCCCGATCTCTATTACTTTTTACACCTCATCGAATCCACTCCCCACACCGCTATCCTCCAATCCTCACCACCCCGAGCTAGATTCTACCAACTGCGCCGATATCCCGAAAAATATCGAGGAAAATTTGTCCACCTCATCGGAACCCTTCTCTACCTCTACGGATACCTCCTCGATAACCAAGGCCATCCCTGCGGTGTCCAGTACGTCTGGCGCGGACTCGTGGTAGATAAACACCGCAAATTCTTCGAAATCGTACTCACAGAAAAAAAACAAACCTTCCACCCCGGAAAAGATGTAGTGGAACTCTACGGAGTCTTCAGCAAAAATTACGCCTTTGAAACCACCCAAGGAAAAGTCATTCAACTTCCCCTCATCATCGCAAAAAACATGAAAAAATATCACAATATCCCCTTCGAAAAACTCCCATTCAATCAGCTCGCCTACCTCATCGTAGGAGTAGGAATATTTACCACCCTCATCATCTTCCTCCTAAATCTATGGGCCAAACGACAAGATAAAGCCTTCGATGCCATGCGCCACAAGGCTAGAATCCAGCGATATCAAAAAAGAAAACCATACCTCCATAAACAGTTCCAATCCACCCCAAAATCCCCCATCTCCCACACCAATAAAAAACCCCACTCCCCTTTAACCATAAAATTC
>RFKQ01000154.1 GCA_003694635.1 Planctomycetota bacterium
GCCACCGCCACCGCCGCCCAACCAACCAAAATCCACGAAATCTCTACAAAAGATTTCCAACACCTCCTCGAAAATAACCATCCCCTCGCCATCGAAATCCTCAACTTTATTGCAAAAATCCTCGCCTTCCGTCTGCGAGAAATGAACGAAAAAGTCATCGAACTCTTCGCCCAAGAAAAAGAAATCTTCTCCCCAAATCAACTCGAAAACCTAGCTAGCCTAAAATGGAAACTGGTCCATGAATGGGACCTCTAAACAAAATTTTTTAAGCAAAGCTCCAATCCAACTTTTGAATTCTTCCTCAGAAAGGATAAGAAAATGAACCTATCCACAAAAATGCTCCAAGAGCTCAACCAACAACTCAACCGAGAACTCTACTCTGCCTACCTCTACCTCTCCATGTCCGCCTGGTTTACCCAACAAAACTACTCCGGGTTCGCCCTTTGGATGAAACTCCAATCCAAGGAAGAATTCGAACACGCCATGAAATTTTACCACTATATCCACTCCAGAGGCGGAAAAGTCGAACTGGAACAAATCCAAAAGCCCAAAAACTCCTGGCAATCCCCCTTAGAAGCCTATGAAGATACCTACAAAAGCGAACAGGAAGTCACCCAGCATATCCATAACCTCGTGAAACTCGCCAAAGAAGAAAACGATTACGCCACCGAGGTCTTTCTGCAATGGTTCGTTAGCGAACAAGTGGATGAAGAAGCCGCTGCCGATGAAATCGTACAACAACTCAAAATGATCGGAGACTCCCCCCAAGCCCTCTTCTTAATAGATAAAAAAGCCGGCAAACGAAAAGAATAATTCCCCCACCAAAAAACACCCTCTCCCTCCATTCGCAACCCGAAACCCAAATGAAAGCAGCTGGAGGTCTACTCCAGCTGCTTTCGCTTTTTCCAAGAAGCTTCCTCTACCTCTAGTCGTCTCCTCCACCTAATAAGCCAGCTCTCCAAAGATAGTAAAGAATGGTCAAAACCGACTGAATCGCCGCAGCTACATAAGTTAACGCCGCAGCGGTTAAAATCCTCTTGGCACCCACCACCTCCTCCCCACGCACAATCCCCAATTCCTGAATCTGACGAATCGCCCGCGCCGATGCATCAAACTCCACAGGCAACGTAACAATCTGAAATACAGCAATCGCTCCAAAGCAAATGATCCCCGCCATAAACAACTGAAAACTCGCCAAAAACATCCCCAAAAGCAAAAGAGGTAAATACAACGTAGAACCCAACTGCACCAAAGGCACCAACGCAGAACGCACGTACAACGGTACATAGCCCTTGGCATGCTGAATCGCATGCCCCACCTCATGCGCCGCTACCCCCACCGCTGCCGCTGAAGGCGAATGATAAACCTCCGGGGAAAGACGCAACACCTTCTCCATGGGATCGTAATGATCGCTTAAAAAACCTTCACTAATCTCCACCCGTACATCGTAAATCCCATTGGCCTCCAAAATCGCCCGAGCCACCTCCGCCCCCGTCATTTGAGAAGAAGTGGTCACCTGAGAATATTTGGCAAATGCCGAACGAATCCAAAACTGAGCTATCGCCATCAAAATCAATGCCGGTGCCAAAAAAACGAAATACATTGGATCAAAAATAATCCACATCATATACATAATTTGCCTCCTTTTTATTTTTATAAATTTTTCTATCTATAACTTACTCCATTTTCTTAAAAGTTATACGTGCCCTCTAGCCAAAATGGCTAATTTGTTGTGGAGAAAAATTGTTGATAAAACAAATTTTTCCCTTTATAATTTTACCTACCCCCAAAAGACGAAAAGAAAAGCTACAAAAAAGAAGACGCAATCAATTGAATTTCTATTTGTTATCTAAACCCAAGGACGAACCTCTATGCTCAGCGAAGACGATTTTAAAGTAGGGCAAATCGCACTTAGAAGAAACTTTGTCTCCAAAGAACAACTCGAACAATGCATCCTAGAACTCGAAAAACTTCAACTCCTCGGCAACCCTAAAAAATTGGATAAAATTCTCTTAGAAAAAGAAATCATCACCCCCCAACAATACCAAGAAATCCGCCGCACCCTCGGGAAAAATCGCCTAGGAAACTATGAAATCTTAGAAAAAATTGCCCAAGGCTCCACCTCTACCATCTGCAAAGCCACACATATCCAAACCCAACAAATTGTAGCTCTCAAAATCCTCAAACCCGAACTGCAAAAAAATTCTCATTACCTCCAAAGCTTTCTTGAAGAAGCCAAAGCCCTCAGCCTCTTCTCCCACCCCAATATTGTCCGTTGCTACGAAATCGGCAAAGATAAAAACCTTCACTTTATCGCCAGAGAACTTATCGAAGGCCTTACCCTCTCCACCATCCTACAACAACAAAAAACCCTCGCCGAACGATATGCCATCGAAATCACTATCCAACTCGCCGAAGCCCTACGCTATATCCACTCCAAAAACTACCTCCACCAAGACCTTCGCCCCAACGATATTATGGTCTCTCAAGAAGATGAAGTCAAACTCCTGGATTTGGGAATGTTAAAATTTATCGCTACACCTCAAACTACCCCTAAACACCTCCTACCTCCCCCCTACTACCTGTCTCCAGAACAAGCGGCCAATCGACCGGATATCGACAACCGCTCGGATATCTACTCCCTAGGAGCAAATTTTTACCATATGCTCACCGGACACCCTCCATTTCTAGGAAAAAACCACCTTGAAATACGAAAAAAACATATCGTTGAACCCCTGAAACCTGTTCGGGAAATCAACCCCAATGTCTCCTCTCAAACCGCTGCTGTTGTCGAAAAAATGCTTCGTAAATCCCCCAAAGAACGATATCAATCCGCAGAAGAAACCCTGCACGCCCTCAAACAACTCCTCCACCCTAGCCTGGAACTCACCACCCAAAAAACAGAAACAAATCTCATTGACGATAGTCTGTTTGATCCCGATATCCTGAGCACAGAAACATCCCCCACGACCCAATCATCCTTTCAGCTTATCCCCGCACTAAAACAGCGCGCCTCCCAAATCTCTAAGTTCGTCCAAGCCGGCTGGAAAAAATTCTACAACGCAGTCCAAAAAACGCGCTGGGATCTTCTACTTTTCCTAGCCCTCCTTGGTGTCTTCATCATCGGATTTGCCATCTTTTACAAAGTATCCAGCGTCTCAAAAAGCTCCCAAGACCCCCTCTATCTTATGGAAAAATGCCAACAAGCTATCACCGCCTACGATCATCATAATCTGCGCAAAATCCTCCTCCAACTCCGCCAAAGCAATACCCAAATCCTAGATGAAGACTTGATCGAAATCCTAACCTCCTACTACCAAAAAGTAAGAGATCGTATCCAACAATCTAGAAAACAACCTGATCTCGATGATCTAAAACAGGTCAATATCAACGAAGTTCTAAAAGTACTCAACTTATTCAAAATCTTTAATTTCCATATAATCCATCGCTATGTGCAAAAATACCAATCACAACTTCTTTCCCAACTTGAACAAGTGGAACTGAAAAAACTACAAAACATTCAAAAAAAATTTAAAAATTATATCCAAAAAAAACAATATCGCCTGCTTGAAACAAAATATAAACAATGCACCCAATGTATTTTTACTCCACTCGGGCAAAAAAAACTTAAAAATATCTATAAGGATATCCAACCTTTTCTCACCATATACCACCGATTTCAACAATACCTCTCCCGCTTCTACCCTAGTCAACCAAACACCCCTCTAAAACTATATTTCAAAGACCATACCTATATGGAAATTGAACTGAATGGAAAAACAAAAAATAAATGGGATTACTTTATTACCAAAACCCATAAATTCCATCTAAACAACCAATTAAATTTTATTCTAAGCAAAGAGCAAAAGTTCAGCAATAAACCCCAATCTCTATCTACCACAAAATTTTTACAAAAATTACACCCCATCTATATCCTCCAAATCGTTGGATGGATCAACAAACCCAATTTATCCCTGAAATTCTTATTAGCAGAACCACCTGGAAAACTTCAAGCTCAACTCCTCCAACGCTACCTAAACCAAATTCAAGATCCCTCCCAAGTCAATCCCTCTCTCTATCAAGCCGCAAAACAAATCGTCACCAATCAAGTTAACCAAGAGGCAAGAAAAATCTTTTTCCAAAGCCTCCAAACCTTGTGGAAAAAAAATACTCAAAAAAAACAAAAACTCTTCCAACAACTAAAAAACCTCCCTCCTACTCCTTGGCTTAGACACTATCTGCCACTGATGCAAAAAGTTCTCCAAACCTACCAAACCTTTCTAAATCTGCTCAAAAAAAAGAATTGGCAAGAAATGGAAAACTTTTTTAACTCCCCTAACCTACCCGACCTCTTAGACCAAGTTTTCACCAAAAATAGCTTCAATCTTCCCCACAAATACAGAGAAAGACTATACAAGCAGCTCCAAGCCGCTAAGCTCTGGCTAAAAGCCAAAAATCTATGGATCAAGAGACAATACCCAGAAGCAATGAAATACTTTCAGCTTCTCCAAAAAAAATATCAAAATACCCATATCTACAAGAAACTGAAATGGCAGATACTTTTTTCAAAAATATTCTGTCAAGTTTTTTATCTATCCAAAAACTCTGACCCAAAAGCGATCAAACACCTGATTGTACAATCCCTTAGCCCTTACGTTTCCACTGACTTGCTCCAACAAGAGCTCTCTCAATTCTACACCTTTAGCCAAATCTTTCAAAATCTCTTCTCCCAATCCCTACCCATTTTAAAAAGATATCTGTACCAAATTCAAAAACTAAACAAACAATCTAAAACCAAATTTTTTCAGGTCTATTTCCATGAAATTCAAAGTATCCAACTCCTTCTGCTCAGTCGAATCGCTCTATTACAAGGACAATACCAAAAGTCGAAAAATTACATTTTCGAAGCTCTGAAAATCTTTGATACCCCCCTCCTCCTCTATTCCAAACAACTCCTCAACCAACGCAAAATCCCCCCCTCCTTTCGAAACCTATTCCAAAATCACCAAATCTACCTATCTCACTCTGCAAAAATCACCATCCAACAAAAAAACTATCACTGGCAAATCCACGATCCTCCCAACATTTTTAATATCTACGCCCGTAATCATAAACTCCATGTTTACGGAAACTGGACAAATACCCACCTCAGCCCCTTTCTAAAAACCTACCAAAATATTATCCAAGAAAGCCAAATCTTTAAAGGCGCCCTTTACCTAGAATCCAACAATAAACGAACTCTAGAATACCACTGCAAATACCCCCAAGAAGTAGAAGATTGGGGATCTATGGGACGCTGGAGTATCGTCAACAATGCCATGATCTTCTCTGGTACCGACAATGATCTAAAAGAAAATCCTCTCTCCTTTGCCTATAAATGGAAAAAAATTGAAAAATTTCAAATCAAAATCCTCGCCAACCCCCTCTCCTCCCCCCCCTTTGCCCTCTCGCTGAGAATAGGTCCAAAACACCTTACATTCTTCTTCAGCGAACAAAAACTCTACTCCAGCGCCCTGTCCCTAGAAGAATACTTCTACTATACAGAGCAAAAAACACCCCCTGGCCACCTATCTAAACCTATCCTGCCACTCTCTTCAGATACCAATACCCCCCTTCACTTTATCTTCCAATTCCAACCTCGCAAAACCATTGTTCTCATCCGCTCTCCACAAACCACAAAATCCCTCATCCTTCCCCCCCTCCAAACGGAAAAATTCTACTTCTGGGTCACCCGCGGCAGCCTAATCAAATACCTCTCCCTCTTCGGACAATACCGATAGCAAAAACAAAAATAAAATTGAAAAAAACTTTGAGAAATTTCCAACTTTTTGATATAATTATAAATACAACTCCCCCCAACTCTACCTCTCTCCCGTCTATTGGTTAAGCAGGATTTAACTCTTCCCTCTTATCAAGGATACAAATGTGCTCACCAAAGAGGAAAAGCTAAAAGCTCAAATCCTCGTGGACGATCAAATCATTACCATCGAACAACTGCGCCAAGCCATCCGCTATAAGGAAAAACTCCATTCCGCCAAAATCTACAAAGATCTACTTACCATCCTACTCGAAAAAGGCGACATTACCCTCGATCAAAAAATCCGATTGGAACGCCTCTTTTCCTACTCCCAAACCCCTCCACAACACCTTGGTGGCTATAAAATTATAGAAAAAATCGGCGAAGGCGGTATGTCCGATGTCTACAAAGCCATCCAACTTAGCATGAACCGAGTGGTAGCCCTGAAAATCCTACACCCTCAAGCAGCGCGCAATGCCGAATACATCGAACGCTTCTTCCGAGAAGCCCAATTCTCCGCAAAACTTCAACACCCCAATATCGTCCAAGGTATCGACGCCGGACGAGTGGACGGCTTCTTCTACTTCTCCATGGAATATATCGACGGCATCGATGTGGCAAAATACCTCAAAAATCATAAATACTTCGAAGAAAAAGAAGCCGCTCAAATCATCCTACAAATTGCAAAAGCCCTCGAATACGCCAGCCAATTCCATATCCTCCACAGAGATATCAAACCACAAAATATCTTCCTCACCCACGACGGCCTCGCCAAACTCGGAGACCTAGGTCTGTCCAAATACCAAGACGACGGAAGCCTCACCAAAACCGGGATCGTGATGGGAACTCCTCACTATATCTCTCCAGAACAACTCACCCACCCCGACGATGTGGACACACGTAGCGATATATACTCCCTAGGAATTACCTTCTTTGAAATGCTTACCGGCGTCCTCCCCTATAGCAATACCTCCTCCCTCCTCGCTATGGCCAAACGCATCTCCCAAGGCCTACCTAGCGTCCAAAAATACCGCCCCCAACTCTCCAACCCCATCACCCAAATCGTGAAAAAAATGACCCAACCCAACCGAGCAGAACGGTACAAAAATCCCTCCGAACTTATCGATGACCTCCTCCTCTACCTCGAAGGAAAATCCCTCCCCCTCCCCCAACCCCAGCCCCACTCCAAAGCAGAAATCCTCGTAGTCGATGACTCCAAAGTCGTTCGGCACCTCCTCACCCTCACCCTCCAAGAAAATCAATACAGCGTCTCTACCGCCAAAGACGGCGCAGAAGCTTTGGAAATCCTTAAACAAAAAAATTTTGACCTCATCATCTCCGACCTAAATATGCCCAAAATCAACGGCTTTGAATTGGCGAAAAAAAAATCTGAACTCGGCATATCTACCCCTATGATCTTCCTAACCTCCGAAGATAGCGAAGAAATGGAAATGGAAGGCTTCGACCTCGGCGCAGAAGACTACCTCATCAAACCCATCAAAGAAAAAAGACTCCTAGCACGTGTAAAAAAAATCCTTAACCGCTCCTAACCCCAACCCTCCCAATGCAATACCAAATGAAAAAAAGCTCCTTTTCCCTACATTCCCTTAAACCCGAAGATAAGGCCTTTATCGAAATCGCCCTCCGTGAAAACTTCCTCACCCAAAAAGAAGTGGAAGAAGCTTTCCAACTCCTCCCCGGCCCAACCTCCTCTCTCCTCCTCTCCGACCTCTTTGTCCACCTAGGAATACTTACCCCCGCCAAAGCCGAAAAAATTCAACAACTCGCCTCCTCCCAAATTATCCAACAAAATCTACCAACACACCACCCCAAGCCGGGAAAATACTCCAGCCGAATAAAACCCCAAACCCCCTCCCAAATAGGAAAATTCCAAATCATCAAACCCCTAGGAAAAGGAGGAATGGGAGAGGTCTACCTCGCCAAAGATACCAACCTCCACATCCCTGTTGCCCTGAAAATTCTCTCCGGAAGACACAAAAAATTTATCGACTCCGAACGCTTTAAACGAGAAGCCCGCACCGCAGCAAAACTCCAACACCCCAATATCATCCCTCTATACGACTTCGGCCAATGGAAAGAATACTCCTACCTCGTGATGAAATACGTAGAAGGAATATCCCTAAAAAAATACATCCAACTAAAACAGCCATCTCTATCTACCTTGCTTGAAATCCTAATCCAAGCCCTCCACGCTCTAGAGTTCGCCCACCAGCAAGGTATCGTCCATAGAGACCTCAAAACCTCCAATATCCTCGTGGATAAAAAAAACAAACCCTATCTCATGGACTTTGGATTAGCCAAAAATGTTAAAACAGACTCCCGACTCACCCGCACAGGAACCACATTGGGAACCCCCCACTACATGGCTCCCGAACAAGCTAGAGGTGAAATCCAACAAATCGATGCCCAAAGTGATATCTATTCCTTCGGCGTCATCCTCTACGAATGCCTAACAGGTAGACGCCCCTTCGAAGGTAAATCCACCATGGAAATTATCTGCCAAGTTCTGCTCAAATCCCCCCCACTCCCCCGCCAAATCCAACCATCTCTCCCCTTACAACTGGAAAAAATTATCCTGCGCGCTATGCACAAGGAAAAAAATCACCGCTACCCCTCCGCCGCAAAACTCGCCGAAGAACTCCTCCACTTCCTCCATCACCTCTCCTTCAACCCCTCTACTACCAAAAATCCTTCACCTACCCAAGAAAAAACAACCTCCCCTGCCACCCAAAACCTCCCCTCAAAACACCCCCTTCTCCCCCACGACTGGAAATTCTGGCTATACCTCCTCCTGTTAAGCACCATCTCCACCCTCCTGCTGTGGCTATTCCTCTAGACCTTACTCAAAAACTTATCTAATCAGCGTTCCCACAATCCCCTATGATCTTTCAACCATTCTACAAAGGGAAATATACCTATGAACACTACCCCCAACACCCCAACCAAATCCAAATCCTGGTGGAGCAAAGAACTCATCCTAAAATTACCTAAAACCGATCTCCACGTCCATATCGATGGATCTATCCGACTCCCTACCCTCATCGAACTAGCCAAAGAACAAAATGTGGAACTTCCCTCCTACGATGAAGAAGGTCTAAGAGAAACCGTCTTCAAAGAACGCTATAACTCCCTCGAAGAATACCTCAAAGGATTTAAGTATACCGTCGCCACTTTGCAAACCCCCGACGCCCTAGAAAGAGTCAGCTATGAACTGGCCATGGATAATTTCCACGAAGGTGTGCGCTACATCGAACCCCGCTTTGCCCCACAACTCCATATCAACTCCAAAATGAACATGGAAGATGTCCTGCTAAGCGTCCATCGCGGCCTGAAACTAGCCAAAGAAGAAATCAATGCCAAAGAAGAAATCCGCAACGGCAAGGAACCTCCCTTTGAATACGGAATTATCGTCTGCGCCCTGCGCATGTTCCATGAAGGCTTCGCCTCCTACTACGCCGATATCCTACGCGTCCACCCCTACACCCAACGCAAAAAAGTCTACGCCATGGCCTCCCTAGAACTCGCTCAAGCCGCCGTCAATATCCGACGAGAATACGGCATCCCCATCGTCGGATTTGACCTCGCCGGCCAAGAAAACGGCTACCCCGCAGAAGACCATGTAGACGCCTATTCCTTCTGTCATAAAAACTTCCTCAAAAAAACCGTCCACGCCGGGGAAGCCTACGGCCCCGAAAGTATCTTCCAAGCTATCACAGACCTCCACGCCGATCGCATCGGACACGGATACCACCTCTTTAGCACCTGGCTAATCGATAACAAAAATATCCAAGATAAACACCGCTACGTGGAAGAACTCGCCCAATATATCGCCGATCGACGCATCACCATCGAAGTCTGCCTCTCCAGCAACGTCCAAACCAACCCTAACCTAAAAAAAATGGCCCACCATACCTTCGGCGAAATGGTGAAAAAACGCATCTCCGCTACCCTCTGCACCGATAACCGAACCGTCTCCAATACCACTGTTACCAAAGAAATCCTCCTCGCTATCGAAAATTTTCACCTCCGCCCAAGAGATCTTAAACACCTTATCATCTACGGCTTTAAACGCAGCTTCTTCCCCCTCTCCTACATCGAAAAAAGAAACTATGTCCGCAACGTCCTAGATTACTACGAAAAAATAGAACAAGAATTCTCTATCCAACCTCACTAAAGCCCAAAATGAAAATTCTCCAAGTCTCTGTCCATGGCTTCGGCAAATTCTCCCAAAAAACCTTCACCTTCTCCCCCACCGGCCTGCAACTCATCCTCGGACCAAACGAGGCTGGAAAATCTACCCTCTTCCGCGCCATCGCCCGACTACTCTTCGGATACCAACCTCGCGAACCCAAAAAACATGACCAACCCTGGCAAAATCATACCAAATTCGGCGGAGAACTCCACCTAGCCCTCCCCCAAGGAAAACTTATCATCCAACGAAATTTCTCCAAAAATCTACTCCAAGCCACTCTCAAAAACCAGAACCAAACCTATACCATCTGCAGCAATCACCATCGCCCCAACACAAAAACCCTATCCCAAGCAAACCATAAGCTCTGGAACTACCTCAAAATCAAAGATCCCATCGCTCTGTTCCAAGCCCTCTTCGTCTGCCAAATGCCCATGGAAAAACTCGCCCCCTCCCAACGAGGTATGCCCCTCCAACTAACACTCTTCGAAAGCCTAGCCCAACTCTTCCCCAAAGATGAAATCCTAGAAAAAATCCGCTCCGATTACTATAAACTGACCTCCCAACCCCTACAAGGAGAGCGGAAAACTAAACGCAGTCCAGGTGAACTCGACCTCCTCTACCAAAAACTTCAACATAAACAACAACTCCACCAGCAAAATCTACAAAAAATCCAAACACTTAACTCCACCTACCAACAACGAGAAAAACTCCAAAAAGAACTCCATCAACTGCAAAAACAAATCCATCAACTCCAAGAAAAACAAAAGGATTTTGAAACCTTCTTCCACCTGCAAGCCCAGCTTAAACCCCTCGAAGAAC
>RFKQ01000155.1 GCA_003694635.1 Planctomycetota bacterium
ACGCGTCCCCACAGCCCCCCCTCGGAAAGCCGATCCCCTATCCTTCGTTCCAACAGCTGCCCGCTTTGCTGAAGACTTCTCCCCCCTCCGCCCTCCAGAAGAAGAGGATCGCATGGACTTTGGACTGCCTCCTCCCCCCACAGCGAAGGGATTGGGCGCTCCACCTCCCGCTTTGCGATCCGTTCCAACAGCAAACTCCTTCCCACGCCAAGAAGAAGAATCCTCCACCCAAAAAGCCACCTTCCCCATCTGCACCGGATGCAATACCTCCTCCGAAGACTCTACCGACAAAGACGAAAGACGTCCCGAAAGAAGGAAAAGAGCAATGCCTACAACAAAAAATACCTGCAAAACAGGCGAAGGCCCGGAAAACACAAACGAAGGAATACCCCCGCAACGCTCCGCCGCCTCACAAAATATCCGCCTCCGCAACCCCTCAGACACAGAAGCAGTGCGATACAACTCCAAAGCCGTGGCCAAAGTGTCTTGCAACCGATAGGTTCTATCCAACCACAAAGCAGTGTCCTCTAAGCTCCATAAGCTCTGATAAACTCGACGCCCCGCATCCACCAACGCCAAAAATAACAAAAAAACAAAAGGCCAAAACGGAAGAGAATACAACCGCCACACCGCCGCACCAATAAAAATTACACCCGCCCAAAAAAGAAACCACCGGAACAAACGCTCCAATAATCGATACCAAAGGCATCGAAGGTGAAACTCTCTCAATTTTTCCAGAAACCTAGGAACATCCTTGCCAAAACCAGCCATCGCTCTCACCTACTTCCGCCACCTAGAAGAAAATTAGCCCTCTGACCTAATTCTGACGCTTAGTAGAGGAATCCCCCTTCGGTACCGGAGAAGAACGCTGCCCAGCTCCTCGCCCCTTCGCCTGCTGCTCCCTAAGCTTTCGCGCCTCCTCCTTGAGAAAAAGGTCCAAAAATCCATCCCATTGGGGATTGGGCTTGGTGGTGAAAATAAGCTCCACAGGATGACCTTTGGGAGGTAGCAACTGGTAATTGGCGTACCAAATGGTATCGTCTCCCCCCTCTTTAAGCGGATTGTCCAAAATGGAATCGGGATCGTGGTAAACGGTGACCACATTGCCCGCATAATCCGCCATGAAAATTTCCCGAATCACCGCCTTACCCGCTTTGTCCCGATAGCGGTGCTTGATGAAACGAGAACCGTTGAACACCCAACCAGTGCGCTTCATTGTGGTGTAGGTCTTTCTGTTGAAAATCAGATCCTCTGCCCGGAAAATCACCATCTTCTTCGCCAAAGGATCCTTCCACAAAGCGTACATGTACACCCTCGGACCCTTGGTAAGAGCCCCTTGCTGACCAAAAATCTTTACCTCATGGGAGGGCACCAACCCAAAAATAAGAAGCGCTTGCTGAAACTTCTGAGGCTGGCAAAGCAAAACAAAAACGGACTCGTGGCGCTTCCCCCGCATGGTGCAAGCCATCACCTCCACCAACCCCTTGGGAATACAGACAAAACCTTTGACGTAAATAATCTTCTTCTTAAAGTCTACGTGGAAATTTTTATCCTTTAGTCTAAAGCAAAGCTTGGGCCAAACAGCAGAATCCTTCCCAGCAGAAGAACGAGGCCGTGAAGGCCCCGGGTTGGACTTCTTGGCAGAAGAAACACCCTTGGCAGAAGAAGCACCCTTGGCGGAAGAAGCACCCTTGACAGAAGAGCTAGGGGAAGAAGCATCTTGGATAAGCGCTTTGGTAGAAGAAGGATGAAACTGAACGGGAGCGTTCGGAAAAGATGAGGATTGGGCGGGGGAGTGGTTTTGAGGTTGAGCATGGGGAGAGGTGAGACGAGTGGAGGGAATTCCTCCCAATTTTGCCTGATCGTAAGGCGAGTTTTGGAGCTGCGGAAAAGAGCCCTGGTCCATTTTCCAGAAGATCACCCCAAAGGTTATTCCCAAAATCACAACACTAAACCAAAGAAATGTCTGCCTCATAAAAAACCCCTTTTAAAGAAAAAACGAAAAAAATCGCCAAAAAGTTCACTGTTTTTTTCCTCATCCAAGGATATAATACAAAAACTTTTTCCCCTAACCCTTCCTAACGCCTTTTTTGGAACCTTTTCTATCAAAAAACTCCCAAATTCTCCATCCTAACCTAACTTCCCAAAATGTCAATTTCAATCCTCGATTTTCCTTTTCTATCTACGAAGATATACATCCTTTCTTAAGGAGATTTGCCGTGAATTTTTCCGACTATGAAAAACAATTTCAACAGGCCTGCGAAAACGTAGAACCCAAATCCTGGCCCTACACCCATAGAGAAGCAGGAGCCTTCCTACTCCCCATCGTCGACGATCTACCAAGCCTCACCTTGCTAGTCCGCTCAGATCCCGTGCCCCTCTCCAGCTTGATCTACCTCCCTGGCGGCATCCGCTGCACCCCTTCTCCCCAAAGCACTATGTACGAAAATGTAGAAAAAGACATCGGCCTGCAACCAAAAGATATCCGACTCTACGGATACCTAGGACTCTACCCCCTCCACAACCTAGAGTTCGACGCCCATATCTACCTAGGTACCGTCCCCTCCCCAGAAAAATGGGATATCGATCCCGATACCGTGGACCAAATCTACAAAGTCCCCCTCGAAACCCTAATGGATGAATTCCGCGCCAATTACTTCGACCTAAAACGACCGGAATTCCATCTCCACGTCGATGAGGAAGTGTTCACCGTCTCAGACGCCACCGCCGCTATCCTATGCCTGCTTCTGCGTAGGATTTCCATCGCATCGGATTTGGGCTATGGAAAACGACTCCCCTTCCTCTCCAGATAAAACTCAAAAGCATTTCTGGAAAATACTCCTGCTCATCGTCTCCCTAGCCGCCACCGTACGAGTCGGCGCAATCCTGCTCTGGCAACCCGTCATCAGCCGGGATGGAGTGGAATACCTGCGCGCCGCTCGCCTCTACGCCCAAGGGCAATACAAACAAGCCCTCAAACACTATTACCCCCCCGGCTACCCCGCCCTGGTCGCCCTAGGATACGGAAAACACCTAGAACTCTGGGCTCGATTGGTCAATATCCTCGCCCAACTCGCCCTAATAATCCTGATCGCCTACTCCCTCCGACCAGAAGGACCACAGATCGCACTACAAACTAGCCTGCTTATCGCCATCTTCCCCTACGGAATACGCTACAGCATTAGAGTGCTCTCAGATAGCCTCTTCGCCTCCCTACTCCTAGGAAGCTGGGCCCTGCTCTACCAAGCGTGGCAAAGCAAAAAAAAATCCCTCTACCTCGCCATAGGCAGCATGACCTGCTACGGATACCTAGTCCGACCAGAAGGAATCCTCGCCCTACTCTTCTTCAGCGCCTGGACCCTCATCCAAGAAAAAAAACCCTGGACCTGCCTGCTCTACCTCTGGATCCCCTCCCTCCTGCTCGTGCTCCCCTATCTAATGTGGATAAAACAAAACCAAGGCCTCTACGGAGCTCAACCAGGTAGTTGGAAACTCACCCTGAAACGAAACATCCTCCAAACCACAACCGCCAAAACCTTCCTCCAATCCCCTAACCTGCAAAATTTTCTGAACTTCCTCAAAAAAACCGCATATAACCTCTACAAAAATACCCTCTATCTGGTCGAAATGTGCTACCTCCCCCTGTTCCTACTCGGAACCCTCGGCCTGCTCTCCACCCCCTCCCCTCGGCGAAAATACCTCCTCGCCCTCCTGCTCTTCCTCTGCCTCTTCCAAGGAATGTTCGCCCTCTTCCGAGCCGATAAACGCCTCACCTTCCAACTGGCCATGCTCTGGATCCTACCCATGCCATGGGGAATAAAACGCATCTGGCCAACCGTCCGCAAACACCTACCACACCCCTCCCTCGCCTGGCCACTGCTCCTAGCCATCACCCTACCCGTCGGCCTGCGCCCCCTAGGAACCGATAAACAATACCTCAAACAAGGCGGAGAATACCTACTCCAAATCGCCGGAAAATCCAACCTCATAGGACCAGACGCCCGACTGGGATACTACGCCCAAGCCAAAACCTTCCAAATCCTCAGCATCTACTCCCCTACCCACTTCGCCCTCCACTCCCCCACCCAAGGCCTCTACCTCCAAAAACTCAATATGAACAAACAAGCTCAACTCTTCTACTCCTCCCTCCACTCCTTCCTCCAAAAATCCAAAATCACCTGGATATTCCTACCTACCCAATACCTCCCCCCCCAAAAACCACAAACCTGGCTAAAAAAACAAGGTTTCCAACTCCAAAAAATATTCTGGAACCCCCAAAAAACCCGCGGCGTGTTCCTACTCAAACTTCTTAGAGGAAACCCTTTTTGATCACTTCTTTTCCTGAAACCCTTTTTAGAAAAAAGGGTTTCAGACTTCCCAAAAACTTTCGCTTTGTAAGGGGAACCCTTTTTGAAAAAAGTGTTCCCCCTACCACCCCCTCCCAAAAACTTTTCACCTCGGAACCTTTTTCAAAAAAAGGTTCCGTACCTCCAAAAACTTTTTTATAGAACATCCAACGGTGGATACTTCTCCGGATGCATAAACTGCGCGGAGACCTTCCACCAGTTCTTCGCCACAGTCGTGTACATACACCGATAATCCACCTGAAATTTTAAATCCCCATTCTGCAAGTCATCCAAGGGTGGATACTTGCCCAACAGGCCGCCTTTGACCGCTCCGCCCATGATAAAATGAGGCGCCGCGGTCCCATGATCCGTACCAGCGCTGCCGTTTTCCCGCACTCTGCGGCCAAATTCCGAGTACGTCATCACCAATACCTGCCGCCATTTCCCTATCTTCTTCAGCGCCAATCGAAAAGCCGCCATGGCCTCCGCTAAGTCCCGCAAGAGCTTCTGATGACGCCCCCTCTGGTTGCTGTGGGTGTCAAAGCCACCAATGGAGAGCTTAATCACAGGTGCCGGCGTCTTACCAGCCAACAATTTCGCCGCAATCTCCATCTGCTTCGCTAAACCCGATTTGGGAAACTGAACTCCCAAAGCCGGCGCCTTGGTAAGCTTCTTCTGCAACGCCCGCGCCGCGTGAAGAATATCCTGCTGCACCTTTACCAAATGACGCAAGGCCGGATTGGAAGAGGAAGCAGCCACCTGCTTTAAACGCATGGCCTCCCGAACAAATTGCTTGGGATCCTTCAACACAATATTTCGCATCTGAAAACCCCGCAACGGTCCCTCATCGCCCGTGTCCAAAATCAATCCATCGGCCGGCACATCCTTCGGTGGAGAACTTTTGGCAAAAAGACGACTAATCCAACCCTCCTCCAAATACTCATCACTATTGGATGCTGTCTCCCAAATATCAATGGAACGAAAATGAGAGCGATTCGGCTTGGGATAACCCACCCCCTGCACAACCGCCAATTCCTTGGCCTTCCAAACCTCCCACAGCGCCTTTAAATTGGGATGAAAACCAACGGTTTCTGTAAGCTTCAAAACATTCTTCGAAGGCACCGCCAAACGAGGACGATAACTGTAATATAGCTTCTCCTGGTAAGGGATCAGCGTGTTTAAACCGTCATTTCCCCCCCGCAACTCGATCAAAACCAATACCCTGTCCCAATTTCCATTTTCCTCCGGCACCGCAAAAAGCTGAGGGTTGAACACACTAAAGGTCAACACCCCCCCAGCGGCCATCTTGAGAAAATCCCGACGTGTAAATTCCATCTTTTGCTCCTTCCTTCTCTATCAATATGAGAAAATTTGACGCGCTTCCGCTCGTTTTCACAGCTATCTCCTATACCTGTGGCTGTCGCTCCTAGTCTATACTTCTCTTCATCTCATGCAACATCTTCATCTGGTTCGTCGAATTCCTCTTGCGAAAAGCTCTTTTTATGCCCAAGGTTCGCTTTTATTTGGGCATATTCTTAATAAATTTCGCCAGCGCTGGAGAATCCATCATCCACTCCACCTTTCCCGAACTCCAAAGTACATTGCGCCCTTCTCGGTGAGCATCTGAGCGTAGGCTAGAAGCATATCTCCCCCCACGCTGATAGCGATCCGCCCCCAACGGGAGTGGCGCCTCCTCCTCATTACTAACTCTCTTCAGAGTCCAAGTGTAGCCCACCAGGTCGTCATTTTTGACTAAATCCAAAGTATGCTGAGACCTTCTCCCCTTCCTAGCTGCGGGGCACTGCAGAAAAGCAAAATTAGTAATGTACTTGGTTTTTACAAGATATTGAAAAATCTCGCCAGGCTTTTTGGCAGTAGGGTTATAGGGATAGCTGCCATCGCCTGCGTCTTCATCGTCTGCGTACATCGCTGCAGCCTTATAAAGTTCCTTTAGACTAGCCTGGCAAGCCGTTCTTAGTGCCTTCTGGCGAGCTCTGTAAATCGCGGGGAGTAAAATCGCCACCAAAATCGCAATAATCGCTAAAAGAATCAAAATCACCACCAGGGTAGAGCCTTGCCTAGAACAACTTTTCATATCTCACCTCCTAAAATAAAAAATAAAAAATACATCAAAATAACAGAAAGCGAATCCCCTTAATTTCCTTCCTCCGGAGAAAGGGCAGGATTCTACAGAACCGAACGAAATCAAACAACGACTCCAGCTCATATCATAAAGATATTCAGGACGACTAGAGTGAACTTCAGAACAAACGCAATAGCATACTGAAATTTTTCCTAAACCAAAACACTCACCCTCATTTTAACTGATAACTCGCATCCAAACAAACCGCCTCCAACGCCTTCCAAAAACCTACCTTCCCCTCAGGCGGTACCACCATTGGCCGAGCTAGCAACGTGCTCTCAAGCATCTCCAACTGAAAACTCTCATCCAACTCCGGATACGCCATCAAACGCCGCTTGACCTTCCCCACCATCGACAACTTCCCCATCCCCGCCATCATCTTCCCCATCATCGCAAACATCCTCCCCCCTCCTCGACTGAGCTCACCTAAAGAAAGAAAACGACGTAAAACCTGCCTCCGGCGCAAAAAAGTCGTGGTGGAAATCCACGCCTCACCCCCCGGCCAACCCTTGACATTTGGCGGATCAAACAAATCCTGACCCAAATACCTGCCCAACAAAGGCAAAAACCTCCCATCCCGAATGGGATAACCAAGCACCCGTATCGTACCCACCAACAGCTCCACCGGCGACTTGATCATTACCCCCCGGTTTTTCGAATCCCAAAAATGAGGTGAGGTAAATATCGCCCGCAACAACGGCTTCAACTCATAATCACTCCGGCGAAAAATCTCTGCTAACCGCTCCACCTCCTTCGCATCAGGAACCGGTGAGATAAACTCACGCCAAAGCTTCTTCACAATAAAACGAGAAGTCTGTGGATTCTTTAACAAGATCGAAATAATATCATCGCCCGTAAAATACCCCCTCTGCCCCATAAATACCTTCTCTCCCCAATCGTGCCTGCGCGGAAAAAAACGAAACTTCCTCTCATGATTCAACCCATATCCCGTAAACGCCCGCGCCGCCTGCTTAATGTCCTGCTCGGTGTAATGCCCCTCCCCCAACGTAAAAAGCTCTAACAACTCCCGAGCAAAATTCTCATTGGGCTTCCCACGACGATTGGATACACTGTCCAAATAAATCACCATCGCCGGATCCTTCGAAATAGCATACAATAATTTCCCAAAATTCCCTCCAGCATAACGGCGAAATAACGCATTCTGACGATACATCAACGAGGGAAAACGAACCTTCTTCAAACTAGAGGTAAAATGATTGTGCCAAAAAAGCACCATCTTCTCCGTCAACGGACTGTCCGTATAAATCATCTCCAAATACCACCAACTCTTTAACTCCCAACTCATAAACCGAAGACGCCGGCGAATCTCCTTCCGAATTTCCCGCTTCTGCCGATGAGTCTTCGCCGTATCTAAACGAGCCTTCCACTTCCTCCATTGAACGATCATCGGATAATCCAACCAAGCCGGCGGCGAAACCTTCGGAACTCGACGCATGCCCCTCAATAGCTCATCCACCACCTCCCCACACGGCCGACGAACATAGCGCAAAATCTCCTCAGCCGTCCCACCAAAACCAGCCCGCAATAGCAAATGCTTTACATCCTCATAACTCAACCTCCGCCGCGCTACCTCCTCCACACGATCCGCCCAAACCGGAATAGACCAAAGCACCAAAATCCAGAGAATTCCTACTCTTCGCACAGCAATTCCTCCTTCTTTTCTTACTCAAAACTCTTGCCCGTCAAACCCTATTTTAAAAAAAGTGTTTCAGAATTCCCAAAAACTTCTCTTCTCGGAACCTTTTTAGAAAAAAGGTTCCGTACCTCCAAAAACTTTCGCTTTGTAAGGGAAACCCTTCTTGAAAAAAAGTGTTTCCCCTACCACCCCTTCCCAAAAACTCTTTCAATTTAGGGGAAAAATCTTTCCCCTAAAAACCCCTTTTCGACTTATCTTCCTGAAAACCTTTTTGAAAAAAGGTTTTCAAACTTTCCAAAAACTTCTCTTCTCAGAACCTTTTTTCTAAAAAGGTTCCGTACCTCCAAAAACTTTCTCCCTTCTTCGCTGTGAGATTAGTTTCTTCTCCTCAAAATTTATTCCCATCCATTTCCAAAAAAATTCAGCCCTGGATTAGACAAATTAAATTTTTTAAAACTTTCTAAACTTAATAAAATTCTTAAAACTAAATTGACGCACCTTGTCATGCTTCTAAATATAGGAACTAAAAGATATCGACGCACTGCGTTATAGAAATAAAAAGGTTTGCGGAGGACGTTTTTAAAATTTTTTCCTTGAAATTCTCCTCCACTTGCTATATAATTTTTCCACTATAGTATAATTTCTTTTATACAGATTACTCAAAAAAATAAAATTTTTCATTTATTGAAACCCAAATTATTCCCCCTTTTCTATAAGAAATTTTCTTCTCTCTGTCAAGAAAAAAATCCTCCCCATGAACCGCAAAAATGAACACCTCCAAATCTGTCTCAACGAAGACGTACAAGCCCAACATACCACCACAGGCTTGGAAGAATACACCCTTGAATACGATGCTCTGCCGGAGCTGGATTTCGAAGAAATCTCCTTGGAAACGAAATTCCTCGGAAAAACCCTCAGCGCCCCTTTGATGATCGGGGCCATGACCGGGGGAACTCCACAAGCAGCTGAGTTCAACAAACGGCTAGCCCAAGCCGCAGCGGAAATTGGCATCGCTATGGCACTAGGCTCCCAACGGCCCATGCTCCAAAACCCAGAAGATGAAAGCTTTATGGTCAAAAAATATGCCCCAAAACTCAAATTACTTCTAGGAAATCTCGGCGCCGTCCAACTCAACTACGGCGTTCAACCCTCCCAAATTCGCGAAATCCTCGAAAAAACCCAATGCGATGCCCTAAACTTTCATCTCAATCCCCTCCAAGAGGCTATCCAACCAGAAGGTGATAAAAATTTTAAAAACCTCCTCAGCAAACTCCACCAAACCATAGATGAACTCCCTTACCCCGTTCTGATCAAGGAAGTAGGATGCGGCATCTCCACTACCACCGCTCTTAAGCTCAAAACCCTCCCCATCGCGGGCGTGGAAGTCGCAGGCGTAGGCGGCACCAGCTGGGCATTTATCGAGGCCATGCGCAATCAAGACCCCATCGCCAAAACCACAGGAGTGCACCTGAAAGAATTCGGAGTACCCACCGCCCAAAGCATCCAAATTTGCAGGAAGATCTTCCCCGAGAAATATGTGGTGGCCTCCGGAGGCCTGCGCACAGGGCTGGATATCGCCAAAGCTCTAGCCCTTGGCGCAGATATAGCAGCCTTTGCCCTACCCGCCCTCAAAGCCGCAGAAACCCATGAAATCCTTCAATTTCTAAATCAAATTGTATACGAACTAAAAACCATCCTCTTTATCACAGGTTCCGCCAATGTCCGATCACTGCGAGGAAAAATCTTTAAAAAATAAAGGAAAGGTTTGGAAAGGTTTGGAAAACTTTTTTCAAATAAGGTTCTGAAAAGAAAAGTTTTTGGGAAGGGGTGGTAGGGGAAAACCTTTTTTTAAAAAGGGTTTCCCCTACGTCTCAAGAGTTTTTGGGAAGTTTGAAAACCTTTTTTCAAAAAGGTTTTCAGAAAGGGGTTTTTAGGGGAAAGGTTTTTCCCCTAAAGTGAGAAAAGTCTTTGGGAAGTGTGAGACCCTTTTTGAAAAATGGGTTTCTCAAAACAAGGAGAAGGTAATAAGATGGAACGTTCTTCTCGCTTCAAAGGTTTTCACAAGCTTTCTATGGAGGCTCGCCTTGAGCGCGTTGTTCAGTGGGCCAAGCTGGACAGCGTAGAGAGGGATATTTTGGCCAAGCATTTTGGCTTTACGCTGGAAACCGCGGATAGGATGATTGAGAATGCCCTAGGGATTTTTCCCTTTGGCTTGGGCATTGCCCCCAATTTTCGCATCAACGGCAGAGATTACCTCATCCCCATGTGTATTGAAGAGCCTTCCGTCATCGCCGCTGCTAGCAACGCCGCTCGGTACCTGCGCTTTGAGCAGGGTATCCGCTCTAAAGCTCAGCCGCCAAGGATGATTGGACAAATCCAACTCTTCGGAATTTCTAACCCCGACCGGTTCAAACGTCAAATTCTCCTCCAAAAGCAAGAACTCCTTCAAGTGGCCAATAACCTCCCCTCGCGCCTAATTCAGCTCGGAGGCGGCGCCAAAGATATCGAAGTTCGGGATTTCTCCCACGCCTCTCCTCCCTTTCTCGTGTTGCATATCCTAGTGGATACCAAAGACGCCATGGGCGCAAATGCTGTCAATAGCATTTGTGAAAACCTTGCCCCCTATCTGGAACAAAAATTTCAAATCAAAGCCGGTCTAAAAATCCTCTCCAACCTCTGCACCCACCGCTTAGTACGCGCCAGCGGTAAAATCCCTCTCCACTGGCTCCACGAAAATCCCCGCAAAGCGGAAAAAATCGCGCACGCCGTTGAGCTCGCTTCCCGATTTGCCGAAGAGGATCCCTACCGCGCCGTTACCCACAACAAAGGCATTATGAACGGCATCGATGCTCTGCTTATCGCCTTAGGTCAAGATTGGCGCGCCGTCGAAGCCGCCGCCCACGCCCATGCCTCACAAAAAGGGAAATACACCGCCCTAGCTACCTGGCGCCTTCAAAAAAATAAAGGCTTCCTAGAAGGAAATATCGAAATACCCCTCCCCGTCGGTACCGTCGGCGGCATCACCGGCGTCCACCCCACCGTCAAAGTCAATCAAAAAATCCTAAACGTCTCCTCCGCTCAAGAACTCGCCCAAATCGCCGCCGCCGTAGGACTCGCCCAAAACCTCGCCGCTATCTTTGCTCTCAGCACCGAAGGCATCCAACGAGGTCATATGCAACTCCACTCCCGCAATATCGCCGCATCCATCGGAGCACAAGGCCCTGAAATCGATAAAGTCGCCCAACTGATGGTCGCCCAAGGTACCATCCACCTCCAAGGCGCACAAGAAATCCTCTCCCACCTGCGGAAAAAACAAAATGGAACCCATCTCCGCCAGCGCAGCTAGTAAAATTATCCTCGCCGGCGAACACTTCGTCGTCAACGGATGCCCCGCCATCGCCCTACCCCTGCCAAACTGCCGACTAAGCGTCCAAATCTCCCCCACCACCAACCCACCAACCCATCCACCTCTGATCCACGCCGCTCTGGAAATCTGCCAAAAACACCTCGGCGGACCAGGAACCTCCCTCCACCTCCATATCCACTCCCAAATCCCCCAAGCCTTCGGCATGGGAAGCAGCGCCGCCCTCTCCGTCGCCATCCCTCGCGCCTACAGCCAACTCGTCCAAAAACCCCTCTCCACCTCGCAAATCCTAAAAATCTCCATGGAAATTGAACAAATCGCACACGGAACCGCTAGCGGTATCGATAGCACCACCATCACCTACGAACAACCCCTCTACTTCCTCAAAAACCAACCCCCACAATTCCTACAACCTGCCCCAGGTATCGCCCTCGCTATCCTCAGCTCCCAAACCCCCAGCAAAACCAAACAAATGGTCAACGCCGTCCAAAACTTCCGACGCCAACACCCCCATACCTACAATCAACTCCTCCAACAAGCCAAAACCTGCGTGGAACAAACCAAAAACGCTCTCCTTAAAGGCGATCCCAACACCCTCGCCCAATGGACCAACCATAACCAAAACCTCCTACAACAAATCGGCGTCCATACCCCCAAAACCCAACAACTCATCCAACTCGCTCTACAATGCGGAGCCCTAGGCGCCAAAACCAGCGGCGGCGGCGGCGGAGGTATCGTCCTCGCCATCACATCCCCCCCAAAACTCTCCCACCTCTGCCAACAACTCCAAAAATACCACATCCCCATCCTCTCTACCCTCTCCACCTAAAAACCCTTTGCCATTTACTCCTGAAAACCTTTTTAAAAAAAAGTTTTCAGACTTTCGGAACCTTTTTTTTAAAAAGGTTCCGTACCTCCAAAAACTTTCTCCTTGTAAGGGAAACCCTTTTTAAAAAAAGGTTTCCCCCTACCACCCCCTCCCAAAAACTTCTCCGATTTAGGGGAAAAACTTCTTGAAACAAGCCTTTCCCCGAAAACCCCTTTTCCAAAACTTCCTAAACCTCCGAATCAACCCCACTCCCCTCCACGCCACCATCAGCCTTTAACTCCTCCCCCTCCGAGGAAACCTCTCCACCCTTCTGTCCCGAATCCCCCTCCCTTTTGCGTGGGGATTAGAATAGAGAAGGATGCCAAATCTTTAAAAATCTAGATAAAAAAGGCAAACCCTTAAAAATATGTAAAATCCTCGCAAACCTTCCTAATGTTCAGGAAAGCCTAGAATTGCGATTTGGCCGAAATAGAAATCCAGAGTGGGTGGGTGCACGAAGCCTCTTTGTAGAGAGAAAATTTTCTTCTCTACCGAGAGCACTTTAGATTAGGCCCTATAAGAGGCAAAAAGAAGGCGTAAGTTTTGCTTGAATCAGCAAAACCTGATAGTTAGGAAGGCATGAGAAGATGAATGAGAAACGGGGAAATACGGAGGGATTATATCAGTAGGACGTTAGTTTTTAGATCAGGAAAAAGAAAAATTATGGAAGGAGGAAGTAGAGCCATTTCCTACAAAAAGGAGGATATCCACACATGAACTACACTGAGTGGAGGCCAAAAAAGAAGGGTGAGAAAAAGAGTTCTCTTGGAAAGGAAAAAAAGTAAAAGAGCAGCACCTCTTTTGTGATAGAAGTAGATATTCAATAGAAATTTGACCACTCTCCTCCAAACAAATCAAAGAAGGATAAGGCGGAAAAAGTAAAATAGAAGATAGAGAAAGGGAAGAGAAGAGCAGAGGAAAAATAAAGCTTTTTTTCATATTTTTCAAAATGGATGAGAATATCCCTCTTCGACAAGAGAGAAGAGAGAGGAGAGTTTTTCTATTACTCTGGCCCTAAGTGAGCGGGCCTTAAGGCTTATTATAAGCTAGCTTAAGAGAGCGCCACGTCTTTGTGATATCCAACCACCAAAAGTTTTTTTCTTTAACGGTGTAGGCAGTAAAAGTAACTTGCTTGGTCGGACCAGTATAGATAAACTTTTTGGGATCATTGGGATCCGGCTTAGAGAATTTGCGTACCACCTGTTCGGTGAGAGTCTGATCATTTAAAGGTTTCTTCGGTGGAATTTTTTTCTGTTTTTTTCTGCGGCGATATCGCCGTCGTACTTTGCGCTTTTTCTTTTGTTGCTTTTCCTTAGCAAGGGCCTCGTCCCACCTGCGTTGAAGCTCAACAACCTGGCGATTAAACTCAAATAAATCGGGCAAAGTTATCTTACATTGAACCTCACCGTTCGAGGACTCTTTTTCCACACGTACCGCAAGAGGTTGAGTGAGCAAAGTATGAAGAGGATTATCTGGCTTTCTGTATTTTGTTAAAAACTTTGTTCGTGTGAGAGGTTCCTTGGAATAAGCGTAAGCATAAGCGCGTACAAAATCTCCTTTTTTTATGGCCTGAAAGAAACCCGTCACTGCATCTTTAGGGCTTTTGGGAGAAAGCTCCTGTTTGAGTTTGGAAAGTGGACGTACTTTCACCACTCCCCTATCCTTCTCTCGCTTGGCTTCTTTCTTTTTTTTCGGCTCGTAACTAACCCCCGTACAGGAAGAGAGAAGAGAAACAAATACAGCTAATGCTAAAAATATCCTCCAGAAACTTTTTGGGTTTAGCATTGGATTCTATCCCATGTTGTTGGATTACAGACAACTAAATTTGCTCTAAATACAGAGCAGGGTAATCCCAATCTTTAAAAAATAAAAAAACTAGGCTACAACGGCTTTCGCCTTTTCCCTCAAAAATAAGCGAGCATGATGCTCTTTTCATACTTTACTATACCAATAATACACAGAACAAAGCCAACAAACATTCCAAAACCAAGTCCATAATTGAGAGTGGAATTGGCAGCGTTGCGCGGATCGGTGAGCAACACCATCCATGCAATAAAAGCGCCTATCAGTAGAAGAATCCCCACCACTCCAAGAAGTAGAGAACGTTTTTCTTTTGCCTTGTGGATGGAATATTTCGCGAAAAACTCTGCCTCAGGGGTAGGCGCTTGATGGCCACAAGCAGGGCAAACAATTGTTTTTGCAGAAGTGTTCTGGTGGATATGATACTCATGGTAGCAATCCACACAGATGATAGGAAAGTAAGCTCCCGAAGGTTTGGAAGAGGGCTTTGGCTTTTGTGCAGATTTCTTTCTCTCTGGCTTGGACTGTTTCTTTGCAGCAATAGTGGATTTCTTAGACGATTTTTTGCTAGGTTTCTCCGTCTTCTTTGCCGAAACAGTAGATTTCTTAGATCCTTTCAATGTTTTTTTCTTCGCCATCGCTCTCATCCCCTGTTGTAAATAATCTTAAAAAACAGGAGTGGAGGGACTCGAACCCCCAGTCTTCGGTTTTGGAAACCGCTGCTTTGCCAATTAAGCTACACTCCTGTATATTCTACTCTTCACTTTTGATTACCTATACGAAAATATAGCGATTTTTTTTTAAATTTCAAGAAAAATTTCCTTTGATTTTTTCTTCTGCGCATTTTCTCCACTCCAAGTTCCACTAATAAATAGCAAAAATTTTCTAACTGTCCCAAAATGGGACAGGGTTACTTTAAAAATTTTGACCAATATTTACTCAATGCCAAACTTGGGCTTCCTTGCTTGAGATTTAAACATAACTATTTTAAAAATAAGAAAATACAAAAATTTTAAAATCAAAAATTTTTCAAAAAAAAAGTTTTTTGTTAAAAATGGAACACTTTTTGCTAATTCTCATTTCCGTATCCATATACTCGAGTTTTCTCCTCTCCCCTCGCCCTTCGGGAGGCGGGTCGGAATAGGGCGAAATCGGAAAGGAGAAAACTCTTTTTAAAATATAAGCGACTTTCTCAAACGCTTATATAAAGGGAGAGGATATGCTCTTTAAACCTTCCCCCACCCGGGTGTAGCTCACTTATAAAAAAAAACAAACTTTCTCATCTCCTCAAGAAAAAGCTGATCTCATAGGAGGGCGGAGGTTTTGTGGAGGTGGAAAACTAAAATGTTAGGATGTTCCAGAGTTTATTTTTTTTCAGACTTTGTTTTTTGAAATTTTTGAAAAAGAGAAGAAAACTCTGTCAATGCTAGATAAATGGCTAGTCCAGTGAAGGAGATCCAAAATTCGATTGCGTAAAGTCTTCGCACTACCATAGTTTCAAAGGGAACCGATTTCGCTGCCTCCCAAAGGGGGCCGGAGATTCCGTGGGGGCGGAAAACAAAAAATACCATGTAGGCGCTATAGCCGATTTGAAGTAAGAAGTTCAAAAGTATGAAGGAATGGAGCAGCAAGAGGAATTTTCTTTTCATGTTTTTCCACATTATGGGCAAAGGAATTGTAGGATTTTGGCTATTTCTAAGAAACCTGTTGAAGCACTCTATCAATTTATCTTTTGGGACAATAGTTTTTAGGCAGCCTCTCCTTCCATCCGACCACCAAGATGTTTAGCAAGGAATTGCTCCATGGTGTGGTAGAATTTAAGCCTATTTTCGGGCTTGGCGAAACCGTGTCCTTCGTCCTCGAAGAGGAGGTAATGGTGAGGGATATTTTTTTCTCGAAGGGCTTGAACAATTTGTTCAGACTCGGATTTTTTCACTCTCGGGTCGTTGGCCCCTTGGGCGATAAGTAGAGGGATTTGGATTTTATCGACGTGAAAGTAGGGGGAAATGCTTTTTAGGAATTCCTCTTCCGTATGAGGGTTACCAACACGTTGGTACATCATTCCTAGCAGGCTTGACCAGTAGGGTGGGATGGTGTTAATGAAAGTGATCAGGTTGCTTGGTCCCACCACGTCGATGGCACAGCGGTAGAGTTGCGGGGTAAACGTTGCCCCGGCTAGGGCGGCATATCCGCCGTAGGAGCCGCCGTAGATAGCGATTTTTTGCGGGTCTGCGTAACCTTGTTGGATGGCCCATAGTACAGCATCGCTGAGATCATCTTGCATTTTTCTTCCCCATTGTTTATTTCCTGCGTTGAGGAACTTTTTACCGTAGCCTGTAGAGCCTCGGTAGTTGACTTGGAGGCAGATATAGCCTCGGTTAGCTAGCCATTGGGCTTCGGGGTGGAAGCCCCAGACGTCTCTGTGCCAAGGTCCGCCATGGACGTTGAGCACGAGGGGTAGGTTTGTTGGTTCGAGGCGGGGGGGAAAGGTGATATATCCGTGGATTGTTAGTCCATCTCGGGCTTGGTAGGTGATAGGGCGCATCGGGGCAAGGGTATAGTTTTTTAGGTCTTGGCGGTGATGGAATAAGAAGTCGGCTTTTTGGGCGCTTTTATCGTAGATATAGTAGGCGTGAGGGGCATTATCTTGGCTGAATCCGACCAGCCAGAATTGGTCATTTTGATCTCGGTTGTAGATATGGAAATCTCCTCGCTGCAAGTTGGAGAGAATTTCGATATCTTCTCGAATGCTTTCATCTAGCACCAGCCATTCCAGTCTAGCTTTGGTGAAACCGACCAATTGGGGGTGGTAGGTTTGAGGGTGAAAGCAGACGGTGCTCACATCGTATTGCTCGTCTTTTGCAAGCGTATGGGATTCCATAGTTTTCAGGTTAAGTTGGACGAATTGGGCGGTGTTGGCGTTGCGAGAGTCGAGAAGGTAGAGTAGATGGCCATCTTTTGAAAACGTAAGTGGGCGGCTGTTCAGGGCATCTTCTGGGTTCCAGTGGATGATTTTTACCCATTGTTCTTCCTTCCACAAAAGTAGCTCGAATCCTCCGTCGGGTGTAGGCGCCAGTCCTCCTCTAAGCTGGAGGTTAGGATCGACTAGCCAGGAGATGAGATTAGCTGTATTTTCTTTGACCAATTCCAATTTTCCGCTTTTGAGACAGAGTTTATAGAGATCGTGGAGTTTGGGATTATTTTGATTGATCGCGAGAAGCATAGTTTCTGGAAAAGAGGGGTTGTATTCCACGAGTTGGACTTGAACATTTTCCATGGGAGTGAGGAGACAGGTTTTGTGTGTCTCCAGATTAGTTTGATAGAGGAGCCAATTTTCGTCTCCGTCTTTATCTTGGAAGTAGAGGATATGCTGGCTATCTAGCTGCCAGAAGTAGTTTCGTATACCTCGGTTGGTATCTTGGGTGATGGGGGTAAACTTTTTTTCTGAACGTTTTCCTACCCAGACGTTGAGGACACCGTTGAGGGGGGCAATGTAGGCCATTTTTATACCGTCGGGAGAGATTTTAGGCGAAAGTTTATCTGGATTTCCAAATAAAACTTTTTTAGGGATAAGGGGGGGAAGAGAAGGGTTCATGTTAAGCTCCTTAGTAGAATAAGTAGAGAAAAGTGGTTAGAGTGTTTGTGAACAAGACGCTTTGCAGATAGGGCTTTTTGAGGCGAGGTAGAAGATGCATTTCTTAATTGCTAAGAAGACACTGAACTAGCGGGTCGATTTTGTTGGTAGCAGGAGAGTTTTTTTATCAATTGGTGGAGGGTATCCCATTGGTTTGGGGTAAGTTTTTTCTGTCCAAATCGCCAGAGGTAATAGAGCTTTACCATATGGATTCCATCCTGTTTGAGGGGAGTTTCGCCAAAAATTCGTTGCACGAATTCCAATAGGGTTTCGTTGGCGGCGATAGGATGGCCTTGTTTAGCCAGTTGTTGGAGCAATTCTTGGAGTTGTGGTAGTTGTTTTTGGGGAGAGGTGGTGGGGTGGAGTTTTTTTCTTTTTTTCCAGAGCAGAAGAGCGCAGATAATTATAAGCAGGAGAGTGAGAATTGGGGTGGAGGGGGAGATATTGAGGAGCAAGTCGGGGGTAGTGAGGAGGAGTTGGTAGAGATATTGGAAGAGATTTTGTTGATCTTCTTTGTTGTATTGGATAACTTTGGACATCCATTGCATGCGAAGGTAGTCCAGCCAGTGGGTAAGGGAGAAAGGCGAGGTGGTATTTTGTTGTTGTCTATTGGAAGGGGGGGTAGGGTCGAGGGGGATCCAGCCGATATTTCCGAGGAAGAGTTCGGCCCAGGCGTGTGCATTTTTTTGGCGTATGATGTAGTAGTTGCCTAGGTGGTTATATTCGCCACCGCGGAAGCCGTTTACTAGTCGCGCGGGGAGTTGGATAGAGCGCAGGAGGAGCACCAGAGCGGAGGCGAAGTATTCGCAGTGTCCTTGTTTATGGAGGAATAGGAATTCTTCGATGGGATCTATTTTGCCGGTGGTGTTGGGAAGATGGAGGGTATAGCGATAGTTATGGCGTAGAAAGTTTTCGAGGGCGATAGCTTTTTCGTAGGGGGATTTGGCGGGGGATTGTTGGAGGATTTTTTGGGCTAGTTTTTGGAAGCGTTTTTTGTGGAGTTTAGTGTTTTTTGGCCAGGACAAATAGGTGGCTTTCGGGCTAAAAGTTTTGGATTTTTTCAATTTTTCTAGGGAGTATTGTAGTCGTGGTGAGTAGGCGATATAGCCCCAGGGGTGGGGGAAGAACTTTTGCAGGCGCAGCACATCGTGGGTATCTTGGTAGAGGGTAGGTAAGGGGGTTTGTCCGAGGATTTCTAGGCGCAGTATGGGGAAGAGGCCGAAGACAATGTTGGTGTTGAGGGGATTGATAAAAATTTTTTGTCGAATAATATTCGAAAAATTTTTTTGATCGATTTCTTGTTGGAGTTTTTGTTCCCTATAAAATTTTGGGCTATTTCTATTCCATGAGGTATAGATGCGGTAGCTGCGATGGTTTGGGATGTAGCTATTTTTGGAGTTTGCGCTGCTGAACCATTGTTGATTTTCGTAGATATCGTAGACATTTCCTCTGAAGAGCAAGGGAGAGTTGGGTGGAGGGTCTAGGAACTGGACGCGCATCACCACTTCTGGGCTTTGTAGAATGTAGCTGATATCGTTGAGGGAGATATTTTCGGAGAAGCCGCTGATATTGGTTCGGCGGAGCTTGGGGGGGGTAAAAAGGCTTTGTTTGTATCGGGGCAGGAGCCAGAAGAGGGCGGTGGTAGGTAGGAGGGTGATGATGCCGGCAATGGCGCAGGTTTTGTAGAGTTTGGCGGGAGGTGGGCAAAATATTTTTTGTCCTTCTTGTTCTTGCCTGAGGTGGAAGACGAGGAGAAGGTAGGGGCTGGTGAGGAGGAAGCAGAGGAAGAGGGGGAGGAAAGCGAGTTTTATGCCAAGTGCGGAGGCCACAGCTAGTTGGGCGATGGTGATGGTATAGAGTTGGTAGTAATCTCGGTAGCGTTGTTCTTCTAGAGGGTGGTAGAGTTCTTTTCTGAGGGCGAGGAGTCGGATGGCTTGGACCATAAACAGGAAGAGGGCGAGTTCGAGTAGGATATCTTGGTTGGTTTTGAGGACGGAGGAGAGGAGGTAGAGTAGGGCGAGGAGGATGAGGGTATCGGAGGTATTTTTTTCGATATAGTATTTTTTATGGGGTAGGAGTGTGGGAAGCATTTTGAAAAGGAGCAGTACTCCCCCGGCGGTGAGGAGGTAGAGAGGATTATCTGAGGCGAGGAAGAGGGCGGTAGCGGACAGGAGAAAGGTGAGGAGGGGGGCGACCTCCAGGTGGAGAGTTTGGCTGAGTTTGCTAGGGGAGGTAGAAGGATAGTGCATGTTTTTTTTGTGGATTTTTGGAATTTTTAGTTTTTTTGAGCTTAAAGTTTAGCAAAGCGAGACAAGTTTGCAAGGCTATGGATTTTTACGGGAATGGTGCAAGTAGCTTTAAATTTTATCTGAGGTAGTGAATATTTTGTTTGGATGGAGTGTCTTGATTTTTACTATGGTTTATGAGAGAATGATTTATTTAGGCTTTGAGGTGAAAATGGAATTGTTTGTTAGAAAGGGCAAAAAAATGAAAAAATGGTTGGTATGTTTTGTTTTAATGCCTTATTTGGTTTGGGGGGGGGGAAAAGAGGTGAAGAGGCCGCGGATTGATCCAAAGTTTAAGAAATTAAAGAATCCGCTTCCGCAGGCCAAGAAGGGGGAGTGGGTCAAATATCGGGTTTTGTTGACATTGGCGGCGATGGGGGGAGAGCCGATGAAGTCTGCTTTGCTTGTGAAAGTGGTTCGGGTCAGCAAAAAATATGTAGATCTTTATTTTCAGACCAATGTTTTTGGACAAGTTCGCAAAGAGGTGCGCAGATTTCCAAAAAACGTTTCGTTATTGGATGCTGTTTTGCAGGTAATTCGATATCAGTTTCGCACTCAGGGGAAGCTGATCAAGGCAACGTTGAAGAAAGAGAAGGTAAAGATAGGAAAAAAGGAGTTAAAGTTAGATGTAGCGGAAGTGGATTTTGGAGCGGCTGTAGCGAGTGGTCATAAGGGGACATTGAAGGGAAAATTTTATTTTTACAAGGAGGTACCCATTCTTCATCTCTATCGTGTTTTGGCTCAATCCAAGTGGAAGATGGGGGATGCAATACTTGATGTTAAGGTACAGATTCTTTTTCAAGACTCCAGTAGGCGCAGAAAGAAGAAATCGTAGGTGTTTGCTTTTATCGCCATTCTTGGAACCTTTTTGAAAGCATAGCACAGAGGGGGCGGGGGCTACGAAAAAGATTGGATGTGGTTTCCTCGTCCCGTACGTTTCTGAGGTAAATTTTTCTTCAGCTTTAAAAAGGGGTTTTTGTTTTTTCTAGTACTAGGATTGGGTAAAAAAAACACCCTTCGCGAGGGTGTCCTGGACGAAGGGTGTGTTTGGAGGGGGAGAAGTTTTATTTGCGCGGCCGCTTTGGGCCGAAGAGCTGTTCGAAGTCTTTTTGGATGGCTTTGAGCTGTTTAAAAAGTTGTTCTGTTTCTTTCTGGAGTTTTGTATTTTTTTGGGCTTTTTTATAAAGATTTTGAAATCGCTTTAGAAGTTGGCGTTGAAATTGCAAAAAAGGCTGGAACTGTTTCAAATTTGGGATAGATTGCTGGCTCCACTGTTGGAGTTTTTTTTCCAGTAAGAGGTAGACCTCTCGGAGTTTTTGAGGGAGTTCTTTGCGTTCGATTTGTTTGTGGAGGAGTTGTTGGAATTTTTGCCATTGTTTTTTCCAGTTTTTATTTTGAGAGAGTTGTTGAAGTTGCTGGAGGATAGATTTGAGTGCTTTGAGTTCTTGGATTTGTTGTGTGATTTTTTTGAGAGGGGTGGAGTTGGCCTTTAGTCGGGATTTCAGTTGAGTTCTCACGTTTTCGAGTTGTTTGCGCAGTATTTGAAGTTTTTGTTCTAGTTCTTTGGCGGGGATTTTTTGTTTTTGAAGTTTTTGCAGGATTTCTTTTGCTTTTTGGCTAAGTTTTTTGAGCTCTTCTAGCGCTGGCGGTGGGGAAATTTTACGCTCTTGAAACAGGCGCCAAACTTTTTCGACGATGGGTTTTACCTTTAGAGTTTGGGGCCGCCATTTTTTCAGTTTTTCTAGCATCCGAATATCGACAACATCCGCCAGATCCAGCATTAGCAGAATGGCTTCCACTCTAGCTTTGCGCCGTATTGTGGGGGAATAGTCGCTGTTGGTGGAAATTTTGCGAAACACCAGCATGGCTTCTTTTTTGCGTCCGAGTTTGCGCAGGCAAATCCCGAGGCGGAAATGGGCTTTTTGCCGAAGAGCGAGGGGGGCTGTGGTTTCTTTTAGGATTTGCTGATACAGTTGCATCGCTTTTTGAGGCTGGTGTTTTGAGTTCTCCAGCATCATCGCTTGGGTGTAGAGTTTTTCCACATTCAGATTTTTCTCTTGAATGGGGAAGAGCAAAAGCCCAAGAAGAGCTAAGATTTTCATCACTGCACTCCTTTCCTTTCGACTGAGACTAAAACTTGGGGTTTGAAAACTTGCAAAACGCGAACTAGACGATGGGGACTCTTTTCTTTCGCGATGATTTTAAGACTCGCTATGGAGGAGGGGGAGGTGCGTTTTTGTGCACCTCCCGGGTCCTATTGGACCAACACCTGTTTTATTGCTGCTGATATGTCGCTAGTGTTTTTTAAAAGAATAGCAAAAATTTTTTTTAAGTTGTTAGAAAATTGTAAGATTTTTGTAAGTTTCTGGTTGGATTTTTTCAAAGGCGTCTGGGATTCGGAGTTTTGGAAGTAATTTCTTTTCGAAATTTCTTTTCTTTTTTGAAAAAAAGGTTCTTGCATTGCGAAAAAAATGGTGTATAAGTAGATTTTTTAAGAGTTCCTTAAATTCCATCATTATTCAGATAGACGTTGACCTCTGATTCCTAGGACATTTGTTTTTGAACACTTGTTGCAAAAGGTAAAAGTCGTTATGTCTAAGCAAAAAAGTTATAAGGCGACTCTTCTTCTTCCCAAGACTTCGTTTTCGATGAAGGCCAACCTACTTCAGAGAGAGCCACAGTGGCAGAAGCGATGGAATAAGATGGACCTTTATCGGAAGATTCGCCAAAGCCGCCAAGGTCAGAAGAGTTATATTTTGCACGATGGTCCGCCTTACGCCAATGGCAACATTCACATGGGGCACGTGATCAATAAAGTTTTGAAGGACATGGTGGTGAAATACAAAACCATGCGGGGTTTGGATTCGCCTTTTGTTCCCGGTTGGGACTGCCATGGTCTTCCCATTGAGGCCAAGGTGGTGGAGGAGTTGGGGGAGAGGGCCAAGCGTCTTAGCAAGCCTCAGATTCGCAAAAAGTGCCAGCAGTATGCTCAGAAGTACATTCGCTTGCAGAGCAAGCAGTTTCAGCAATTGGGGGTTTTTGGAGATTTTGAAAATCCTTATCTGACCTATTCGCCGGCGTATGAGCGGGGAATTTTGGAGGTATTTGCCAAGCTAGTGGGGGCGGGTTTGGTTTACAAGCAGCTCAAGCCTATTCACTGGTGCAGCGGTTGTCAGACGGCTTTAGCGGAGGCGGAGTTAGAGTACGAGGAGATATCTTCGCCCAGTATTTATGTAAATTTTCCGCTACAGCCTAGTGAGAAATTGGTTCAGCTCGGGCTAAAGCCCAAAGGTTCGCGCAAGAAAGGGGAGCTATGTTTGATGATTTGGACCACCACTCCTTGGACGTTAGCGGCCAACTTGGCGGTGGCGGTTCATCCTCAGTTGGAGTATGCTGTATTGGAGTATGAGCAATACGGCAAGGTTTTTCGTTCTTTGGTGGCATTGGAGCGAGTTCAGGCCGTGGTGAAGGCGGGGAAGTTGAGCAAGTACAAGATTGGACGCAAAAGGTGGACAGGTGCTCAGCTAGAGGGGCTTTCCTACGCTCACCCCTATCTGGAGGCGTCCTCTAACGGAAGTGCCTTTCGGGTGGTTCTAGCCGATTACGTGACCACCACAGATGGTACGGGATTGGTGCACACTGCCCCGGGGCATGGAGCGGAGGATTATTTCACCGGCCAGCGGTATGGTTTGGAGGTGTATTCTCCGGTTCGGGGAGATGGGTGTTATGATGCGAGTGTACCTTCTTGGTTGGAGGGGCGGCATGTGTTGGAGGCGGATGAGCGGGTGATTCAGGAGCTGGAGAAGCGGCAGCTTCTTTTTGCTCAGGAGCGGATTATGCACAGTTATCCCCATTGTTGGCGCAGTCGGGATCCGGTGATTTTCCGGGCGACGGAGCAATGGTTTATCCATTTGGACAAAAGGTTACCTCGTTCGCGCAAGACCTTGCGTCAGCTTGCGTTGGAGAGTTTGGAGAAGATAAAATGGATACCAGCTTGGGGGCAGCGGAGGATTGAGGGGATGCTTCAAGCTCGCCCGGATTGGTGTATTTCTCGACAGCGAAGTTGGGGGCTGCCGATTCCTGTTTTTACCAATGGGGCGGGGGAAACGTTGCTTACAGAAGAGTCGGTCTTAGCGGTGGCTCAGCACATTGGACAGAAGGGATCGGATAGCTGGTTTACGGACACGCCCCAGGAGCTTTTGGGGAAAGATTTTCCTCTTCCCCCGGGCTGGAGCTGGGAGGATATCGAAAAGGAGGAGAACATTTTTGATGTATGGTTTGAATCCGGAAGCAGTTGGCATAGCGTGGTGGTGGCGGAGGGTTGGAATGTTCCGGTTGACCTTTATCTGGAGGGTTCGGATCAGCATCGGGGCTGGTTTCAGCTTTCCCTTTTGCCCGCTTTAGGTGCGATGCGCAAGCCGCCTTTTCGCGCGGTGCTCACCCATGGTTTTGTGGTGGATGAGCATGGTAGGAAGCAGTCGAAATCTTTAGGCAATTATGTGGATGCGCAGGCGGAGTTAGCCAAATATGGGGCGGACATTCTTCGGCTTTGGGTATCGAGTGTGAATTACCAAGAGGATATCCGCTGCAACGAGGAGCTCATTGCTCGCATGCAAGACACCTATCGGAAGATTCGCAATACCTTGCGTTATCTTTTTGGAAATCTGCATGATTTTCATCCCCATCAGCGGGTACCTTATAGGCGGATGTCTCCGATAGATCGCTGGGCGATGGAGCGTTTGGAGGAGTTGATCGCAAAGGTTCGTCAGGCTTATGAGGATTTTCTTTTTCACAAGGTACACTCCCTTTTGTACAATTTTTGTGTGGTGGAGATGAGTAGCATTTATTTGGACGTGATGAAGGACAGGATGTACTGTGAGGCAGCGGATAGTCCTTTGCGTCGAAGTGCTCAGAGTGCGATGTATGCCATACTCACGGCGCTTATACGCTTGCTAGCTCCCATTCTTGTGCACACAGCGGAGGAGGCTTGGCAGGAGCTTAGCCACAAGGATGAGGAGGTGGAAAGCGTTCATCTTGCCCATTTTCCCCACGGGAATCGCTCCATTCGTTGGCGTCAGAATCTCGAGAAATGGACTCCGCTTTTGCAGTTGCGGGATCGGGTTTTGCAGGAGCTGGAAAAGCTGCGCCAGGAGAAGACCATTCAGAAGAGTCAAGAGGCGGCCATCACCATCACCACCTCGGATGCGGAGCTTGTGGAGCGTTTAGAGGAATTTGGATTGGAGGAGTTTGCCACCTTTTGCATTGTGAGCGAGGTGCGTTTAAATGTGCGCAAAAAAGGCAAAACGTCCGTAAGCGCAGAGAAAGTGGACTATGCCATGTGCCAGCGGTGTTGGAATTATCGCCCGAGTGTTGGCGAAAATCAGGAGCATCCGGATCTTTGTGCCCGCTGTTGGAATGTGATTATTGGGCAAAAGTGATAGGGAGTGGAAACGTGGAGCTGAGGTGGTTTTTGGAGATTTTTCAGCAGGAAAGGATCTGTATTTTTCCGCCGCCGCCTTTAGATAAGGAGGAGATGATTCGGCGCTTGGTGGAGGTTTTGAAAAGCACCCAGCAGATCACAGAAGAGGAAGAGGTGCTTCAGGCCGTTCTGGAGAGGGAGAGGTGTATGACCACAGGGATTGGGGGGGGATTGGCCATTCCTCATGGAAAGTCGGTGTTTGTGGACTCGTTGGCCGCAGCGCTTGGGGTGGTACCTGAGGGAATGGATTTTGAGGCCATGGACCAGAGGCCTGTGTTTGTGGTTGCTTTGATTGTTTCTCATCCCACCCAGCCTCATCTTCATTTGAGGGTGATTAGCGAAATTTCCAAGCGTTTTCGTCTTCCTGAGTTGCAGCAGAGTTTGATTCGAAGCCAGACGCCGTCGGAGGTTTTTCGCAGTTTGAAGGAAGCTCTAAGCCAGAGCTAGACCCAAGTTTTGGGGACTGGAAAGTTTTTGGGAAGTCTGAAACCCTTTTTTCTAAAAGGGTTTCAGGGAGATTAGAAGTTGAGGTATCCGCCGGTGGTGGAGAGGTGTTTGAGCAGGGCTAGGACAAACTTTTCTGTATAATCAAAGTCTTTTAGGTTCATCATTTCGTAGGGGCTGTGGTTGAAGCGGGTGGCGATGAGGGGGCAGATGGTGATGCAGCCGTTGCCGGCGTCTTTGAAGGCGCCTGCGTCTGTGCCGGCGTAGTTATAGACTTCGAATTGGAGGGGGATTTTCTTTTTTTGTGCGATTTTTTCGAGTTGGGAGCGGATTTTGGGATGGAGTAGGACGGAGTGGTCGGAGAGGGTGATGACGGGTCCGTTTCCCATTTTTACGCTTCCTTCTTCGTAGGTGGCATCTAGACAGATAGCGACGGTGGGTTGGAGTTGTTGGGCGATGATTTTGGCGCCGCGTCCTCCCATTTCTTCGCAGGAGGTGGCGGCGAGGTGGAGTTGGAAGGGGAGGGAGTGGTTAGCAAGTTGTTTGGCTAGTCGTAGGAGGAGGTAGCAGCCTAGGCGGTTGTCAAGGTGTGGGGAGAGGATGTAGTGGTGGAGGAGTTGGAGGTAGGGGTTATCAAAGCAGGCGCTATCGCCTTTTTTGACGCCTTTTTTGGCGGCTTCTTGGCGGGATTGGAAGCCGAAAATGCCTTTGTAGCGAGTGTGGATGCCGTTATTTTCCCCCTCTTTGAGCAGGAGGCCGGGGTAGGATTTTTTTTCCGTTTTGAGGCGGATGGGGCGTAGGTGGAGGTGGGTGGGGTTTAGTCCACCGAGGGCGATAAGTTGGATGGAGCCATCGTCGTTGATTTCTTGGACGATAAAGCCGGGCGAGTCCATATGTGCGGTGATGACCACGGAGGGGGTGTTTTTGGGGGCGTTGCCGAGGGTGCAGTAGAAGTCTGTCCAATTGGTTTTGTGTATTTTTCCAAAAGGTTTTAGCTGTTGGATGAGTAGATCGCGCAATTCCAATTCATTTCCAGGAACGGAGCATATTTGCACAAGGGATTGGAGGAGTGGGTCCATGGTGGGTATCCTTTCGTAGATAAGGGTTTAGGGGTTTTTGGGATAGGGGGTAGAGGATTATATTTTTTTCCTTTTTTTTTGCAAGGGAAGGGGGGAGGTGGTGGTTTACAAAAGGGGTTTTGGGGGTTATAATGAATTTTTTATTCTTTGTGGTGGTAGGGTTGGGGGGTGGATATTTGGATTTAGGGATAAGAAGGTGTTTTGAGGTATATTGGAGGCGTGGTAGGGAATTGGCTAGAATTTTTTCCGTTACGGGGAGTTTGATCTATCATTATTATCAGCGTTTTTGTTCGTATGAGTTGAGGAATTTATTTTTGAAGAGGAGGCCGCCTCGGCCGGAGGAGAGGTTGAGGCGTTTTTTTATTCAGCAGGGGGTCGAGAGGGAGGCGGAGTACTATCGCAGGTTGAGGGAGCGTTGGGGGGAGGGGTGTGTGATTTTGGAGAGCGATCCTGAGCTATCGTTGGAGGAGGATATTCGGAGGCGTTTTGAGTTGACTCTGGAGCACATGAGGGCGGGGGCGGAGGTGATTTGTCATGGGATTTTGGTGCAGGGTAGGCGTCTGGGGCAGTTGGCTGAGGATTTGGCGGGGCGGTATGATTTTTTGTCCACTCCGCCGGTATTTCGTGGGGAGCCGGACGTGTTATTTCGTCGTCCTTTGCGGGATTCGAGTTCGCGTTGGGGGGGATATATCTATGAGGTAGCGGATGTCAAGTCGAGTTATAGTTCCAAGTTATGTCAGCAGATGCAGGTGGTGTACTATTCGTATCTTTTGGAGGATTTGCAGGGGGTTTTGCCTTCGGAGGGGTATATTATCACGCGGGGGGGTAGGGAGGGTTTTGGGATAGAGTCGTTTGCTGTGGGGGATTTGATTTGGAGTTTACGATTATTTTTAGAAGAGCAGTTATGGGAGTATTTGGGGGAGGCGGGTTCGTTTTATCATCTGAGTCCTCGTTGTCGCGGATGTGATTTTTGGCAGGGTTGTGTGCAGCGGGCTAGGGAGGAGGGGGATGTAAATTTAATTCCGGAGATGAGGCGTTCTCAGAGGAAGGTTTTGTTTGTACATCGTTTGGAGAAGTTATCGGATTTTGCTGCTTGCAGTGACGGGGAGCTTCGGCGTTTAGGGCGATTTCCTGGGGTGAGTGGAGAGGGTTTGTTGGTGGCGCGTCAGCATGCTCGGGCGTTGTTGGAGAGGCGTATCTTGCCTCGTCCGCCGGAGGTATCTTTGCGGCGGGCGTTGGAGGAGTGGACGAGTTATGTTTCGTTGGATGAGGGGTATCGGGCGGTGCGAGAGAGTTTGAGGGTGGAGGATCCTTCTTGGCGGATCGTTTTTGGGGAGTTATTTCAGGAGGGTTATACTCGGGAGTATGTTGGGGTATTTTCGTTAGGGGGGAGGAGGGAGTGGTTTCTTCCTTTGGACGAGGGAGGGTGGTTTCGTTGGTTGGATGGGCTTTTTCGTAGGTATGGGGAGCGGGTCTTGTTTGTGCATTATGGAGGTAGGATGGGGGAGTGTTTTGAGGAGTTATTGGAGGAGGGTTGGGGGTGGTATGATTTGGTGCAGAGTCGGGTTTTAGACTTAAAAAAATTGATTCGTCGTTTGTATTGTCTTCCTGTGAGTTCGTATGGTTTGGAGGAGGTGGTGGAGGTGGTGGAGGGATTGGAGGTTGGGGTGGGGCGGGGTTATTTTCGTTGGGAGTTGGCGAGGTGGGAGGAGGAGTTAAGGCGTTGTGGGATAGATTTTGTGGAGGCAGGGGAGTTGGAGGGGATTTCGGTGGGGATGTTGTATCGTCTTTATAGGGAGCGTGGGGAGGGGGTTTGGTTGGAGTTATTGCGTTGGAGGTTAGGGGAGTATGTGGAGGCGATGGGATATATTTTTCGGAAGTTGGTGGTGGAGCCTTTGGTGGGGGGGTGAGGGTTTGGAGT
>RFKQ01000156.1 GCA_003694635.1 Planctomycetota bacterium
ATCTTCATTTAAAGAGTGGTTATAGATGGCGCTTAGGTGAAGAAAGGCTTGGATTTGCAGAGGGAGGATGAATGCTAGGTCGAGGGCAGGGGTGGGGAGAGGGGGGGGGGGGGGGGGGGGGGGGGGAGTGTGGATATAGATGAGGGTATGAGGGGAGGAGGTAGGGTGATATTTGTGGGGGAGGAGATAAGTAAAATTATGGTGTTGAAGTTGTTGGTAGGGGAGATTTCCTAGTATTTTTTTCCAAATATTTTGGGCATTTTTTTGTAGGTTGTCGGGACTTGCGAGGGCGAGGTTTGGTGGGTTGGAGAGGTGTTGTTGGAGGGAGTTCCAGGCTTTTTGCCATAGTGAGGGGGGGATAGTAGAATTGTTGGGAGTTTTCATGGTTTCATTCTCCGTGGAGGGCTTGGATACCCGGTAGTGTTTTGCCGCTGAGCATTTCGAGGAAGGCTCCGCCGCCGGTGGAGACGAAGCTAAATTTCTCGTAGGCTTTTGCGTTGCGGATGGCTGCGACCACATCGCCGCCGCCGGCAATGCGTAGGATATGTGTGGGGAGATTGGCGAGGAAGGTGGCGATTTCGTGGGTTCCGTGGTGGAAATTGGGGATTTCGAAGGCTCCGAGTGGGCCGTTCCAGACGATGGTTTTGGCTTTTTGGAGGATTTCTTTAAATTTTTTACGGGTTTGTGGTCCGATATCTCCGGCGATTTCATTTTTGGGGATGGTGGTTTGGATTTGTGTGGGGGTATGCGCTTGGAGTTTTGGGGCGGTGATATGGTCGAGGGGGAGGTGGATTTTAGGGGAGTGGAGGAGTGGTTGGATTTGGGGGAGGAATTCTTTTTGGATAGGGCAGTTTCCGGTAGGTTGTCCGAGGGCGTGGAGGAAGGTGTAGCACATTGCGCCGCCGAGGAGGAGGAAGTCCACTTTAGGGAGGAGATGTTGGATGAGGGGGAGTTTATCTTTGACTTTGGCTCCACCTAGGATTGCTACGTAGGGGGTGGTAGGTTGTTGAAGTTGTTGGAGGTATCGAAGTTCTTTTTCTAGCAGGAGGCCGGCAAAAGAGGGTAGAAATTGGGTGATGGCGCAGACGGAAGCGTGTTGGCGGTGGCAGACGGAGAAGGCATCGTTGACGTAGATATCGGCGAGAGTGGAGAGTTGTTTGGCGAATTGGGGAGAGTTTTCCTCTTCTTCTTTGTGGAAGCGGAGGTTTTCGAGGACAAGGACTTGTCCGGGTTGGAGTTGTTTACATTGTGTTTGTGTAGTGGGGCCGATGGTTTGTGGGTGGAACAGGACTTGGGGTGGGGGTTGGGTGGAGGTTTGGAGGAGTTGTTGTAGTTTTTGGGCAACAGGTTGGAGGCTGTAGGAGGGGTTAGGTTCACCTTTTGGTCGGCCGAGGTGGGAGATGAGGATAGGGATTGCTTTTTTTTCAAGTAGGGCTTGGATGGTGGGGAGGGTGGATTGCAATCGGAAGTCATCGAGGATTTTTCCGTTGTGGATAGGAACATTGAGGTCTAGGCGAAGGAGAATTTTTTTTTTGGTGAGATTTTGATGGAGAAAATTTTTCATTGTTTTGATCTTTTTGTGCGTTTTAATTTAAGCTTCAGGTTATCCAACTTTTATATTATAATAAGTGTTGCTTTTTGTGTTTGTGTTTTGTGTATAGAGATATAGACGGAGATAAGATGAGTTTTAGGGTTTGATTTGTTTATAGTGTAAATTTGTTTGGGTGGTATAGAGAAAAAGTAAATATCTGTTTTGCTTTGATTTTCTTCTTAAGGATTTTTTATTATGACACATTTCCAGTGGATTGCAAGAGTTCACATATGTATTTAATTTGTGTGGATTGTAGGCGATTGGGGCGTAGGAGTCTTAGAAGTATAGTTATTTTTGAGGAAGGTAGGGAGAAAGTTTTTAGAGCCCCACCCTGGGTGGGGGTAGAGATAAGAATGCAAACCACCACCTTTTCCATAAACGTTTTGTTATGTTTATGGGTTAGGGGAGGTTTTCTCCTTCCGCGCTCATCCCATACCGACCCGCCTCCCGGGGAGGAGGTTGGAGAGGAGAAAACCTGGTATATGTTGGGATTTTAGTTTTTAGCAAAAAGTGTTCCTTTGAAGGAAAGAAATGGAGATTTGGTGGTTATATTTTTTACAGAAAGACATATATCTGATTTATTTTCAACAGATTATAAATTTTTAGGAAAATTTTTCAGTTTTTAGAATAGAAAGCGAGAGAGAGTTTTTGGGGACGGGGGTGTGGTGAGAGAGGATAGAAAGTGGTAGTAAAATCAGCAAAATTTTTTTTAGTAACCCTGTCCCATTTTGGGACACTTGATTTTTTGAGTTGTGGAGGGGGGGAAGGTTGGATTGGGTGAGTGGTTATTTTTTGGTGGATGAACGGATGGGTTTTATGCTATAGTAGAGTGGGTTTGAATAGATGGAAGGGATAGGGGGGAGTTATTTTTTCAAGGTCAAAGCACTTGACAAGGGGGGAAGATTTTGTAATTAATAGGGTAGGGGTATGGGGTGATTGTAGGGAGTTTATGTATTATATGGAAAGGAAAATTTGAGGAAGTATGGTGCAGGGTAATTTGAAGGAGATAGAGAATCTTTTTCGTTTGATGGTGAAGTATAAGGCATCGGATTTGCATTTAAAGGTGGGTTCGCCTCCGATTATGCGGATTTCGGGGAAGGTAGGACGTTTGGAGACGGAGCCGTACACGAATGAGAAGATTCGCAAGATGCTTTATGAGATTTTGGATTCGTCTCAGATTCAGCAGTTTGAGGAGAGTGGGGATTTAGATTTTGCATATGGTTTAGCGGGGGTGGGTAGGTTTCGGGTGAACGTATTTCGTCAGCGGGGTTCGATTAGTTTAGCTTGTCGGAAGGTAAACATCCACATTCCCAATTTTCAGGATTTGCATCTTCAGGCGAAGGCGATGGAGCGGATTGCGAATCTCAAGCAGGGTTTGGTGATAGTGGCGGGTGCGACGGGGAGTGGGAAGTCTACGACCTTGGCATCGATTATTGAGTACATTAACACGCATCGACGTTGTCATATTGTTACCATTGAGGATCCGATTGAGTATTTATACACGGACAAGAAATCGTTTATCAATCAGAGGGAGGTGGGGGTAGATGTGCGCAGTTTTCATGTGGCGTTGAAGTATGTGGTGAGGCAGGATCCGGATGTGATTTTGGTGGGTGAGATGCGGGATGAGGAGACGTTGGAGGCGGCTTTGCAAGCGTCGGAGACGGGTCATCTTGTGTTTGGGACGTTGCATTCATCGGATGTGGCATCGACGATAGGGAGGATATTGGATTTATTTCCGGTGGACAAGGAGAAGCAGATTCGTCAATCTTTGGCGTTTAATTTACGTGCGATTGTTTGTCAGAAGTTGCTTCCTTCTTGTAGGGAGGGGGTGAATGTGGTGGTGGCGCAGGAGATATTGTTATGTAATCCTACGGCGCAGAAGTTGATTATGGAGAAGCAGGACAAGAAGTTAAGGGAGTTGGTGAGAGGGGCGACGCAGGAGGGGATGCAGGATTTCAACCAGTCGTTGGTAAAGTTATTTAAGGCCAATTTGATTGATAAAAAGACAGCGTTATCGGCTTCGCCCAATCCGGAGCAGTTGGAGATGAATTTAAAGGGGATTTATTTGGGAGAGGACAAAGGAATTATTGGTTAGGGGGGAGGGTTAGGTTTTGGAAAGATTATGGATTTTTTTTGGTTTGTGTAGGGTTTATTGATTTTCGAAAATTTTTTGGTATTGTGGGGTGGATAAAATGTTTTTAGAAAGTTTCTCGGCAAAAATTTCTTGCTATGGAGAGTATTGGAAGGTATAATGGTAGAGCAGGTAGTTGAAGGGAGGGCGAGAGAGGTGGTAGGGGGAAGGTTAGGGTATTTTTGATATTTTGCATGGATTTAGAGTTGAGAGATGTCGTATTATAAAGAGCGTCTGTTTAGTAAGTTAGAGTTGAGAGATGTCGTATTATAAAGAGCGTCTGTTTAGTAAGATTGCTCTGAGGGAGAATTTAGTTACACAGGCGCAGATGGAGGAGTGTTTTGAGATTTTCAAGCAGAGGCGGCGGGAGGGAGTTTTGATTACAATAGGTCAGGTTATGTTGGAGAGGGGTTATCTTAGTCGGGAGGAGGTGGAGCGGGTTTTGAGGAAGCAGTCTCAGACGGCGAAGATTCAAAAGGATTTATTGTTGGGTAAGTTATGTGTGCAGAATAGGTTTCTTACTCCGGAGCAGTTGCAGGAGTGTCTTTCGGTTTTGAGGGGGTCTCCGGGGAGTCGGTTGAGCAAGATTCTTATGGACAAGAAATATTTGACGTCTGATCAGTTGCGGAAAGTTCTTTTGGAGCAGCGGGAGTGGATTGAGAGGAATTGGGGGGATTTTGAGGTGGAGCGGGATTTATTGGTTTTAGCTCGGGAGGGTGAGGAGGGTGCATCGGAGGGTTCTTTGGGAGATGGAGATGTGGGGGAATTGGAGTTGAGGAGGGAGCGGGATGCGAGGAAGGAGACGCTTTTGGTTGGTGAGCTTGCATTGAGGCGTCGTTTGGTTAGTCCGGAGCAGCTTCGTGTAGCGATGGATCGGAAGGAGGCGCTCAAGGCGGAGGGTATGGAGAAGAATTTAGCGCAGATTTTGGAGGAGGAGGATTACATTACGCGGGAGGACAGGTTGATTTTAGAGCAGGAGGTATTGATTAGTTCGCCTCGCAGGGATTTGATCAAAAATTTTGAGATTTTGGAGCGTTTAGGTCGGGGGGCGATGGGGGTGGTGTATAAGGCGAGGGATTTGAGCACGGATCAGGTGGTGGCTTTGAAGGTATTGTTGCCGAGGTATTCGAATGATGTAAAGTTTTATCGTAGGTTTATGCGGGAGGGTTATATTGCGACGACCTTGGATCATCCCAACATTGTGAAGGCGTATGAGGTGGGGATATCGGAGGAGTATGTTTATTTTTCGATGCAGTATGTAGAGGGGGAGACGATACAGAGTCTTTTGGACAGGCAGGGGTGTTTATCGGTGGATTATGCTTTGCGGGTGGTGATCGAGATAGCCAAGGCGCTTGAGTGCGCTTGGAGGCATCAGTTGGTGCATCGGGACATAAAGCCGGACAATATCATCATCACACGTGAGGGGAAGGTGAAGTTATGTGATTTAGGGATAGCGAAGGAGGTGGCTCCGGGCAATCCGCGGTTTACACCTACGGATAAGATCATGGGTACGCCGTATTATATTTCGCCGGAGTTGGTTCAGGGGGAGGAGATAGACATACGCAGTGATATTTATTCTTTGGGAGCTTCTTTTTATCACATGGTGGTGGGGAAGGTGCCGTTTGATGGGGAGTCTACGCCTAGGATTATGGTCAAGCATGTGTTAGAGGCGCTGGTTCCACCGCATGAGAGGAAGGCGGGGGTACCGTTGGAGGTATCGGAGGTGATCATGAGGATGATGGCCAAGCGACCGGATGGACGTTTTCAGACGCCGGAGCAGTTGCGTTTGGAGTTGGAGGGGATTTTGGGTAGGTTCGGTGAGGATAGAGACGAGTAGGCTCAACGGTTGGGCGTACTGATATGATAGTTTTCAGCTAAGGAGTGGAATGAAATGAGAATAGTGCGGTTTTGTTGTGTAAGTTTTTTAGTATTTTTAGCTCTTTGTGGTTGCAAGTCGGTGAATGTGCGGGATGGTGGGGGTGGAGCGACGCCGGGTTTGGAGCCACTTCCGTGGAATGCTCGGCCTAGGATTGCGGTGGAGCCGGTGACTCAGAGTTCAAGCAGTACATTTAATAATTTTTCTGGTCAGCAGCAGTTTTTACAGAATTTGACGACTCGTTTGACGAAAGAGTTGGTGGCCTGCAATCGTTTTATTGTGCTTTCGAGGGATCGTTTAAAGTCTATTTTAAACGAGCAGAAGTTTAGCAGCAGTGATGCGGTTGACAGGAGGACGAGGGTGCAGCAGGGCAAGATTCAGGGGGCGGCGTATTTGGTTAAGGCCACGATATTGGATATGAAGTTGGAGCGAAGTAGTGGTGGGATTGGGGTTTCTATCACTGCGCCTGGTGGGAACAGTCGTTCTGGTACGCTTGGTTGGGCCACGGCTTATGTGGAGATGAATGTGGAGGTGGTGCACACGGCGACCTCGGCGGTGGTATTTAGTGCCAATGCGATAGGTGAGGTGACCAATACAGGTTTTGTTACGAATTTAACGTTTGATAGTGGTCGCAGTGCTGGTGGTTTGGGGGGGTTTAATAGTCCGGCGATGAGCGAGGCGGTGCAGGCGTGTTTGAAGCATCTTGTGCAGAAGTTAGCGAAAGCTGCGGGGACGCAGATACCGGCGAGTTAGTGGGTTGTTTTTTGGGGGGATTGCATTTTGTGGAGAGTTATTCTCTTGGGGGTGGAATTTGGGGTTTGGCGGTTGGGTGGGGATTTTTGGTGATTTTGGATATTTTTTGTTGAGGAAAGGAAGTGGATGGAACAGGATGTTTGGATTGCATTGGGGGCGGATCATGGGGGTTGGGAGTTGAAGGAGGGTTTAAAGGCGGAGTTAGTTCGTGGGGGTTATAGGTTGGAGGATTTTTCCCATTCTGAGTTTGATCCTGGGGATGATTATCCGGACATTGCGGCGAGGGTAGCGCAGGCGGTATCTTCTGGGGGGTGTTTGGGGGTGATGATATGTAGTACGGGGACGGGGAGTGCGATTGTGGCGAATAAGTTTGCTGGGGTTCGGGCGGCGGCGCTTCATCGTTTGTCTCATGTGATTTTAGCTCGGCGGCACAATCATTTAAACTTACTTTGTTTGGGGGCATTGGAGTTTGAGGAGGGGGGATTAGAGGAAAGTTTGGAGGGGGGGTATAGGAATTTGTTGGAGCTTCCTCATCGCCCGGTGGAGGTAAAGGAGGCGATGGTGTTGGTGCGGGCTTTTTTGATGACGCCTTGTGAGGGGGGGAGGCATCTTCGTCGGGTGGAGAAGATTGCTCAGTGGGAGAGGGTGGGAGGTGGAGGAGGGGG
>RFKQ01000157.1 GCA_003694635.1 Planctomycetota bacterium
GTGGTGGGGGGGGGAGGAAGTGAGGGCTGGGCGTGTGGTGTGTATTTTTCCTTCTCTTTGGGAGTTGGCGGTGGTGGTACGTGGTGCGTCGTTGGTGGTGGGTCCGGACACGGGGGTTTTGCATTTGGCGGCGCTTTGTAGGACGCCGTCGGTAGGGATTTTTGGTCCTACGGATTCGAGGCGATTTTTCCCTTGGGGGTGGCGTTCGGTGTGTGTGCAGCTTCCCTTAGGGTGTTCGGGTTGTCATCGGCGGATTTGCCCGCTGGCGCACCATCGTTGCATGCGGGATTTGGAGGTGGAGGAGGTTTGGCGGGCATGTTATCGCCTTTTGGAGGGCGGGGAGAAGGGAACAGCGGTTGGTTGAATGTGAATGGCAACACTAAAGGAGTGCAGAAATTGAGAGAGATTTCCATACCTGATAGCGAGAAGATGCAAAAGGTGATTTCGTTGTGCAAGCGGCGCGGTTTTATTTTTCAGTCTTCGGAGATCTACGGCGGCTTGAAATCCGCGTATGATTATGGGCCTTTGGGGGTGGAGTTAAAGCGCAACATTATGAATGAGTGGTGGAAGGCGATGGTTTATCAGCGGGAGGATGTGGTGGGGTTAGATGCGTCTATTTTGATGCATCCGAAGGTTTGGCAGGCATCCGGTCATTTGGCGTGTTTTAGTGATCCGTTGGTAGATTGTCTCAATTGCAAGGAGCGTTTCCGTCCGGACAAGGCGCCTCGGGCCAAGCCTGGGGAGGAGGTGGAATTTGTGGAGGGAGGCAAGAAGAGGGGACGCAAGCGTCGGGCTTTGGTGGAGCGGGATTATGTTTGTCCCAACTGTGGTTGCCCGGAGCTTTCGCCGGAGAGGCACTTTCATTTAATGTTCCGCACTTTTTTAGGCCCGGTGGATATGTTGGAAGAGTTGGTGGAGGTGGTGGACAGAAACCGTGGGCTTTCCCGGGCGGAGTTAAAGGAGGCGGTGGCGTCGGTTTTGGAGAGGAATTCGGTGTATTTGCGTCCTGAGACGGCGCAGGCGATGTTTGTTCAGTTTTTAAATATCCAGAAATCTATGTCGATGAAAATCCCTTTTGGCATTGCTCAGATGGGGAAATCGTTTCGCAATGAGGTGACGGTGAAGCATTATATTTTTCGTTCCTGTGAATTTGAGCAGATGGAGTTGGAATTTTTTGTGGAGCCGGGCACCCAAGAGGAGTGGTTAGAGTATTGGAAGGAGGAGCGTCTAAAGTGGTATCGCAAATTTGCCAATCGTCCCGAAATGTTTCGTGCTAGGGAGCACACTCCCCAGGAGCTTGCCCATTATGCGGACAAATGTTATGATATTGAGTATAGGTATCCTTGGGGTTGGGACGAGCTGGAGGGGGTAGCTAGCCGGACGGATTATGATCTTAGGAAGCACAGCGAGGCTTCGGGTGTGAAGATAGAGTATTTTGATCCGACCAAGAAGAACGAGAAGACGGGCAAGATGGGGGTGCGCTACACGCCGTATGTGATTGAGCCGGCGGCTGGGGCCACTCGGAGTGTTTTGGTGTATTTGCTGGATGCGTATGCGGAGGAGGAGCCGCCGGAGGAAGGCAAGAGCGGGCGTACGGTGTTGAGGTTGCATCCCAGGTTAGCGCCGTTTAAGGTGGCTGTATTTCCGCTTGTGAAGAAGGATGGGATGCCGGAGTTGGCCAGAAAGATTGTGCAGGAGTTTTTTGAGGCGGGTATCCACGCCAAGTACGATGAGCAGCATGCCATTGGTCGAAGGTATTTGCGCCACGATGAGGTGGGAACGCCTTTTTGTTTGACGGTGGATGGCCAGAGTTTCGAGGATGAAACGGTGACCATTCGCTATCGAGACACTCGTGAGCAGAGGCGGATTAAGATCCGAGAGGCGTTAGATGTGGTTAAGAAGGAGTTGTCAAGGGAAGAAAAATGAGCGCTCAGCATTGCTATGACGTCATTGTGGTAGGGGCGGGTCATGCGGGTTGTGAGGCGGCGTACTTTGCGGCCCGGATGGGGATGCGCACCTTGTTGTTGACCATCAACTTGGACACTGTGGCCCAGATGTCGTGCAATCCGGCGATTGGGGGGATTGCGAAGGGTCATATTGTTCGGGAGATTGATGCCATGGGGGGATTGATGGGGAAGTTGATTGATGCGACGGGGATACATTTTCGTATGTTGAACACCCGCAAGGGCCCGGCGGTGCAGGCTCCGCGGGCGCAGGCGGACAAGAAGTTGTATCAATTTACGATGAAGTATTGGCTGGAGGGGGTGGAGAATTTGGTTTTGATTCAGGAGCTGGTGGATGATTTGGTGATTGAGGGAAAGAGGGTGAGGGGGGTTTTGACCTCATCAGGTCGGAGGTATTTGGCGGAGGCGGTGATCATCACTGCGGGGACGTTTCTGCGGGGTAAAATCTATGTTGGGAAGGCGTCCTTTGGAGGCGGGCGAATGGGCGATGCCAAGGCGGACAAGCTATCGCTGCACCTTTTCGAGCATGGCTTTGTCAAGCAGCGCTTGAAGACGGGCACGCCTTGCAGGATAAACTTTCGCACGATTCGCACGGAGGTTTTGGAAAAGCAGTGGGGGGAGGAAAACCCGCAGCCGTTTTCGTTTGAGACCGAGAGGATTTGCCGCCCCAATATTCCTTGCTATGTCACGAGGACCACGGAGGCTACCCATCGTTTGATCGAGGAGAACCTTCATCTCTCGCCTTTATATTCGGGGCGAATTGAGGGAACGGGCGCCCGGTATTGTCCTTCCATTGAGGACAAGGTGGTGAAGAGTTTCCCCATAAAAAATCCCACAATATTTTCCTGGAGTTGGAAGGGGAGCGTACCTACGAGGTTTATGCGAACGGGATTTCCACCAGTTTGCCCGCGGATGTTCAGGACAAGATGCTCAAGACCATCCCCGGGCTGGAGAAAGCTCAGATCATGCGCTATGGTTATGCGGTGGAGTACGATTTTTTCCCTCCCACCCAGCTGCATCATACGCTGGAGACCAAGCGGATAGAGGGTTTGTACTTTGCGGGGCAGATCAATGGAACTTCGGGATATGAGGAAGCGGCGGGGCAGGGGATGATGGCGGGGATCAATGCGGCTCTTAAGATTCAGGGGAAGCCGCCGTTGATTTTGGATAGAAGCGAGGCTTACGTTGGGGTTTTGATCGATGACCTTTGCACCCGGGGGACGAAGGAGCCTTATCGGATGTTCACTTCTCGGGCGGAGTATCGTTTGCTTTTGCGCCACAGCAACGCCGATAGGCGCCTTACGCCCTATGGGTACGAGCTAGGCACCATTTCCAAGGAGCGCTACCAGCGGTTTGTGGAGAAGATCCAGCGGATTGATCGGGCGTTGGAGTTTCTCAAGCGGGAGAAGTGGGAGGGAAGGACGCTGTTTAAATGGCTATGTCAGCCCCAAAAAAAGTTGGACGAGCTAGTGGAGCGCTACCCGTTGCTTCGGGAGTTGAGCCCTACGGAACGGGAGGAAGTGGAAATTGCGGTAAAGTACGATGGCTATATTCAAAATCAGCTGCGGGCGGTGGAGAGGTTTAAAAAGATGGAAAACCTAAAAATCCCTGCCTGGTTTGATTTCTCAAAAATGAAGGAGCTAAAAACAGAGGCTAGGCAGAAACTCATGGAAATACAGCCTACTTCTTTTGGGCAGGCCTCAAGGATTTCTGGTGTCACTCCAGCGGATATAACGGTTTTGATGGTGTATCTTAAAAAAGGTCCAGGTGCGTTTCAACAGGAGGTACATTCCTGATTTTCGTAGAGTGCAGGCCAGGCTTACCTATCAAGTGTAGGCAGGCTCTCTAGCCTGTCGAGGAAAGAAGCGCAATTTTTTTTAAAAAGAGTTTTGCAAAGAAAAGTTTTCGAAAAGGGTTTTAGAGGAAAGAGTTTTTTCAAAACGTTTTTCCCTTGGATAAAAATCAAGATGAGTTTGGTACGCTACGACAAATACTACACTTACGCTGAGCTTAAGGAGGTTCTAGAGCAATTTCGGGAGCGCTATCCCCATTTGATACGCCTGCAGGTACTAGGCAGAAGCCACGAGGGAAGAGAGCTCCATCTTGCGGTGGTGAGCAACTTAGGCACGGAGGAAGAGGCGGATCAGAAGCCGGCTCTGTGGGTGGATGGTAATATCCACGCTACGGAATTGGCGCCTTCGACCGCTTGTCTTCATTTGATTGAGACTTTGTTGGAGGGTTATGGCAAAGAGAGGGAAATCACCCATTGTTTGGACACGCGTACTTTTTACATTTGCCCGCGCCTTAACCCTGATGGGGCGGAGTGGGCCTTAGCTCCGTCGCCGCGGTTTGTACGTTCTGGCGTTCGGCCTTATCCATTTCGATACGGTTTGGAGGAGGGCTTGGTGGTGGAGGATGTGGATGGTGATGGCCGGGTTTTGAGCATGCGCATTCCGGATCCAAATGGCGCTTGGAAAAAGTGTCCTCAGCAGCCGCGTTTGATGGTGCCTCGTCAGCCGGAGGAGGTAGAGGGGGAGTTTTATCGGATTTTGCCCGAAGGTAGGATTTTGGAGTATGATGGGGCAACCATTGGAAAGTGTCCGCCCAAGGAGGGTTTGGATTTCAACCGGAATTTTCCTTTTCTTTGGCGCCCGGAAGGGGAGCAGGAGGGGGCGGGGGAGTTTCCTACCTCTGAGCCGGAGGTGCGTGCTGTGGTGGCTTTTCTCACCTCCCATCCCAACATTACGGGAGCGGTTTCCTTTCACACTCACAGCGGGGTGCTTTTGCGCCCCTACAGTCACTTGTCTGATGAGCAGATGATTGCGGAAGATTTGGGGGTTTACCGAGCCATAGGGAAAAAGGGAGAAGAGCTGACCGGTTATCCTGCTGTTTCGGTTTATGAAGGATTTCGCTACCATCCCCAAAAGTATATTTCCGGCGCTTTCGACGATTGGGTTTACGAGCATTTGGGAATCTACGCTTGGACTGTGGAAATGTGGAGTCCCCAGCGCCAGGCAGGGATTGAGGACTACGATTTTATCGAATGGTATCGATCTCATCTTCTCGAAGACGACCTTAAGCTGCTCCATTGGAGCGACACCGCTCTAGGTGGTCAGGGGTATGTGGACTGGTATCCGTTTGACCATCCGCAGTTGGGCAAGGTTGAGCTGGGTGGCTGGGACTGGTTTTCGACGTTTAGCAATCCGCCGTTTGCTTTCCTCAAAGCGGAGGTGGAGCGCTACCCCCGGTGGCTGGTGTGGCATCTGCTTCTTTCCCCCCGTCTGGAGCTTTGGGAGGTGAAGACAAAGTACCTTGGCGAGGATTTCTACCGGGTGCAAATGGTTGTGCAGAATAAAGGTTGGTTGCCTTCTTACATTACCAAAAAAGCGCTGGAAAGGAAAATCACTGAAGGGGTGCGCTTTGAGCTAGAGTTGCTTTCGGAGGGAATGGAGCTGATTTCTGGGAAGCGCATCCAGCTTCAAAACGAGCTCGAAGGCCGGTGCTACCAGCCCTCGGCTCCGATGGGCTGGGAGTTTTGGCTGAGGGGAGATCTAACCCGCGATCGAGCGAAAGCGGAATGGGTGGTGCGTGTAAAAAACAACGCCACCGCCCGCTTAACAGCTTACCACCCCCGAGCTGGTAGCGTGCAAACCACTCTGGAGTGGGGTGGTGATGAAAACAAATACTTGCGACTTTGAAGGAGTTTGATTGTATGAAAAAAGTGCATTTTATAAAAAGAAGATTAAAATACGATGGCACAAAATATAGCTTTCAAGTGGACGAAATCAAGGACTTTCAAGGGAAAAAAGGCATTCGTGAACAACTCATTCACCCCGGGGCCGTGGCCCTCGTGGTGCTCGATGAGGACGAGCGCATCATCCTCAACCGTCAATACCGTTATACCGTCGATGAGGTGCTCTACGAAATCCCCGCAGGTACCCTCGAAGATGGCGAAAGCCCCCTCCACTGCGCCAAACGAGAAATCGTGGAAGAAACCGGCTACGAAGCTGGGGAACTCACTCTACTGTGCAAATACTACTCCTCGCCCGGAATCTCCACGGAATTTATCTACCTCTACCTCGCAAGAGACCTAAAAAAAATCACAGATCACCCCATAGGACACAAAGAAGAAGGCATTGAAAACTACCGATTTACCCTCAAAGAGGCCAAAAAAATGGCCCTGGATGGTAAACTTATGGACGCCAAAACCATCCTCGGAATTCTCCACGCCTACCTATACCTGGACAAACTAAAACGACAAACAAGAAAACAACAATACACCCAAGCCAACCAAACCAACCGCACAGCTAAGGAAAAACCTCTCTCCCCCCGCCCACAAAAAACAAAAAGAGCTGGCAGAAGAAAAAAATCTTCTTAGCTTTGTAGGGGGAACCCTTTTTGAAAAAAGTGTTCCCCCTACCACCTCCTCCCAAAAACTTTTCGTACTTTAGGGGAAAAACTTTCCCCTAAAAACCTCTTTTCCAAAATTTTTCTTCCTGAAAACCTTTTTGAAAAAAGGTTTTCAGACTTTCCAAAAACTTTTCTCCTCAGAACCTTTTTAAAAAAGGTTCCGAACCTCCAAAAATTTTTA
>RFKQ01000158.1 GCA_003694635.1 Planctomycetota bacterium
AAAAGTTTTTGGAGGTACGGAACCTTTTTTTGAAAAAGGTTCCGAGAAGAAAAGTTTTTGGGAAGTCTGAAACACTTTTTTCTAAAAAGGGTTTCAGGAGTAGATCTAAAAGGGTATTTCCCCTAAATCGGAAAAATTCTTGGGAAGGTTTAGAAAGAAGCCATGTGGATAGGATTGGAAGAGATTTCGAAGAGTTTTCAGGGAATAGTTCTTTTTGATCGGGTCAATTTTCAGGTGCATGCTGGGGATCGCATTGGGTTGATTGGGGCCAATGGTTGTGGGAAGACGACGCTTTTGCGGATTTTAGCGGGTCGTTTGGAGCCGGATGAGGGTTGTCGGAAGGTGAAGAAAGGGCTTTGTGTGGGGATGATTGATCAGTTGCCGGAGTATGGCGATGAGACGGTATTGGAGGCGGCTAGACGGAGTTTTGGTCGTTTGTATGGGATTGAGAGGCGTTTGGAGGAGTTAGATCGTTTGCTTGCTGAGGAGAAGAGTTCTTCTCGTTTGGAAAAGCTACTTTTGGAGCAGGATCAGCTTTTGGAGGAGTTTGAGCGTTTGGGGGGCTACAGTATGGAGGCCAATTTGGAGAAGGTTTTGCGCGGAGTTGGCTTTCGGGTGGAGGAGTTTTCCAAGAGGGTGCCGGTGCTTTCGGGAGGGGAGAAGAGGAGGTTGGCGTTTGCTTCTTTGTTGCTCTCTCACCCGGACGTTTTGTTGTTAGACGAGCCCACCAATCATTTGGATATTGAGGCCATTGAGTGGGTGGAGCGTTATCTTCAGGAGTACGAGGGGGCCATGGTGGTGGTATCTCACGACAGAATGTTTTTGGATAGAGTTTGCCAGAAAACGGTGGAGATTTTGGGAGGAAAGCTTCACTTATACTCGGGCAATTATAGTTTTTATGAACAGGAGCGTCAGGTGCGCTATCAGCTTGCTCTGAAGGCTTACCAGGCGCAACAGGAAGAGATCGCTCGCCAGGAGGAGATTATCCGCCGTCTTCACGCCAATCCCAAGCTTAACGTGGCCCAGTCTCGCCGCCGGCAGCTGGAGAAAATCGAGCGTCTGGAAAAACCTATCCCGCCTCCCAAGGGAGCAAGATTTCGCTTTACCAACCGCAATCCTCAAGGCAATTTGGCCATTGAGTGCCTCAATGTTAGCCATCGTTATGGCGATAGAGTACTCTTTGAAAACCTCACACTTCGCTTGGAGCCAGGGGAGCGATTTGCCATCGTAGGTCCCAATGGAGCGGGGAAAACCACGCTGATGAAGATTCTGGCTAGACAGCTTCCACCTACCAGCGGGGAGGTGCGCTATGGCAAGACCACCACGTTTGCCTATTATTCTCAGGAGCGGGAGGATTTGCCGCTAAATTCGAGCGTTTTGCAGCTGATGCAGGAGACCTATCCCAAGGAGGATCGATCGAAATTGCAGGACTTCTTGGCCCTTTTTCTCTTTACAGAGGAGGATTGGGACAAAAAGGTCCATCAGCTATCGGGGGGAGAGCGCTCCAAGCTTTCTTTGGCTAGAATTCTCTACAGCGAGCCAAATCTATTGGCTTTGGATGAGCCCACCAATCATTTGGATATTCCTACTTGTCGAAATTTGGAGGATGCGTTGGTGGATTTTCCCGGCACTTTGATCTTCGTTTCCCACGATAGATATTTCATCAATAAATTGGCCAGCCACATCCTCTACATTAAGGATGGAAAAGTTAAGGATTTTTTGGGAAATTATCATGACTTAGAGCAAAAATTGAAGCGGCAGGAGAAAAGCCTTCAAAAGGATAATCAGAAAGCCTCTTTAAAGAAGTCAGAAAAGAATGTTCTACCTACAAAACCCACTGAAGTCAAAAAGAAAAAGTACAAAGGGACCTTCCGCCAACTCGAAGAAGAGATCATACGTCTAGAGGAACACCTTGAGCAACTCCACCACCAACTCAGCCTCCCAGAAGTTTACCGAAACGGACAAAAGGCCAAACAAATCAAGGAGGATTGTGAGCGTACGAAATCCAAGCTGGATGAACTCAATCAATTTTGGGAAGAAGAAGTCTGTTAAAACAGCCTCTAATGAAAGTGTAAAGGCCTAATTATAAAAGGCCAAAAGATAAGAAATTGGGATTTTTGCTGAAGGAGAGAATGGTTGGATGGATGGGTGGACAGTCTGGCTATCCACGTGTTTAAGCCTGGTTTGTATGAGCGCTATATCGTTGGTAGGATTTATCGCGGTTGGTTGGAAAAGAAAGGAAACGTTTAAGGTTGCCCAACTTCTTATGGCCATGGCAGCGGGCACTCTGTTGGGAAACGCGATACTCCACCTTTGGCCGGAGGGAAGGGAGCACTTTGAAACCTCGTTGGAATTTTCTTTATGGGTGATGGGGGGGATTTTGTTTTTTTTTCTTGTGGAGGGACAGCTGCACTGCCGAAGTTGTCAGCGTCAAGAAAGAACCTCTGTTTCCGCGCTTGCTTGCCTAAATCTTATCGGAGATGGTATCCATAATTTTATGGATGGCGTTTTGATCGCTGCTAGCTATAGCGTGGATTTTCATCTTGGCCTAGCCACAACAGTGGCCATTGCTTTTCATGAAATTCCCCAAGAAATAGGCGATATAGGAATTTTGCTCTACGCTGGTCTGTCCCTCAAACGGGCGCTTGCTTGGAATCTCCTCTGCTCTTTTAGCGCTTTTGGCGGAGCACTTCTCTTTTTTCTCCTACCCTATACCCAACAACTAAGCTCTGTTCTACTCCCCCTCTCCGCAGGATCCTTCCTCTACCTTGCCCTTAGCCACCTCGTCCCAGAAATGCATAAAGAAAACAATTCAAAAACCTACCTCACCCAACTTTTCTTTATGCTGCTAGGTATCGCTCTTATGGTGTTCTTCGCTCTAGCTAGGGGAAACCATTTTTAGCTTACCTCTGAAACCATTTTTTTAAAAGGTTTTCAAACTTCCCCAAAACTTTTTAACTCGGAACCTTTTTCAAAAAAAGGTTCCGTACCTCCAAAAACTTTTTCGATTTAGGGGAAATCCCTTTCCCCTAAAAACCCCTTTTCCATAACTTTTGAGCCGTAAAGGGAACCC
>RFKQ01000014.1 GCA_003694635.1 Planctomycetota bacterium
TCCCTCGGGAGGCGGGTCGGAATAGGGAGAGACCAGGAAGGAGAAAACCCCCTTTTTAAGTATAAGCAAACTCTTATCGCTTGTACAAAGGGAGGTGGTATGCCTTTTTTTAGACTCCCCCCACCCTGGGTGGGGTGTTTGAATTAGGTCCAAGAATGAGAGGTTTAAGGCCCTTACCCTTAATAGATTACAAAATCTAAAGCAGCAAGTGCAAGAAACAACTCGAGAGACGAGCAAATTGACGCCTGCTCCGATTCCTCGCGGGAGAGGCTACGAGCAGATACAAAATCACCGCCAAAACAAGGTGCAGATGGCTAGGGCTAGGACCAACAGGGAGAGGATCCGGCTGGCCATATTTCCTTTTTCTTTACAAAGATAGCCAATTCCACCCAAAAGAATGGCGCCGTAAAGGGCCAGGGCAAGGGGGAGAAAAAGGGAGGGCAGGGAGGGATGGGGGAAGTATGGGGTACTAGTTCCGTTTTGATGAATTATCCGGCCGCTTTGGAAAAAGAAGAGGCCAAAATCATGAGCCTTGTCGACAACTTCGACGGCAAATACGATGGCAAATAAGACGGCACCTACGACGGCACCTACGACGGCGCCTCCTCCGACGGCACCTACGACAGCATATGCGATGGCAACTCCGACGGCACCTACGACGGCAAATAAGAGGTTAAATGTGGGGTTCTTCCAGGATTCCTCTACGCTCATAATCTCAATCTTTTTTCCGTATTTTTCCAGGCCATAGTAATTCCCCTTGCCGTCCAGGTTCCACTGGAGGAGAATGAAGGCCAGAAGGATCCCCATCCCGGCTCCCCAGAGGGCGGAGGAAAGGCCGTTTTTTTTGCTTTCTGAATCCTCATCCAAAGGGATAAAGAGAGGGATAAGAGCAGATAGATAGCCCCAAAGCATCCAGTGGGATATCCAGGGGGAGAGAGTATAATGGAGAAGGCCAAGGCCTATCAAGAGAAGAAGAAGGGAATTCCTTTTTAGAAAGTTAAAGAGTTTAGCTTTTCTCTCCTCCCACTCCCTCTGCTTTTTTTTTTTGATTTCCTCCCTCTTCTCAAACAGCTTCACCGCAAGCTCTTCCTGCTTCCGGCTAGGATAGGAAAGGAAAGCTAGAATCCTTTCGGCCTTTTCCAAGTCCTCCTGGTATATGGCCCTTTCCGCCTCCTTCAGCTCTCCTTGGGTCAGATGCTCATGGATCTTGTTCTCCAGCCTTCGGCAGCCCTCTCTTTTTTGGTATTCGGAAGGAAGGGTCTTTAACAGGTCCAGCCCGTCAATGAATCGGTCTTCTTCTAGCAGCTCTTCCACCCGTTTCAGAATTTTGACAAGCTGCTCCTCCCAGCTTTTTTTCACCTCTTCTTCCCAGTTTCGGGCGACTTCTTCCACCTTCTCCCGGAAGGAATCCAAAATCCCCCTTTCCCTCTCCTTATTTTCCTTTTTCTGGACTTCCAACACCATCTGGAGAAGCTTTTGGAAAAAAGATTTTTCGGCTTCAGGATAGGTCACCATCACCCGATAAAAGGCAAGAGCGGTCAGGACAGGAGGGGCTTTTCCTCCTAAGAGCTGTCTTAGAGTCTGCCTGGACTGGCTGTAGACCTTATCTAGAGGAAGGAATTCCTGGCCGCATTTCTGGCATCTCTCGCTGAAATAGGGAGTCTCCTTTCGGCAGTGGGGGCATTCCATCCGGTAGGGAGCGGAACAGCTGGGGCATTCCCTTCGCCCCGACTGATAGGGCTGGGGGCAGAGAAGATTGGAGCATTTCCGAACCCCCAGATATATCTTCTCCCATCCTCCCCGGTACTGGTCCCGGATCCATTGCCTCCGGGCCTGGATTTCCGCCCAGGTCTCTTCTTTCATCTTCTCCAGCATGTTTCTATTCCATTTTGCCTTGGCTTCCGGAGAGAGGCGGGAGAAGATCTCATCCTCTATGTTTCTCATGAAGGCAAAAAAGTCGGTCTGGGGGGAAAATCCGTCCATCAGCTTTTCTTCCAGGTCCTGACTGGCGGAAATATTCAACCGGGCCGTACCGCCATGGAGTCGAAGATCGGTCTTGAGCTCAAGAAGAGTGGGCCGTTTGGAAGGGTCCTTTTCCAGACATTGAAGGACCAGTCGTTCCAGCCAGGGGGAAATCTGGCTCTGGTACCGAGTGGGCCGGGGAGGCGGCTCTTCCAGAATGGCCTTCTGAAGAGCATGGTCGCCTTTCTTGTCTTCAAAAGGCGTTCGTCCGGTCAGCACATGGTAGAGGGAGGCCCCTAGACCGTAGATATCCGTTTTGGGACCCGGCGGGCCGTAGCGGCCCGGATCGATCTGTTCGGGCGCCATATAGGGAAGAGTCCCCGGCTGGTGCTGGGTGGTCAAAGCCAAGCCCTTTTTCTGAAAATATTTGGCCACACCCAGATCAAGGATCTTTACCTCTCCCTGGCGGGTAATAAAAATGTTTTCTGGCTTCAGGTCCCGATGAACCACGCCCTGGCTGTGAAGGTAATCCAGTCCTTCCAGAATCTGAAGAGTGTAATGGATATAGGAGGTAAGAGAGGCGGAGGTAGGTGGATGGGACCGGCTCCACTCCCCGAAGGTATGGCCGTGAAGAAGTTCGGTCTCCATAAAGTATTCTCCGCTGGCTAGCCGGTAGGGACGGCCGGAGACCCGGGGCGGTAGAAATCCGCCGAAATTGTACACCGTGAGCAAACGAGGATGGGAGAGCTTGGAATGAAGAAGGTATCCTTCGAGAAGAAACCGCTCCAGACTCTCGCCCTTGCCTCCACCGCTTTCGTAGAGCTTCAAGGCCACAGGAAAGTTGTCCTGCCTTCGAATGGCTCGGTACACTACGGCCGAACCGCCTTCTCCTATCCTGTCATTCTGGGGATGGAATTGGTAGAGATCAGAAAGTGAACCTGTGTAGAGAAGATGGCGAAGGATATCAGGGGTAAGATGAGGAAAGAGGCTGTGGAGCTCCGAATCGCTAAGAAGGGGACTCCGGTCCCAGATTTGGGCAAACTCCCCCAGCCTTCCCTGGGGAGAATAGGACATGCCCTGGCGGGTCAGGATTTTATAGAGATAGGAATGAATCCCGTCTTCCAAATTCTTGAAAACCGCCTCTTCGATTTTTTTTTCCAAACCTTCGAACAGGCTTTCCTCCATACGGGCCATTTGGCTTTCCATCTGGTCCATGCGGATGTTGTGTTGGACAAGAGACTCTTCCAACTGGCCCATAAGCTCTTTCAGCTCGTATTCCTCTAACTCCCCTTTGGTGCCAAAAAGGATATCATCCGCCACCTGCCCTATATTTGTGACCCGAAGAGCAGCCCGAAAGAAGTGTAAGAGGAGCGTTTTTGTTTTTGGATTCATCCCCTTAATCCCTTAATGCTTACGCGTCTGAAATCGCCTTTTTAGATAGGATAAACATCTAAAAAAATTTGTCAAATAAATATTAAAAAAAATCCGTCAAGTCCTAGGGCCTAACATGGCAAGGCGTACGCATGAGAGAGTGAGTCATCGCTGGTCCATGAGTTGAGAAATTCGGCAGAAATCCTAAAATATCGATTACCTCATGAGTTTAAATTTTATGAGTTCGCTGTGGAGAGGAAAGAATTTTCCATGGAAAATGAGCGATTTTTGGTTTACAATGAAGGCAATTGGGGATAACTGCGTAAATTTCCAAAAGGGGGGCCGAAAATCTAAATTTTGAGAATTTTACAAGCACTTCCAGCGCTTATTTTGGCCTTTTTTCAAAAAGGAAATGGGAAAAATGGAAATCAAAGTCGTGGACAAAGAGGGAAGACCCCTTTCCGAGCCCTACACCCTCCGCCTTTGGGGCTGGACAGAGGAGAGGTATCTTAAAGAGGCGCCAAGGGATCGAAAATGCGAATACGCCAGAGGGGAGGTGATTCTGATGAGCCCTATGGGAAAAGGACATAGTGAAATGGTAAGTTTTGCCAGTTTTTTGTTAAAGGGCTATTGCGATTTCAAGTACTTAGGAGAAATCCTGCTTGGCCCCACCATTCGCTTTCTGAGAGAGGTGAACCGAGAGCCGGATATCTGCTTTTATCCTAAGGAAATGCTACCCCTGCCCGAGGAAATCCCTCTAACCAAGATTCCTCCCTTTGTACTGGAAGTCAGCCTGGCCACCCGGAACCTGGATCTAGGAGAAAAGGCGAAAGACTATGAGCAAGCCCAAGTACAGGAATACTGGGTAGTGGATTTGGACGAAAAAGAACTGGTGGTCCACAAGCTCCAAAAGGGAAAATATGAGCCCCAGAGTTGGAGAGAGGGGAGAGTGGAAAGCCAAGTCATCCAAGGCTTTTGGATCCAAGCGGAATGGCTGTTTGGAGAGAGCCTGCCCAATTCCTGGGTGTGTCTCAAAAGGATCCTAGGGGAGTTCGAGACGTAGGCTTGCCCGATCACTCCCTCCGCACGCGTTTGGGGGAGCGTGAGCGCGCGCATCAGTCGTGGAGCAGCCGCAATTGACCGCAGGCGGCTGCGATGCTATCACCTTGGCGCTTGCGAACGGTGACGGTTAGCGACGATTGCGAAAGAATGCGGACAAAGCGCTCCACGGTTTCCTTCGAAGGGGTAGACCATGGCATTCCCTTCACAGAATTCCACGGAATGAGGTTGAGGCGCACTTGGAGGTGAGCAAATCGCTTCACCAATTCCTTGGCGTCCGCGATCGAAGTGTTCACTCCCTCCAACATAACGTATTCCAGCGTAAGACGACTGTTGGCCTGGTTTAGGTATTGGGGGATGAACTCCGCAATCTCTTCCACGCTCATGAGCTGGGGGTAGGGGATAAGGGTTTTGCGCACCTCATCCCTCGCACTATGAAGGCTAATGGCCAAACGGGGGTAAAGGGGCCCTTTCAAAATCTTTGGCATAAAGCGCCTCAGTCCAACGGTGGAAAGGGTGATCTTTCGCAAGCCTATCCCCATCGTCCAGGGATGATGAAAGAGGGAAATGGCCGCTAGCACGTTGTCCAAATTTAAGAAAGGCTCCCCCATCCCCATCACCACAATGTTGGTGATTCGCCCGGACGCAAATTTCCGCGCAAAAATCACCTGTTCTACGATCTCGGCCACGCTTAAATTTCTCCGCATTCCCTCCAGTCCACTGGCGCAGAAACGGCAGCGAATGGGGCAGCCCACTTGAGTGGAAATGCAGACGGTTAGCCGCTTCCCTTCTGGAATCAGTACGGTCTCTATCTTTTGTCCATCCTCTAGACGATAGAGGATTTTCTTTGTTCCATCGTCCGCTTCAAAAACGTTGAGCACTTCCAAAGAGCTCTGAAAAAAATGCTCTTTGAGAACCTGCCGTTGCTCTTTCGAAAGGGTGGTAAATTCAGTAAAATCCCGCCATTCCCTTTGGTAAGCCCAGCGAAGTAGCTCCTTAAACTGAAACTTAGGCCAGCCCCAGCTTTGCCAAAAATTTGCCAGATCATCCAGCGACGTATCGTAAAAAAATGGCAACCGGCACAGTTTTTTGCGCTCTTCTAAGTCCATTCTTCAAATACTTTGCTTGCAGAAGGCCTTTTTCAAAGAGAAGCTCACTCTATCCCAAAAACCTTTAATCAAAAAAGCCCTTGTTTTTGTGGATACTCACCAATCGCTTATTGATTTTGGAGAGATCTTTTTCATATCCACCCGCCTGGCCGCCATGTTCTTCCACCCATTTCTTCACTTTTTGCAAGGTTTTTTTGGCTTCCTTATAGGCTTCTTCCGCCTTTTTCAAAGCCTCTTTATCGGATTTATTTTTAAACCAGGCGCGGAAATACTGATCCCCTTCCTCTAGAAGTTTGGCCGCTTTTTTTTCCAGATTTTTTTGAATATCTTCTTGGACAGGCTCCCCCCGCTCTTTGGTCAAGAGCACGAAAATAATCGCAAGAACTAAAATCGCAGGCGTGCCATACAAAAATACCATTTCCTTGTTGTTTTTCACCGTCTGCCAGAAAGAAGGGGGGGCGTCCTCTATTTGATTGGAGTTTTTTTCTCTTTGCACAGACGGGATCGAAGCCTTCTTCTTTTCCTCTACAGAAGAACGATCTTTCTTTTTCTTCTTCTTTGTCTGCTCCTCTTGTTCGAACCCCTCGTCGGACTTCTTCTTTTTCTTTTTCTTCTTCTTTGTCTGCTCCTCTTGCTCGAACCCCTCGTCGGACTTCTTCTTTTTCTTCTTCTTCTTCTTTGTCTGCTCCTCTTGTTCCAGCCCTTCCTCTAGCCTTTTCTCCGCCTTCGAGGAGGAGTGATTTTTCTTCTTTTTTTTCTTCTTTTTCTTCTTCTCGGCAGATACGCTCTTTAGCTCTTTGCTCATCTTCTCCTCGCTGTTTCCTTATACCCTACTCATCGTCCAAAAAACCCCCACTTTTGTGGAGTGCTACAATCTTCTTATTCAATCTCTCGTAATCTTGACGATAGGTCACTACCTTACTTGGATCGTATTTTTTGGCCACTTTCTGGATATCTTCCAAGATTTTCTTCGCTTTCTTATACCTCTTTAGGGCCTGATGCCGCTTTTCTTTTTGACGAGTACGACGATATTCGCTCGCTAGCTCGTCCCCTTCCTGCTCCAATTTCTCTACTTGTTTTTCCAATTTTTCCTGATCCCAATCCGGCCCCTTTGAAGTGGTGCTTTTCGTCAACAGCACCACCACGATCGCCACAACCAATAGAAGAGGAGTGCCCACCAAAAAGATCCAAGAGGGCGATCCTCTCTTTGAAGAGGCAAGGGGGAGACGTTTTTTCCTTTGCGATATCCTGCGCGAGGAAGCGTCCTTATCTTTCGCAGCTTTGCTGGATGAAATCTGAGGAAACGGAGAGGCAGAGGCCAAAACAGAGGTTCCCTCTTTTCTCTTCGACGAGGACCTTCCCCTTGCTCGCTGTCTCCGCTTTCCTACCTTTTCTTGCATGGTGCTAGATGCTTTCGAGCTTCGCGCCGATGTACCACCGGTGGCTCGCTTTGAGGATTTAACCCCTCTTTTTATCCTTTTACCTGCCACGATTAGGTTTTCCTTTAAATTTCGATGCTGTTCCTAGAGCAAATATTTTGACAAAAATCACTTAAATTCTAGCAAAATTTTTACAAAAAAGCAAACTTTTCTCTCCAATTTTCTAAAATTTTCCTTCCTACGTTAAAAATCCTTTGAAAACTCCAAAAGCCACCTCTGCGTCGCCTTATACATCGTCCCCCGTACCGTATTTAGCGGTAAATCCAAAAAAGCTCCGATCTCCTTGTACGACATCCTCGCATAATAGCGTAAAACCAATACAAAACGATTGCTCTCCGGCAACCGTTGCAAGCGCAAAAATAAATCTCCCAACTCCTCCCCATCCCGCTGCACCCGAACATAGCGCCTATTCCATCTGCGACAGGTCCCAATGGTCAAAGCCCCTATCCAGGCCGACAAATTCTCCCGCTTCTTCAGAGCAACAAAGGAGGCAGAGAATTGCTGAAATACCTCCAAACTAATCTGACGCGCCAGAGCAAGATTGCCAATACATACCCACGCAATTCCCAACACCGCCCGCTTGTAATATTCCACCAACTCCAAAAACTCCCCCCGCTCCAGCTTCATACTCCCCCTCCTAGTAGCACCAAGGATAGCCAGGGAATATAGGTGATAATCGCTAGAGCTATCAATAAAATCACTAAAAATGGTATCGATGCCCAGTACACCTCCACAATGGATTTCTTAAAACGCAAACTAGAAATAAATAAATTGATTCCCACCGGCGGCGTGGAATAGCCAATTTCTAAATTTGTTAAAAAAATAATGCCTAAGTGATAGGGATTTATCCCAAATCCATACGCTATCGGCGCAATAATGGGCACCACCAACAAAATCGCCGAGAAAATATCCATTAAACAACCCACAATCAACAAAAACACATTCAAAACAATCAAAAACGCCACATACGCGGGAATCCAGGGACGATACACCCTCACCCCCTCCTCTGTACGAAACAAAAGCACACTCTCCACCTCCCCCTTGCCCCCTGTGTATCGCAAAAGCCACTTCCTCTCCTCCACAAGGGTATCTAGGCCCTTTAGAGTAAACTCCCCTTCCTTCACCAGCTCAGAAGCTAGCTGGGAAGGCACTTTTTTCTCCAACAACAACTCCCCCTTTCCCTCCCAAGCCATAGAAGAGTGCTCCTGATAAAGAAGCCTTTCGGAAAGCCATCCCCCCATATACGCCCCGTTGGCCACCAAAAAGCACAGCGGCGCTACGATATAAACGCTCTTGCGCACCATCAAGAACCCAAACAACGATATCAACAAAGCCGCCAAATTGAGCAACACCACGAACGTAATCTCATACAAATGCGCCCTCATGAAAAGCAAAATCTTATAAGGTACATTTTCCTTACTCAGATACGCCGAATAGCCTATGGAAATCATCAAAATGATCATAATCGCCCCTAGCAACACCATGGATTTTTTCACCACCCCCGGCAACTGTCTCAGTTTGATATCTCGATAGATGAACACCTCCACCACAAGAACGTAGACTAGCATCACCGTCGCAATTTGATCCGGGCTTAAAAATCCTCCATAAAACCCCCCCAAGATGATAAACGGTAGCGGAATTTCAAAAATCGCCTCTCGAAGAGCCTGCCGAAAAGACAACGGCTTCTCCTCAGGCTCTATCGCCTTCAATACACCTCGCTGCTTCCAAACGGTATATAGAGCAAGAAAAACAACCAGAAGAACCCCGGGCAATATCCCCGCCAAAAAAAGATCCGTTACCTTGACATTCACCTCCTCAGAAGCGTTCGAAGCCACCAAAGCGTAAATGATCAACGGCAAACTCGGCGCAAATAAAAGTCCCAAACTCCCACAGGTCGTAAGCAAACCCAAGGAAAAACGCTCTGGATAATGGTTTTTTACCAACGCAGGATAGAGCAGGCCACCCAGAGCAATGATGGTCACCCCAGACGCCCCCGTAAACGCCGTAAAGACCGCACATACCAAAATCGCCACAATCCCCAACCCCCCTGGCAACCAGCCAATGGCCGAACGACACAGATGAACCAGCCGACGAGGTGCGTTGGACTCAGCTAGCAAAAAGCCCGCAAAAGCAAAAAATGGCAGAGCAATGAACAGATCCGCTTTTGTCAATTTATCCACAATGGTGACAAAAAACTTATTTAAAGGCAAGGCCACGTACGCTTCCACATCCAGCGTATTGCTCAAAATCGCCGCCCCACCTATGACCACAAAGAGCGGAACCCCAACAAATGCCAAGAGAAATACAAAACCTAACGTCCAACTCATAGATCTGTCCTATTCTTATATTATGTATTTTCGCTTGTTTAAAGTTTTTTTTGAAATTTTTTCCATTCAATCAACTGCAGCCCCGCTCAGAGGACGAGAGTCCAAATAATCGGCTCTCGGCAACAGCAGCTGGATTTGAATCCCTAGGCAGAAATTCCACCTACCTTTTAAGCGCCAATACTTTGCACTCTAGCTCTAAAGCCTCCAGAGAGCTCCGCCCCTACTCCTCCTCTTGTGGCTCCTCCGAATAGGAATCCTCCTCTAAAGGGGGAGGTGAAGGAATCTCCCACGTGGTTAGATTTTCATCTTCCCTATCCTCCTCTATCCTTAGCCTGGTTTCGAGAAGAGCGGATCTCTCCCTTGTGGGAGTGCTCTCGCTCACTTCCAGCTTTGTCTCGTTTTCGTCGCTGAGAACGATTCCGTCCACCTCCAGCTTGGTGGCATCCCCTGGACCCGGAAGTACCTCCAGCTTGGTGGCGTCCTCTTGTGGCGGAGGCACTTCCAGCTTGGTGGCGTCCTCTCGCTGCGCGGCCCGAGGCTCATTGCTGAGGCCTTTGCCGGGTAGAGAAAAGTGCGTGGTGGCCTCAGAGATAGGGAAAAATTCCGTTTTCCCTTCCATATTCTCCGCCGCTGAGGCCGCAAAGCCCCCTTTTTCCTGCTGATATTCCCACTCTAGCCTTTGCCAGGGGCCTACTTGAAACAGATACCCTAGCGCCATAAGAGCAAAGCGCCAGGTCAGCAACGCAAAAACAATCGGCAAGATCAAACGCACCTGCCATCCCGCCAGAACGATACCTAGGGGGGGAAGCTCAAACCCGCTAAGGGTCCGGGTTGAGATAGAAATGCGCAGGTACTCCACCGACGCAAGGGTAAAGTGATAGCAGCAAAGAGCAGCCACGGCCCCGATTCCAATGTTGAGCCATCGCCGCCAGGTGAGGCCGCCTAAGCGGGGAAGAACTTCGATGCTGATATGCTGGCCTTTAAACGTGGCGATGCTCGCCCCCAGAAGGCCCACCCACATCACCATGATTTTCAAAATCTCCGGTATCCACGTGCTTTCCATCCAGCCTTTGGCGGAGCTGTGGAGCTTTGCCATCCATAGGCTAAAATGGGGGCGCTCAATGCCTAGACATAGCATCCCATAGAGGGCGTGCAATACCAATACCACCAACAGCGGAGGCACACATGCCTTCCAACGGCGCAGCGAAATCCCTTCGAAAATCGACACCAACAGCAAAAAAACGGTCAAATACAGAAGAACTTTTCCTAAGAATACATTCTCATCCAGCTTGGCCAAAAGCCCTGCGCCCTTTTCCGCCCAAACGGAGGTGAACTTGAGCACAGATAAGTGGAAAATTTGGTAAAACCCCAACCCTATCATGGCAAAGAGCAAGATAAAAACAACCCCAAGCTCCAGGCTGCATATCCACCTATCCAAAGAGCATAGGCCCTGAACGATATTCCGAGCGTCTTGATAAATCCGCTCCCAAGATATGGCCAAACCGGCGAAAACCAAAAAGATTCCGACGTAAATCCCCCACTTGGCCCAATACAGCTCGTTCCAAAAAAGGTAGATTTGGTAGGGCAAGGTGATGGTGTCCAAAAATGGACTTTTGGTTAGCCGGATTTCTTTGTTTTTTTTCCAAAGCGTTTTTCCCTTCCAGACCACTGTCTTTTGGACAGCTGGACCTAGCTTTTGACCTGTGCGTTGATACTCCAGAAGTAGGGCGGAATTGGACGTTGGACCCGGCGAGAGAAGAAAGAGAGAGTCAGCGCTTTCCCTTTGCTTGCTTGCCCGCCAAAGCTCTCCAATGGGCTGGGTCTTGCCGGAGGGGTAGAGCTGATATCGATATTTCTCCCCCTTTTTCTCTTGCAGAGCTAGATGGACAAATTGTTTTTGGCCTAAAACGCTCTCTCCCATCCTGTAGAGAGAGAGCTTTTCTCGACTTTTTTCCCTGTACACCTCATAAAGGTAGAGACGAGAGGGGAGGTTTCCCTCCCACCGATCCAAATAAAATCCCCCTAGCATCCCCAAAACAGCTCCAAATAAGGCTAGCAGCAGCAACGTCCCCCACTTCTTTCCATAACCTGTTGGAGGGGCAAAAGTCCGTTTTTTCTCTTGCTTTTCCATGGATGGAGTTTCCCTTAACTAGTGATGAATCAAACGCTCTAAGCTCGGCAGGCTTGTCCCCCCGGGGCCTAGCTCCCGCAGATATCGCTGCAGCTTCGCGCTTAAGCGGCCATCGGGATTGGGATAGCTTGTATACCAGCGAGCTCTTGAGAGGCCGTCGAGGACCTTCCTTAGGCCTCCCTTGTGCCCTTCTTTGATGGGGACTAACTTGGCGCCAAACTCCAACGGCTCGTAGAGCCCGCGCAGATTGAACAGCCAGGATGGAACTTGGGTGCGTATGGTTCCGAGCAAATCCACCCCGATCTTGGCGCTAGCGATGGCAAAGTAGCCGTACCTTGGATTTTTGAACACTCGGCTTATCAGCGTATTTGTGCTATAGCTTCTCCAGACGATCACGTTTACCCCGTTTTCAAAGAGCTCTTTGCGTGGAATTAAGGGCAAATCAAAGGCGGAGAAATCGATTCGTTGGTTCTTCCGAAACGGATTTGGGACCGAGACGGGGCCAAAGTTATAGCCTTGGACCTTCATCACATCGGTGATGCCGTCGCGGGGGATGCGGACGTAAAAATTGTCAAAATTCCAGCAGGTGGGGCAAATCATCACTGCATGGTGACGGGGATCCGGGGGAGCAGGGTCGGTGAAAGGTAGGTGAGGAAAATCCAGGTGCCCATTGATATCCGGGTAGGGAATCTTCACAAAAATATGGGTGTGGGGCAAATGAAAATGCCCGGCAGGCTTGTCCCGGTTCATGGAACCAGGAACATGGCGCCAATAGGGCCCATGGGGGTTGACGGGGGGGAAATGGTGTCGATCCAGCCAGTTCCAGCATTTGCGCACTTGGGCATAGGGGATAACAGACATTCCAAAATACGGACGCCACCAGGTAGGAAAGCCCCCGTATTTACTCTGGAACTGACGCATTCGGGTGCCTTCGGTAAAGCGGAATTTTTTGTCCTCTTTTAGGTAGCCTTTTGAGCTGCTGATATCAAAGTTGGGCTCGGGCCAAAGGGCCACAGCTTCAGCTCCGTTGGCTCGAGCGGTTTCGATGATTTCTTTTTTCATGAGCCAGGGAGTAGCTCGGGCGATACCCCGCTCGATTTGGGCTAAATTCTTTAGCCACCGCTGTCCGCGGGGAATCCATTCCTTGGCGATCCTTTCCGCTTGACGGTATTTTCGTTTTACTCCGCTTAGCCCGATCACCTTATCCGGGGCTGGATAAATGGGATGGTAGCGCTTGTAGCGAGAGAGTACATCGTAGAGGATATAATCCACCGCATAGCGCATAATGTTGTAGTAGACAAACGCCATCCCATCGTTGATCCAGGTAATGGTGCTCAAGCTATTGGCCTCCACCGCTGCCCCGGAATAGGCTGCGGCGTCGGCTGCATTCTGGATTTGGATTTTTCTGCTGCTCACATCGCCGATATTAAACACCAGCACCATAAAGCAAGCCACCGTAAACAGCGTAATGGCGCCAAAGACCATACTTTGCCCCTCTTCCTCTGACAAGATTTGATGGAATAGGGTTTTGCCGGAGTTTAGCCAAGCCTTCATTCACAAGCTCCTTAGTTGGAACCAAAAGGATTAGTTTGCTCTTAGGATTCTGTCGATTTTTAGGATTTTTTTGCGCACTTTTTCCCGTAGACTGGAGCCTTTCTTTCTGTGCAGAAATTGCTCAAAATCCCTCCGCGCCTGGCTCCATTGCTTGAGATTTTCATAGACCAATCCCCTCCAATAGTGATAGGATGGAGGAGGAGAAGCCTCCGAGCTCACCAGATCAAAGGCCTTTTGCAGCGATTTCAAGGCCTCTTGGTATTTGCCCAAATAATATTGGCTTCTACCTAGGTAGTAATAGATTTTGGAATAGGGAAAAATGGCGCGCAAATGGCGCCGAAGGAGCTTGGCGCTTTTTTTATATTCCCCTGACCAAAAGTAAGCAAGGGCTTCGTAAAAGCGAACGCGCCGGTTTTCTGGAGCGATTTCTTTGGCTTTATAAATGTATTCTAGAGAATGATTTAAGTCCCCAAAGTGCATCTTTGCCTCTTCGAGGTACAGCTCGATTTTTTCCTCCTCCGTAAGTGCCTGCAACTGGGCAAGCTGTTTTTTGGCTTCGGAATATTCCCCCTTTTCCAGGAGGTTTTCCACCCTCATCAACCCTTTCCAAAAGCTCTTTTCGGGCAAAAACTTTTTAGCCAAACGCAGCGCTTTTTGCCCCTTTTTCTCCAAAGCGAGCATCCAAAAACATTGATACCTGCGAAAGTAAGCGGGGGAGAATCGATCGCTCAATGAGGCCTGGTAGTAGACAAACGCGGCGAGCTCATAGAGTTCGGCTGCAAAGAGAAATTCGCCCAAACGAAGGATTTCCTCCGTAGGTGGCGCGGGAGAAAACCGGGTCCGAAAGTCCCTCCATATCTCGATTTGGGCTTTTTTTGCCCCCAATTCCGCAACCAGGCGAAGGAAGGCAAAGGCCCGAGTGGTCCTCCCTTGACGATAATTTTGCACTCCCCTGGATACGAATTCTTTGCGGATTTTATCCCAACGCTCCGCTGGCCAGCGTTGGTGGCGAAGAGTTTGGCGAAGGCCTTGGAGCGCCTCGGGGAGGTGGTTTTCGAGCGCGTTCACTTCCCATAGCAATACCTTCGCTTGCCATAGGTGAGGGTTGAGTTTGATCGCCCGCGCAAGAAGAGCTTTGGCTTTTTCGTAATCCCCTGAGCTTTGAAAAGCTTTGGCTTGATGGAGCCATTGTTTGGCGTTGGGGCCTGGGGTGGGGAAGGAAGGGGGAGTGGTAGAGGGATTTTCCTGCGCTGTTTCTGGCGGATTGGAGGTGGTTTGCGAGGAGTTTTTGGGGGGGGATTTTGGAGCGAACAGCCACCAGCTGAGCAGCAGGAGGAAAAACCCAAGAACGCCTAGGATCCACCATTTGTGTGGGATAGCGTTTAGGTAATTTAGGATATCTAGCTTTTGAGAAGAGGAGGCGGCTTTCTTTTTGCCCCGGGAGCATTTGGCGTTAGAGGAGGGGGGAATTTTGGACTTTAGGGGCTGATTTTGCAGAATGCATCGGATATCCTCAGCGAATGCTAGAGCGGTAGGGTAGCGTTCCTGAGGGTCTTTGGCCATAGCTTTTAGGCAAACGTAAGAGACTTCCGGAGAGAGTTCCTGCCGGTATTGGCGAGGATCGGGAGCAGGAGTTCGAATAATCTTATAAAATAGCTCGGCGGGGGTTTTCCCCCGAAAGGGCAGCTTGCCCGTAAGTACTTGAAAGAGCATCACCCCCAAGGCGTAAATATCCGTGGACGGCGTGGCGTATTTGGATTTTCCTTCGGCTTGTTCGGGAGCCATGTAAGCGGGGGTGCCGATTTTTATCCCCGATTGGGTGAGCATAGCGTCGGTATTTAGGTCTTTGGCAAGCCCAAAATCGGTAATGTGGGGAGAGGAATCCAAGCTGGAGATCAAGATATTCGCGGCCTTTAGGTCCCGATGAACCACTTGATTCTGATGGGCGTGGTGAATGGCAAGGGCGATTTCCTGTAGCCAATGGAGGCATTGCTTGAGAGGTAGGGGATGCTTTCGCTTGAGAAGCTGTTTGAGATTCTCCCCTTCAATGCATTCCATCGCCATGTAGGGATTGCCTTGGATGGTGCCGTATTTCCATATTTTCACAATATTGGGATGATTTAGCCGCCGGGCCGTTTCCGCTTCTCGCTCAAAGCGTTGCAGCTGAGTTTGGGTGGCCGTTTCCGCTCGCAGTAATAGCTTTAAGGCAACAACCCCGTCCAGCTCGGGGTGTTTTGCTTTGAACACAACCCCCATACCCCCTTTGCCGATTTCCTCTAAGATTTCAAACTCGCCTAGCTTTCGAGACGGCAAGGTATCCTCGGCTTCGGCCGCTTCTTGATCAGAGGAAGGGGAGGGATTTATGAGCCCCTTTAGCTTGGTTTCTGCGATGGAAGAGAGCAAGACGTTTCCGCACCTGCAAAGGAAGCATTCTAGCTCTGGATTTCTCAGATAGCTCTTTCCACAGCTTTGGCAGATCACAGCTTCCCTGCGCGCTTCTCCCACCAGCGAGACAAATTGTTGAGGGGTGAGTACCCTCATTTTCACAAGCGCTTGTCCTAGGGAGATCCGTTGAGATTTGGATAGCTCCAGCGCTTCTTTGATCACAGACGGAGAGAGATGAAAATAGCTATGGCGCCGCAAAATATTTAAAAGCGCCGTGGTCTCGTTCCAGAGATTGCCCTGCAAAGAGCGCAGAATTTGGTCCACCTGCTCTTGGCTTAAAATTCCCATCTGAACGAAGGCATCCCCTAGCCTATCTGTCTTGAGTACCCCGGCGCCCAAAGCCAAAAAAGCGCTATGAATTTGCTGTTCATCCAAAAGATTTAAGCGAAGAGCCTGTCTAGCAATTAAAGTATCTACGTCAATTTCCATAGTTTTTTTACCCCATCACCAAAGATCTTTCTCGGGGGCAATTCCAAAGAGTATTTGCACGCGTTTGCCTATTTTTTAAATTTTTTTAATTTTAGCAAGTTTTTCACCAGATTACAACTAAATAATCCTCTCCCTTATTTTATGTCCTTGAGGTACAGAAAAAGAAATAAAAAATAGAGTAAAAAGAGTAAAAAAAACTACCTTACGCTTTGACTTATCCCCAAATTTCATTTATAATTTTGAAAAAATTGGCTCATCCTCACCACGATCTTCAAAACTAAGAAATAGATCCAAACCTAAATCCAGTGAAGGAGAAAGAAACCGACGATGGTAACTTTGGAAGAATTGCTAGAGATTATGGTGGAGCGAGACGGTTCCGATTTACACATTTCCGCCAATTCGCCTCCCAAAATCCGCATCCACGGCACATTGGTCTCCACCGAGCACGATGTTTTGGACGCAGAAGCTACCCAGCAGCTTGTCTATAGTGTTTTGGACAACGAGCAGATCGCGAAATTCGAGCGGGATCTGGAGCTGGATATGTCCTTTGGAATTTCGGGGCTAGGGCGGTTTCGTACAAACGTCTTTTACCAACGCGGAGCAGTGGGCTGCGTGATTCGCATCATCCCCTCCAAAATCAAAAGCCTAGGTGAACTAGGCCTTCCGGTAAAGCTATGCGAGGAGATTTGCGCCAAACCCAAAGGACTGATCCTTGTCACCGGCGCAACGGGGAGCGGGAAGTCCACTACCCTTGCGGCCATGATCAATCACATCAACATGACGCGCAAAGAGCATATCATCACGCTAGAAGATCCCATAGAATTTGTGCACAAAAACAAAAATTGTCTGGTCAACCAACGAGAAATCGGCACCGATACCAAGAATTTTCACAACGCCCTCCGGGCAGTGCTCCGCCAAGATCCGGACGTGGTTTTGGTGGGAGAAATGCGGGATCGGGAGACCATCGAAGCGGCACTTACCATCGCAGAAACAGGCCACTTGACCTTTGGAACCCTTCACACCTCCGATTGCGTCCAGACCATCAACCGAATTGTGGACGTTTTCCCCGCCTACCAACAAGCCCAAATCCGCACCCAGCTTTCTTTTTCCCTCCAAGCGGTGTTCTGCCAGCAACTTGTGCCTAGAATCGATGGCAAAGGAAGGGTACTTTGCGCGGAAATCATGCGGGCTACCAGCGCCATCCAAAGCCTTATTCGCGAAGACCGGGCGCACCAAATCTATTCCAGCATTCAAACCGGCGGTAAACTAGGCATGCAGACCATGAATCAGGCTCTCTACAACGCCTACCGCCAAGGGCTGATTTCCTTTGATACCGCCCTAGCCCGAAGCATGGATCCGGACGAATTGAAGCGGCTGGTTCAACAGCAATAGCCTGCTCAGCAAGGCCAATTTGCCCAGTAAGAATTTTTCGCATATTTCAACACCTATCGGAAGAAAGGATGACTCCTATGGCGACAAGCCAGTACGATCGTCAGCTAAGAAAAATCCTTCAGCGCGGGCAATACATCCCTCCAGAAAAAATCGATGAAGCCGCAAACCTCGCCACTCAAGAGAATAAAAGCCTCGCTCAAGTCCTCGTTGAACGGCGCATTATGGAAGAAAGAGACCTCATTCGCGCAATAGCCAAAGAAATTAAACTTCCCCCCATCGATCTGACAAGAATTCGGTTTGAAGAAGCTATCCTCGAGTGCATCCCCCAAGACCTAGCCTCATATTATCAGGTTATCCCCATTTCTAAAATAGGCAATCTCCTCACCATCGCCGTGGCCAACCCCTTCGATATCGTCAAACTGGACGAGCTAAAAATCGTCTCCGGCTGCGAGCTAAGAATGGTGATCTCCACCGAAATGACCATCAAGGAAACCATTAGCCAAGCCTACGATAAATCCGCCAAACAAATGGAAGAGTTCATGGACTCCCTCGGCGATATCAGCGGAAGTTTGGAGCAGGTAGAAGTGGAAGAGGATGAGGACATCGATCTCGCCGAAATCACCGGCGAAAAAGAGGGCTCCCCCGTGGTAAAACTGGTGAATATGATCATTTTCCAAGCCATCAAAGATAAGGTTAGCGACATTCATATCGAGCCTTTTGAAAAGAGAATCCGCGTTCGCTACCGCCAAGACGGGGTTCTAAAAGAAACCATCAATCCGCCCAAACGAATGCACAACTCCATCGTCTCCCGGATCAAAATCATGAGCGGCCTGGATATCGCAGAAAAACGTATCCCCCAAGACGGCAAATTCCAACTGCGCGTGGAGGGTCGACAAGTGGACTTCCGCGTCTCTACCCTGCCCATGATTCACGGGGAAAAGGTGGTGCTCCGTATCCTAGATTCCAGCTCCCTCGCCCTAAGTCTAGATACCCTCGGCTTCGAGGAAAAAGCGCTCAACGATATCCGAACCGCCATCAAAAATCCCTACGGAATGATCCTCGTCACCGGCCCTACCGGTAGCGGCAAAACCACCACCCTTTACTCCTCCTTGCGGGAAATTCTCTCCGTTCAAGATAACGTGATCACCGTCGAAGACCCCGTGGAATACCAAATCGAAGGGGTAAATCAAGTCCCCATCAACGACAAACGTGGATTGACCTTTGCCGCTGCCCTTCGTTCGATTCTGCGCCAAGACCCGGATAAGATTATGATCGGAGAGCTTCGAGATTTGGAAACCATTGAGATCGCAGTGAAAGCCGCTCTGACCGGACACCTGGTCCTCTCCACCCTCCACACCAACTCTGCCGCGGCTTCCATCACCCGAATGATCGATATGGGCGTGGATCCATTTCTTGTCTCCTCTACGGTGATTTTGGTGGCCGCCCAACGATTGGGAAGGCGCCTCTGCCAAGAATGTAAACAACCCTGGGAGGATTGGGACAAAGAGGAACTCCTCCGACAAGGATGGCTGGAAGAGGATTTCGAAAAAGAGCTCCATATGTTCAAGCCCATTGGCTGCAATCGCTGCGTCTTCGGCTTTAAAGGACGATTTCCCATCCTCGAAACCCTTCCTATGAACACCGAAATCCGAAAAATGATCCTCGCTGGTGCCTCGGAAATCGATATCCATGAGCGCGCGGTGGAGATGGGAATGCAATCCCTCCGGCGCGTGGCTGTGCTAAATGTGATCAAAGGTGTAACCTCAATCGAAGAAGTCTTGCGGGTAACCGCAGGTGGCCATTAGAAAGGAGTAAAATATATGCCAGATTATGCCTACGAAGCAAAGGACGCCGAGGGCAAAGTCGTCAGAGGTAGTATCAACGCCTCCGATGAAAATTCCGCTGTGAGCACGTTGCGCAGGCAAAACCTCACCGTCACATCCCTCAAAGTCCAGACAGGAAAAAGCAAACCCAAGAAAACCCTTTGGGAAATCCTCAACTCCGGCATCGGAAGCGGCCCCCCCAAACCCCGCATCAAATCCCAAGACATGGTGGTCTTTACACGCCAGCTTGCCACTATGCTGTCGGCGGGTATCCCATTGCTGGAATGTCTAGAGATCTTGCAGGAACAGGCACAAGACCCTGGTTTTAAGCTTATATTGGAAGAAGTGGTCTCCGATGTCCGCTCCGGAAGCGATCTCTCAGAAGCGTTAAAAAAACACCCCAAAATCTTTCAGAGAATCTATGTCAATATGGTCAAGGCAGGCGAGGCCTCCGGCCAACTGGAAGAAATCTTAGATCGCTTGGCCGGCTATCAAGAAGCAGCGGAAAAACTCCGCTCCGAAATCAAATCGGCGATGATGTACCCCACTGTTTCGCTCTGCCTTGTATTCGGGATTACCATCTTTCTGATGATGGTGATCGTCCCCAAATTCGATACTATGTTTAAACGAATGAATGTGCCTCTCCCCGGTTTTACCAAAGCTCTTATGTTCGTAAGCACTCAGCTGCGCAATCATTGGGCCCTCTGGTTTGGCTCCTTCTTTGGAAGCCTCATTGCCGTTTTTGCCTATTTTAAAACCTCTCAAGGTCAGCGGGTCAAGGATATTCTGGTTATCAATCTACCTGTTTTTGGAGATCTATTCCGAAAAGTAGCCATCTCTCGATTTTCCAGAACGTTTTCCACGCTGATTCAATCGGGAGTCCCCATTTTAGGCGCCTTGGAGATTGTGGCTAGCACCGCCGGAAATAAGCTGATTGAAGAGGCCGTGTTGGAGGCATCCGAAAGCGTACGACAAGGCGAAACCCTCGCTAAACCTCTTTCTCGGAGCAAAATCTTCCCTCCCATGGTAACCCGGATGATCTCCATTGGAGAAAAATCCGGCGCCCTGGAAAACCTTTTGGAAAAAATCTCCGAATTCTATGACCAGCAAGTGGAAGCCACAGTAAAAACATTAACCTCCCTAATCGAGCCCATCATGATCGCAATCATGGGGGTAACCGTTGGGGGGATCGTGCTAGCGATTTTCATCCCCATCCTCAAAATGCAAAAAGCAGTACAAAAGAAATAAAACGCAGAGCAAGAATTCCAAAAATGAATGAATAGAGGTTCTATGCCGAACGAAGAAGAATTTGTGAAGATCAAATGGCTACTCTTCTTGCGTCCGATGATATGCCTTTTCTGCCTTGCCTTGCTTCTAATCTACGAATTGGGGGGCGGCATGACCGTCCCCGCTTATGTTATTCTTGGACTATTGCTGCTTTTAAACCTGATCTATCTCAACCTTCTACCCTATATTCAGAACTATTTTACATTTCTACTCTCTCAAGCTATCGTGGACAGCGTGGCATTCCTGCTCTTAATCTACTTTACAGGAGGAGTGCTTAGCATCTTTTCATTTTTGTGCTTCGTGGGGATCCTCCATTGGAATATCTCTATCTCACCCCGCTCCAGCGTTTATTTTGCCTCTTGCTGCACGATTTTTCTCTCTCTCATCACCATCTCCCATTTCTTCCCAAACTACTACCTCCCCTTTTTTTACTACGAATGGATCGGGGATTTCCCCCTGAAAAAGAATAGAATCCTCGCCAGCTTTTTTGCCCAATCCGTTGGATTTTACCTGATCGTCCTACTCGCCGGACGTCTGAGCAAAACCTACCAACGGGCCAGAATATTCTACGATGAAATCGTGGAGAATATCAAAGAAGGGCTCATTGTCCTGGATAGCGGTGGTAATATTGTCCTCTTCAACAAAGAAGCTAAAAGACTTCTCAGCCCAACTCTCCCCTCGCAAGCTGTGGTCGGGAACAAATTTGAGAAGGTTTTCGAACGCAAGGAATACGCCCCACTGCGCCAAATTCTATCCTCTTCCAAGGAAATGGATGTAGACCTCACCCTCCCTCTCTCCCCCCAAGCTCCCCTTTATCTCAATGTCAAAACCTCTATCCTCAAGGAAAATCAACACTACCGAGGCGTGGTGGCCCTGCTCCATGACCTCACCCTCAAAAAGCAACTAAAAGCGCTCGAACAAAAAGCCCTACACCTCGAAGGCATTGAGGAAATGGCCATGGGAATCGCCCACGAAATTCGTAATCCCCTCGCCTCCCTGCGGGGCTGCGTCCAAGAACTCTTCTCCGGAAGCCAAGCTTCCGCCTCCCTAGAATACAGCCAGAAATTGCAAGAAGTGATCCTCTCCGAATCCGATCGACTCGATCGCATTCTGCAAGAATTCCTCGAGTTTGCCAGACCTAGCCGTCTGCATTTTCAATACCACAACCTGCCCAAAATCCTAGAAGAAGTCTTCCTTCTTCTCGAAAACCACCCGCAAACCTCCCCCATCCGATACAAAATCCTAGCTTCTCCCACCTTGCCTAAACTGGAATGCGATCGGGATAAAATCTTTCAAGTCTTTTTTAACCTAGCCTTGAACTCCCTTGAAGCTAAGGCCACCCGGATTCTCATTTCTGTAGAGAAAGCCTCTAACCTCCCTATTCAGCTCCACCCTACCCATAAATTTTTTTCCCAGACCCCCTCCCTATTTATAAAATTTCAAGACAATGGAGAAGGATTTTCAGAAAACACCCTCAAGCACCTATTTACCCCCTTTTTCACCACAAAATCAAAAGGTAGCGGTTTGGGGCTCTCCACCGTGTACAAAATCGTAAAACTGCATCGAGGGCATATTGAAGCCCATTCTTCCCCATCCCAAGGCGCTACTTTTTGCATCTGGCTCCCTTGCCACCAAATGGCTTCTACACCCGAGATCAACTGAGTTTCAAGAAAGAAAATGCAAAACATTTTTTAAGAATAGGTTTGCAAATCCTACACAAAAAAATGGACCTAACCTCTCACTCAAAACAGAAGAGCGAAAAAACCGCTCCCAATATTCTCATCGCCGACGATGAGGACAGCATGCGCCTTCTTCTCTCCTTTGTGTTCAAAAACGAAGGCTACCAAATGCACTTTGCGGAAAATGGAAAAAAAGCCCTTGAGATCTGTGAAAAATTCCCTATCGATGTGGTGATCCAAGACCTAAAAATGCCGGAAATGGATGGGATTGAACTGATCAAAAGGCTAAAACAGCGACACCCTAAACTGCCAGTGATCATCATCACCGCTTTCTCCAACTGGGAAAACGCTGTGGAAGCCATGCGCCTCGGAGCCTTTGATTACATCAAAAAACCCTTTGATAATGACAATATCCGAGCCATTGTCAAAAAGGCTCTGCAGTTTTCAAAACATACCGCTGAATTCGAAGAAAAATTTCAAATCATCGGCTCTAGCCCCGCCATACGCAAGGTTCTTGAAATCGCCAAAACCGTAGCCCCCACCGATACCACCGTCCTTATCCAAGGCGAAAACGGCACCGGCAAGGATATGATCGCCTCCGCTTTGCATGCCAATTCCCTGCGCGCCGACGGCCCGTTTATCGCAGTCAATTGCGGAGCATTTGCCTCCGATAACCTCTTGAAAAGCGAACTATTCGGACACGTCCGAGGTGCCTACACCGGCGCAATCTCCGACAAAAAAGGCTATCTGGAACTTGCGAATAAAGGAACTCTGTTTCTGGATGAGATTGGAGAAATGAACCTCACCACCCAAGTCCTCTTCCTACGCGTGATTGAAGAACGCTCCTTCCTCCCCCTAGGAGGAACTACACCCAAAAAAACCGATGTGCGCTTTATCGCCGCTACCAACCGCAACCTCGAAAAAGAAGTCCACGCCGGCCGCTTTCGACAAGACCTCTTCTATCGCCTCAACGTCATCCCCATCTACCTTCCCCCCCTTCGAGAACGAAAAGAAGATATCCCCCTCTTGGTAGGGCATTTCCTTGCCAAACACTGCAAAAAAATTGGCAAGCCACCCATGCGCATCTCAGAAAACGCCCTCGAAACTCTAATGAATTACCACTGGCCCGGCAACATTCGAGAGCTCGACCACGTCATCCAACGCGCGGTGCTCCTCAACCACGGAGAACGAATCGAAAAAATCCACCTCTCAAGCTCCTACCAACCAAAAGAAAAAATTCAACTACCCCCCAGTGGAATTCATCTGGAAAAAAAACTCGAAGAAATCGAAAAACAATATATCCAAGCTGCCCTGGAAACCACCCACGGACACATCACCAAAGCAGGCGAACTCCTCCACCTTAGCCTCCGACAAATCCGCTATAAAATCCAAAAATACAACCTCTCCATCCCCCTAAAAAATCAAAAGAATGAAAATTCATCCCAATGAAAAATAAAAGCTGCTTTCGAAAACCTGTTTTCCTCCGATAGGCAAGGTCTAACTCAAAAAGGAGGCCTTCCATGGAAGTTGCCGTTGTCGGCTGCGGGGTAATTGGCCTCACCAGCGCCCTAAAACTGCAAGAACTTGGGTATCCCGTCACCCTTATAAGCAAAGAAACTCCTTCCCTTACCACCTCCCATAAAGCCGGAGCGGTCTGGCTACCCTTTGAGCCCACTCCACCACCAAAGGTGATCCGATGGGCGTGGGAGAGCTATCAGAATTTTACCAAACTCTGCCACAACCCCAAAACCGGCGTTCAACCCACCTCGCTGCATCTGTTGGGCTCTTCCCCTCCGCCTTGGTTGAAACAACTCCCAGAGCTCTCCTATCGCCCTCTCCAAAAACAAGAACTTCCAACCCCCTACCAAAAAGGGATCTGCCTCCCCTCTTTTATCATCTCCCCTCCAAGCTACCTCAGCTTTCTTCTTGACCTCTTTCTCCAAAATGGAGGACGACTCCTTCAACAAAATATCTCTAACCTCCGCTCTCTGCCATTCTCTCTTGTTGTCAACTGCACAGGACTAGAAGCAAAAAAACTTGTGCAGGATAGCCAACTTCACCCCATCCAAGGACATATTGTCCAACTCAAACCACTCTCTTCCCCAACTCCCTGCTTCTTCGATAAAGAAGGACCACTCGCCTTGGCCTATATCATCCCCCGCCAAGATGCCTGGGTGCTCGGAGGAAACGCCACAGCTCACCAATCCTCTACCCAGCCCAATCCTACAATCATCCAAGAAATCCTGGAGAAATGCAGAAAAATTTATCCGCCCCTTCAGCGACTATCCCCAGCAAATACATACGTAGGCCTGCGCCCCGGACGGAAAAACATCCGCCTAGAAGTGGAAGAAATCGACTCCCAACGCTGGGTGATTCACAACTACGGCCACGGTGGCTCCGGCTTTACCCTCTCCTGGGGCTGCGCCCAAAAGGTAGCACAACTGGCCCAACAACTAACGCCTCCCCCTCCATAAGTCCCCAAAATAAAACCAATAGAAAACCTTTCCACCGGGAAAACCCTTTTTGAAAAAAGTGTTCCCCCTACCACCCCCTCCCAAAAACTTTTCTCCTCAGAACCTTTTTCAAAAAAAGGTCCGTACCTCCAAAAACTTTTTTGATTTAGGGGAAATCCCTTTCCCCTAAAAACCCCTTTGAACTTTTACTTCTGAAACCCTTTTTAAAAAAAAAAGGTTTTCAGACTTCCCAAAAACTTTTTCACCGTAAGGGGAACCCTTTTTGAAAAAAGTGTTCCCCCTACCACCCTCTCCCAAAAACTTTTCTCCTCAGAACCTTTTTCAAAAAAAGGTTCCGTACCTCCAAAAACTTTTTTGAATCGTTCAGAAAGAAGTCCCAGAAACACCTGAAAAATGATAGGTAAGCAGTTCATCGGGGCCATCCTGGCGAAGCAGGTGGCGAATTGTGGTGTTTCTTCTCTGCAAATTCTCGCCATAGCTCTTGGCATGTTCTACCTACCACAGGATGTTTGAGCCGGGGACAAACCTCCGCCGCTAGCTCTAGAGCAAACTCCCGTTTGAGGAAGCTCCGGTGAGGAACGCAGAGGCGGGGGAGGGTGAGGACAGACTTGCCGTAGAATAGAATGTCTAAGTCCAAAGTCCGGGGACCCCATTTATAAGTGGGGCGCCGGCAAAATTGACGCTCCACTTTTTTTAAATACTCCAAAAGAGAAAGGGGCATCAGGGGGGTATAACCCACAAAAACTCCATTGAGAAATTCCCGCTGTTTCATTCCCCCTAAAGGCGGATAGAGCCGGAGATGAGAATTTCTCCATAATTGGATTTTCCCGTCATCCCTTATCCGGTGAAGCGAGCCTTTGATCCATTCTGTACGATCACCAATATTAGAGCCAACACCAATTAGGATCTCTGGCATATAGACAGAACACAGAAGAGCTAGATAATTTACAAAAAGAAGTTAGAGAGAGAGGCTTTCTAGATATTTTTCCGCATCCAAAGCGGCCATACAGCCAAAACCTGCAGCGGTGATAGCTTGCCTGTAGTGAAAATCATGAACATCCCCCGCTACGAAGACACCTTCGACACTGGTACGGGTGCGTTCAAATACCTGAATATATCCATTGGGCTGAAGCTGAAGCTGACCGCGGAACAGTTCCACAGAGGGAGAATGACCAATGGCAATAAATAACCCGCCGCAGGGGAAGTCTTTTTCCTCGCCCGTTTTTTTGTTCCGTAAGCGCACACCTTCGACTTTCTCTTCCCCTAACACATCCACCACTTCGGTGTCCCAGATAAAAGAAATTTTAGGATTGTTTTTCGCCTTCTGCTGCATAATCTTGCTAGCACGCAGCTTATCTCGTCGGTGGATGACATAGACATGCTGAGCGTAGCGAGTGAGGAAGATAGCCTCTTCCATGGCTGTATCCCCCCCGCCAACCACGCAGAGAACTTGGCCTTTGAAAAAGGCCCCATCGCAAGTAGCGCAGGCGGAGACCCCCCGGTTTTGGAGGCGCTTTTCGTTTTCTAACCCTAGCCATTTTGCCTCGGCGCCGGTGGCGATGATCACCGCTTGGGCGAAGTAATCCTTGTCCTCGACGCGAACCCGAAAAGGCCTTTTGGAAAAGTCCACCTCTGAAGCGTCTTTGTCAATAAACTTTGTGCCAAATCGTTCCGCTTGTTTGCGAAAACGCTCCATCAGTTCCGGGCCGCTGATGCCCTCGGGAAAGCCGGGGTAATTTTCCACATCTGTGGTGATCATGAGCTGCCCACCAGCCTGGTAGCCTGCAATACAGAGGGGGGACAATTCCGCACGGGCGGAGTAGATCGCGGCGGTTAGGCCGGCTGGTCCTGAGCCGAGGATGATCAATTTTTCCAAGGAAATTCTCCTTCTTTCTAATGGACAGGGATTGTTTTTTATTTTTTGAACAGTTGAGTTTTTAGCCAAACCCAGGTGGCTAGCCCTATTTTTTCCCAGATGGAAAGGCGTACTCTATTTTGTAGTACATCGTAGTCGAGCTGACGAATGCGCTTTAGCAATCGGGTGTAGAGTTCCCGTAGCGTTTGCGGACAGAAACGGCAATCGGCTTTGACATATTCCACCAATGGGGAGGCTCGGTCAAAGTATTCTTGGGCTCGGCTAGCTTCGAAAGCAAGGAGTTGTTTGAGATTTTCGTTTACTTTCCGTGCGCCGAGTTCTTCTTCTTTGACCTGAAAGCGTTGGAGGTCTTCTTGGGGGAGGTAGATTCGTTTGCGTTGCCAATCTTCTTTGATATCTCTCAATACGTTGGTCAATTGCATAGCGATTCCTAGGTTTTTACCGTATTCTTTGGCCTTAGGAGAGTGATAGCCAAAGATTTCTAAGCAGATTAATCCTACAGTGGAAGCGGCGAGATAGCAATAGCGATGGAGCTGCGAAAAGGTTTCATAGCGCCTTTTCCAGAGGTCTTGTTCCATTCCCTCGATCAATTCGAAAAGGTACGTGAGGGGGATTGGGTATCGTTGGAGAGTGTCCCATAAGGCGGGATAGAAGGCGCGTTGAGTTTGTGCGGCTTTGGGAAGATTGTGGAGCTGTTGCCGGCAGAGCTGAAGAAGGGATTTTCTGCGTTCGGTGGGTAAGCCTTCGTTGTCCACGATATCGTCCACGTATCTGGCGAAAGCGTAGACGGCGTAGAGGGATCGGCGTTTTTGGGGGGGGAGAAACAGAAAAGCAAAGGCAAAGTTTTTGGCTCTTGCCCAAGTGATTTGGCGGCAGTGGAGGTAAGATGCTTTGACGTGGCGCTGGATACTTGTTTTCTTTGACATAGAGGGGGAAAGAGAGATTTTTTTCGTTTTTTTTGCAAAAAGATTTGGTGAAATGGTTAGGTGGAGGGGTTTTTGTCTGTTTTGAAAAGGAGATTTTTGAGACTGTCGCGCAGAGTCTGCTCTAAGCTAATTTCCCAAAAAGAGGCTAGTTTGGCAAGTTGAAGTAGGACTTGGGCCAAGGTATTTTTTCGCTCGGCAGGGCTAGGATTTTGTTTTATTTTTTCCAAAAGAGTTTCTATTTCGAAGAGGGGGGAGCTTTCTGGGTGAGAAGGATCGCTCCAATGTTGTTTTCGTGCCCATTCTTGTGCGAGGATTAGAGCGGGAACGGTGGGGGGAAGTTGGTTGGATTTTTTACCCTTGGACTGGCCGGATCTTTGAGCTTCTTCGGCTTTGATTTCTTCCCAATTTTTGAGGACTTCTTTGACATTTTTGGCTTTGGTCTGGCCAAAGACATGGGGGTGTCTTCGCACCAACTTTTGGCAGATGCCTTGGAGCACTTCTTTTAGAGAGAAGGCGTTGGTTTCCTGAGCCATTTGGGCCTGCATAACGATATGGAGAAGGAGATCACCAAGCTCTTCTTTTAGGTTTTCTGTGGATCTATTTTCGATCGCTTCGAGAACCTCGTAGCATTCCTCAAGCATCATAGGAGAGAGGGATTGTGGAGTCTGTTGCAGATCCCACGGGCATCCTTCTTGGGGATCCCGAAGTTTCGCAACAATATTGACTAGCTGTTGTAGGCCGAGATCGAGGTTATCCATGAGGTTGCTCTTCGATCATTCCTTCTAGAGGACTGGAGGCTTTGGCATAGAGACGTTTGGGGATGCGGCCAGCAAGGTAGGCGAGCCTTCCGGCTTCTATCGCGTGTGCCATGGCTTTGGCCATTTTCACTGGATCTTTTGCACAGGCGACTCCTGTGTTGAGCAAAACGCCTTCCACGCCGAGTTCCATAGCCAACACCACATCGGACGCTGTTCCTACACCTGCGTCCACAATAACCGGTACGGTCAAGCTTTCGAGGATGATGCGGATATTGTTGGGGTTGAGTATCCCTTGGCCAGAACCGATGGGAGATCCGGCTGGCATCACAGAGGTAGCGCCTGCGTCTTCGAGTCGCTTGGCCATGATGGGGTCATCAGAGGTGTAGGTAAGGACGCAAAAGCCTTCTTTAACAAGTTGTTTCGTGGCCTCTAAGGTTTCTACAGGGTCCGGCAAGAGGGTCTTGGGATCGCCAAGCACTTCGAGTTTCACTAAGTTCGTTTCTAGAGCTTCTCGGCTTAGACGGGCGGTACGGATTGCTTCTTTGGCGCTGTAGCAGCCGGCGGTGTTGGGGAGAATGGTGATTTTTTTTCTATCGATATAATCCAAAAGGGATTCGCCTTTTTGGGGATCCAGGTTGACACGCCGGATGGCCACCGTGACCATTTCGGTGCCTGAGGCTTCGAGGGCTTGGCGCATAAGTTCAAATGAGGCATATTTTCCGGTGCCTAAAATCAAGCGGCTGCGGAGGGTAATTTCTCCAATTTTGAGTACATCTTCCATTTAGCCACCTCCTACAGGGTGCACAATTTCAATTACATCACCATGGCGGAGAGAGTGTTCGTGATGCAGGCGCTTCGGGATAACTTCGCCATTGACTTCTACGGCCACGGTTCTGGCTTGGATACCGAGAGAGTCTAGAAGTTGAGCGATAGTGAAAATGTTGGTAAATTCCCGATACTCTCCGTTTACTTTTAGTTGCATCCGCACAGATCTCCGCAGCTTTGAAGAGTGTATAAAAATGCAGCGTTCTATAAAATTATTATAATGCTTCTTTTTTTGGGTTCAAGGGATGTTGGTGAGAAATTTTCAGATGAGAAGTCGGCTTTTTGAGTAAAAAAGATATAGATGTCAGGCTGCGGAAGAGAGGATGAGGCAGGCCATAGGTATAAGAACAAAAAGGAAGTACAACAGAACACAAACGTGAAAACAAAACTGAGTTTAGTAAAACACAAAAAAAAAAGCAACGACGCACAAGTTTCCAAATTGGCTGTATGAATTTTATAAAATACCCTCACTTTCTCTATCCCTCTGTTCCTGCTCTGGCCCTACTCCTTGCCATAACTCTTTATGGAGCCATTCTTCTGGAAGGGACTGGCTATCTTTGTAAAGAAAAGGAAACACGACCAGCCGGATCCTCTCCCTGTTGGCCCTGCCCTTGGACCTAATTCAAACGCCCCACCCAGGGTGGGGGAAGTCTAAAAAAAGACATACCACCTCCCTTTGTACAAGCGATAAGAGTTCACCTATACTTAAAAAGGGGGTTTTCTCCTTCCTGATCTCTCCCTGTTCCGACCCGCCTCCCGAGGGAGAGGGGAGAGGAGAAAACCCGAATATGTTTGAAAGGTTAAGCTAGCAAAAAACGTACCTTTTTTTGAAAAAGTGGAATCATTTTATTCCCATCGGCTTATTGATATTTTGTAATATATTGATTATCAAGAAGTTGTGTAGATTTTGACTTTGGGAAATATTTCTAAAAAATTGAGAAATATTTTTTATTGTTTTTTTGGGGGGAGGTGGGAAAGTAGGGAAAGAATTGGTTCTGGTTGGGGAGCTGGGGAAAAATTTGGGGTGATTTTTGAGGGGGATACATGCGGAACCCCCATCAATAAAGTATGTAAATAAATTTCAAGTAACCCTGTCTCGTTTTGGGACACCCTTAATTAACCCTGTCTCGTTTTGGGACACTTACTCTCGTGTTGCCAAAAATCGGAGTTTAGAGACGGTAATAGGATTCTTCATAATCTTTTAGGA
>RFKQ01000015.1 GCA_003694635.1 Planctomycetota bacterium
ATTTAGTTTTAAGTTAACGGAAATTTGTTGGTGGGTTGATGTATAGGGGTTGTCGTATGGTTTTAGTGATGCTGGGGGATTTTTAGGGGGGGGAAGGGAAAATGAACGGAGTGTCAGGGGGAGAGAAGTCGGAAAAGTTAGCTGAGGTTTGTTAGAGGTGAGGGGGGAAAACGCCAGTTAAAGCTAGTTAAAAAAATTAGGATAAGGGGGGGCAGATAGGGATAGAAGGCAAAAGGAGGGAGCTGTGAGGGTGGGGAACCCTCACAGCCAAAAAGGGGGGGAACTTTAGAGAGGACGGAAATGCGGGTTGGGGAAGAATAAAAGTGGGGCGAGTAGTAGATGGAAATGGGCGATGGAGGACTCGAACCCCCGACATCTACGTTGTAAGCGTAGCGCTCTAGCCAACTGAGCTAATCGCCCTTTTTACGCTTACTTCTTAAACGGCGATTTTACGCTATTCTGAGGCTCTTGGCTTTTGGGCGTTTTCATTTTAGGTTTGGGGTTATTGGTTTTCTTGCTGGCTATTTACCTTTTATTATCGCTTACGCCCAACTTCCTGATCTAATTTTTTTAATTTAGATTGTTTTAGAGCTATGTTTTAAGATTTTTTATTATAGAGTCTTTTCTATTTTTTCTATATTAATACCAAAATTTTCGAAAATGTCAAGAGGAAATTTTAAGAATTTTAGGGTTTTATTTCCAGATTTTTTTTCAGTTCCAGATAGTTTTTGTTTAAATGGAAGAGGAGGAGCTGTTGGAGTATGGGGGAGTGGGGGAGAATGTTTTGGGGGTTTTCTTTTTCTGGAGGGATTTGTTTTTTGAGATGGTGGGAGAAGTGGGTGAGGATGCCTTCGACGGCTGCTTGGAGAGAGTTGGAGAATAGGAGGCCAAATCGGAAAGCGGAAGCAAACGTAGCTTGATAAAATTCCTTAGCATCGAAAGGAGGTGCGTTACTGGAAAAAGTCTCTTGGATTTGGGATAGGAGGTTTTCTAGATTTCGCCGGATTTTTCTGCTCAGGAGACTTTTAATCTTTTTGGCAAGATCTTGGGAAGTGGGGGAGGAGGGATTGGTTTGGGGGGAGTAGAGGTAGCAGGTGGCCTCCACAAGGAGTTGGAATTCGTCTTGATTTAGGGCGGCTAGCAGGGAGGCGTCCTTGAAGATTAGGGCCATTTTTGCTGCAAAAAGAAATCGTCTTTGTTCTTCGGGGAGGGAGGCAAAACCTTGGGTTGCAATTAGGTAAGGGGTGGGAGCGTATTCGAGGTAGAGTTGGGGGAATTCTTCCGGGATTTCATGCAATTTCACCTCCACCTCTCCAAAGACTTTTGTAAAATTTTCTTGAAGTTGGCTGAGGTAGTGATCTGTATTCTTGATGGGCTGTTTGCGTTTTAGGTTGTATTTTGTGGCTATTTTAGGTGGGAAGAGTTTGGAGAGTTCACCTCCAATTTCGCGCAGAAGAGCCCCTAGAAGGGGGTTTTCCCCTTTACATCCTAGGATTTTTTCCATTTGGTGGGGAAAGATTCGCTGCTGTGGGTAGGTGAGACTAGCTTGGAGTTCTTGGAATTTTCCATGATAGAGAGGGGGAAGGTTGCCGAAGAGTTTTAAAATTTCTGCCACGGCGAACCATTTTTGCTCTTTTTGTTCTTCTTCATAGTGGGTGAGTAGGGGGAGGTAGTATTCGACTTGCCAGGGCTCATTTTGGATAAGTTGTAGGATTTGGTGTTCTGCTTCGTTTTTGTAGGAGGGTACTTTGGGGTAAAGTCTAGCGAGGGCGATTTGGGCTTCTTTTCGGTTAGGATCCAGTTCTAGGATTTGCTTATAGTGGAAGATGGTGCGATCGAGGGCGTAGAGTTTATTTTCGTAGAGATCGGCGAGCCTAAAGTGGGCAGAAATTTTTTGCGATGGAGTAAAGGAATAGGCGAGAATTTTTTGCAACACTTGGGAGGCTTCTTGCCATTTTTGTTCATGTTCTAAAATGGAGTATTTGAGTTCGAGGGCTTGGAGATTGAGTTTATTTTCTTGTAGAATTTCATTTAAGATTTCCAGGGCCAATTGGGGATTTGAGTTGCCAAAATAGTATGATTTTGCCAAAATAATTTGGTATTTTACTTTTAGTTTGGGATCTTCGATTTTTTTGATTAGCTCGGGGCAGTATTGCAGGATGATGGAATGTTTTTCTTCCAGAGCGGCGAGTTCTAAGAGGCATTGGTGTGCTTCGGTAGAAGAGGGATCTTTTTGGATAGCTTGAGAGTAGTGTTCTAGGGCGGTGGAAGGATCTTGGAGTTGAAATTGATGGAGTTTTCCTAGGTTCAGGTGAGTTTGGGCTTGGTTTTGGGGATTTTGCTTGTGTAATTGGAGATGGCGTAGGTAGGCTTGGGCGGCTTCTTGGAGTTTTCCTTGTTGTTGTAGGGATTTGGCAAGCCAATTCCAGGCCATGGGATGGTTTTCCTTCTCCAATAGAATCGCTCGGCTATAATTTTCCAGATCGGCAAACTTTTCCAGCTGTAAGCTGAATTGGGAGAGTGTTTCGAGCAGGGAGGTGTCTTTTGGGAGTAGGTTGGCAAGTTGCCGAAAATGGTCATAAGATTTTTGAATATTTCCCAATTTTAAATACAGTTCTGCTAGCTGTTTTCGTGCGTTTACTTGTGCGGGATTGAGTTGGATGGCAGCGTTTAGGTGGTCGATAGCTGCTGGGGTATTTTCCATTTTGAGGTAGAGTTCGGCCAGTTCTAATCGTATATTTTCCGCTTCTTGAGGGTAGCGGCTTTCTTCTAGGTTTAGCCAGCGCTCCAGGAGCACAGCGGCGGAGGAATATTCTTTGCGTTGGATTTGGAGTTTGGCTAGGTCTCGAATAGCTTCTGGGCAATTGGGATCGTCCATTAAAGCGGATTGGTAGACCTCAAGGGCTTTTTCGGGGTTGTTCAATTTTTGCCAGTAGATTTTGGCGAGTTCTACTTTGCATTCCAGGACTTTTGCTATTTTTACTCCATTTTTTTTAGGCAAGAGGGCGGTGATTTTTTTCTCTAGGAGTCGGACGCAATCCTTCCAGAGTTTCAATTGAGAATAGATTTTTTTGGCCAACTGATAAGCTTCTTCCCAGGTAGGATCGATTTCGAGAAGTCGTTCTAGGTATTCGATGGCGATTTCTGGTGCGTTCTTTTGTTGTTGGTAGACCTTTGCCATTTGCAAATACACAGGAGGGCGTTGGGTGGGGGGAAGTTGTTTGACGTAGCGTTCTGCCCAGGTTAGGTATTCTTCCCAAAGTTCTATTTCCAGGGTGATGGTTTGCAGAAGCTTGAGGGTTTCTGTATTTTTTTCTTCCAATTGGATAGCCTTTTTAAGAAGGGAGAGGGCTTTGGTGCTATCTTTTTGGTAGCGATAGGCGATATTGGCTTGAGCTAGGAGGTAGCGTGCTTTTTCCTCACGGGTAGGGGCAATGAGGGAGGCTTTTTGGAGGAGGTTGGCCAAATCTTCTTGGCGATGGAGTTTGGTGTAGAGTTCTTCTAAGGCGGTTAAAATTTGCCAGTCTTGGGGGGCAAGTTCCCAGGCATGTTCTAGGGTTTGGAGGGATTTATTCCAGTCATTTAATCCGTATCGATAGATTTCGGCGAGCTGTTTTAGGAGGCGGAGTCGTTCATTTTTTTCTTCCACCAGTTTCAGTTCTTGTTCGTAAACGTTGGCCAATTTCTTCCATTCCAGTAGGGAGCGATAGAGAATTTTTAGGGCTTGGATGGTGTCTTTATCGTTTGGATAAAGCTGCCATAGTTCTTCGTATATTTTGATTGCTTGCAGAGGGCGGTTGAGCTTTTTATCCATAAGTTCTCCGAGCAGGTGGAGGAGGTTGCGCCGAGTTTTTGTATTTTTTGTAGGAAGTTGTTTCAACTGGTTTTGGAGGACGGTTTCTAATTTTTGCCAATATCCCAAGAGTGTTAAAATATTTCTATACTGATCAAAAACCTCAGGATTATCCGGAAGTCTTTGGTATAAATTTTCCAGGTGGATTAGGGCTTTTTCGTATTCGTAGACGTCTATATAAAGTTGGGCCAATTCTTGTTCTATCCAATTTTTTCTTTCTAGGCAGGCGGAGGCTAGGGATTTTTCTAGAAATCTTATCGCGGCTGCTGTTTCTTGAGCTTGTTTGCAAGTGGATAGAAACTCTTCTAGTTCAGGGTAATTTTCTGGATCTAGTTCCAGACCTTTTTCCCAAAAGGAGATGGACTTTATGGGTTGGAGGAGTTTATCTTTATAAATCCGAGCTAGTTGGAAATAGGTTTTTGGGTTTTTTTGCGTGGATATTTGGAGTTGAAGTTGCAGGTTTTGGGCGAGTTTTTCCCAGAGTTCTAATTTTTCGTAAAGGCGGCTTAGTGAGGATAGGGCTTGTGGGTTTTGGGGTTGGATTTTGAGGACTTTTTCCCAGGTTTCTGCAGCGGCTTTGGGGTGGTCAAGTTTGCGTTCTAGAAGCTCGGCGGACTGCTGTAGGTAGCGTATTTTTTCGTCTGGGGTTTGTGCGTTTTTGGCCTGTAGCTGGAGAATGCTAGCAAGTTTGGGGAGGTGTTTTGTGTCCTTGTAGAGTTGGGTTAGGGTGGAGATGGCTTCTTGGCTGGGTTGGTAGTGAAGGGAGTGTTCCAGGCATTGGATTGCTTCGTTGGGTTTTTGGAGGTGTTGGTGGTAGAGCTGGCCTAGGCGGAGTAGAGTTTGGGCTTTTTGTGGGAAGTTTTGTTGATGTTTGGCCATTTGTTCGTATAGCTGGGCGAGTTCGGACCATTTTTTAAATTGGGTAAGGATACTTTCCAGAGCTTTACAGGCTTCTGGATGAAGGGGGGCCAGGTTTAGAATTTCCCAATAATATTTTGCGGCTTCTAGAGGTTGATAGAGTTCTTTGAGGGAGGTATGGGCCATTTCGGTGAGGATTTGGATTTTTTCTTCTTTTTGTTTGGTTTGTTGGAGTTGTTGTTTGAGGATTTGGAGATAGTCCTTCCAATTTTCTTGGGATCGATAGATTTTTTGGAGGAGGGGAAGAACGGTTTTTTTCTGGTTTGGATCTTGGATAAGAACTTCTTGTACAAGGGAGGTCGCTTCTTCGTATTTTTCTTTTTTGCAGAGAAGTTTGGCCAATTCCAGACGATATTGGGTAGCTTCTTGGGGTTTTAGGGGTAGGGCGAGTGCGATGTTCAAAATTTTGATTTTTTCTTGAGGATCTTCTATAATATTTTTAAGCTGTTGTAGGATGGGGATGGTGGGTTGAAGTTTTAGTGCTTCTTGGAGGGCTTGTTGGATTTCTTGTTTTTCTTCTGGGGGAAGAAGGTTTGCCATTTCCACATAGACTTTATGGCGCAATCCATTGTCGGGGATATGGGGGATAAATTTTCGGTAGAGGTTTAGTCGTTTTTGATCTTCGCCTTGTTCCTGATAGATTTTGGCCAATTGTTCGAAGACTGCCATATTGGAGGGTTCTAGGTAGAGGGCTTGCCAGAGGTAGTTTTCGGCTTTTTTGGGGTATTTTGGATAGTTTATTTTGGCCAAGGTAAAAAGAATATGGACTTTTCGCTCTTTTTGAGAGGCGATATCTAATTCTTTTTGGAGAACATTTTCCATTAGGGGGAGATTTTTTGGTTTTTGGGTTTCCAGTGCTTCTTGGATAAAGCGTAGGGTGGGGAGGTGGTGGGAGTTTTCTTCTAAAATTTTTTGCGCAAAGTGGAGGGCTTGCTGGAAGTTTTGGAGTTTTTTCCAGTAGATTTGGGCGATTTTGAAATAGGTTTCCACTTTTTGGGAGGGGAGGTTTAAGATTTTTTTCTCAAGCAGGGAGATCAATTCTTCCCATTGGGATTGTTCGATGAGGATTTTTTCCAGGGCTTGCCAGCTAGGAAGGTGGGGGGGGTGAAGTTGGATGGCTTTGGAGAAAGTATCTTTTGCTTTTTGAATATCGCCAAAAGCAAATTGAAAAATGCATCCCATTTGGAAGTGGATTTCAGCTTGTTTAGAGGGTGGGGGGGAGAGGTGTTGTTGATAGAGGGTGAGGAGCTCATCATATTTTTTTTGAATTTTGAGTAGATGGGAGAGCTTTTCCAGGATGTTTTGATTATTTTTTTGGAGGTGAAGGGCTTGCGAGTAGGCCTCTTTGGCTTTTTCATAGTCTTGGAGATAGTGGTGGTAGATTTGTGCTATTTCCATATAGCTTTCTACGGTATCTTGGATATCGATGCTTTCTTCGATTCTTTCTTGGTGGAGTTCGAGGAGTTTTTGCCACTTTTCTTGGTGGGTGTAGATGATTTTGAGATTTTGGAGGGCTGTGGGATTGGAGAAATCGATCGATAGGGCTTGTTTGTAGTATTCGGCTGCTTTATTGAGATCAAAGAGGTGTTGTTGGTGGATTTTGGCAAGGTCCAGATAGGTTTTTAGGAGAAGTTCCCCTTTTTGTTGTTGGAGGTAGAGGGAGAGTTTTTTTTCCAGGATTTGGGTTACTTCTCTCCACTTTCCTTTTTGGTAGAGGAGGAGGTGGAGTTGGTCAAGGATTTCCAGATTTTGGGGGGAGAGTTTATGAGCTTGTTGGTAGTATTGTGCGGCTAGGGAGAGGTCTTGGAGTTGTTCTTTTGCGATTTCGGCGGCTTGTTTGTAGAGTTTGCATTGAAAATCTTTATCTTGGACCAGGGTTGCTTTGTGGGCGAGGAGTTCGGGTAAATAGGAGTAGGTGGAGGTGGCTAGGCCAAGTTCGAGTAGGGTGTCGAGAATAGATAAGTTTTGAGGTGAGAGTTCTAGGGCTTTTTGATAGTATGGAATGGCTTTTTGGGGAAGGGAGAAGTGTTTATGATAGATGGTAGCCAATTTTTCAAAGATTTCTCTTTGTTTTTGAGGATTTTTTTCTCCACAAACTTGCAGTAGCGTTTCGAGTGCATCCACGGCTTTTTGGGATAGCCCATTGGCAAAATAGAAATCGCTTAATTTCTCGAGTGCTTGTTGATGTAGTGGTTGGAGGGTGAGGATTTTTTCGTATTTTTGGATGGCTTTTTCGGGGTGTTTTTTTTCTAGAAATTGGGCGTATTTCCAGAGCAGGGTGATTTTATCTTTGGAAGAGGGGAGTCGCTGTTCCAATTCCTCATAAAGGTTTTGCAGGTTATCAAAATTTTTTTCTTCTTGGTAGATTTGTTCCAAGAGGTGCCAGATTTCAGGGATTTGGAGGCTATGCTCAAGGGCTTGGTGGAGGAGTTGGGTGGCTTGGTGTTTTTCATTGAGGTGGTAGAGATAGATTTTAGCTGCGGAGTACAGGTTTTGGGCGGCGTCTGTTTTATTGGCGGCGTGTTGGGCTTTTGTTTGGAAAAGGAGGGCGAGTTGGAGGTAGTTTTTTTCTGCTTGGTAGATTCGCTGGCAGGTTTCTAGTATTTGTGGGGATTGGGGGAAGTGTAGGAGGAGATTTTCTAGGATTTTGAGGCAGGCGGGGACATTTTTTTGATCGTAGTGTAGGAGAGCTAGTTGGAGGTGTAGAGGGACATTTTCTTTTTGGAGAGGGAGTTTTGAGGTTGTTTCTTCCAATAGCAATAAGGCTTTTTGAGTTTCGCCTTCTTTTTGGTAAAGGGAGGCGAGTAGTTGTGGAATTTCTGGTAATTGGGGGAATTTGGTGTAGTTTTCTTCTAGAAGTTGGATGGTTTCTTTGGTGTAGAGATTGTATTTTAGGGAAGTGTGGGCGGCTTTTAGGCAATAGAAGGGGTCGGAGAGGAGTAGATATTGTTTTTTCCAGGATTGGAATAGAGTTTGGTATTCTCCGGATTTTTCCAGGGCATTGGTGTAGAAGAGGAAGATTTCTTTTTTGTAGGGGCAGATTTCTAGGGCTTTTTGGAGGTAATGGATGACTTTCTTTTTCTCGGGCAGGTAAAAGCTGTGGAGTAGGGCGAGGTCGAGTAGGATAAGAAATCGCCTGCTAGGTTCTTGGGTGTGTTCGAGCCAGCGCAGGAGGTGCCGTTGGAGTTGGGGATAATCTTCCAATTCTTGGAGGATATCGCTGATTTTGGTAAAGGCTTCTTGGTTGTGGGGGTTGAGGTCAAGAGTTTTTTTAAAATATTCGAGAGCTTTTTGGGATTTTTGGAGGGAGCTGTAGAATATCTCAGCGATTTCGAAGTAGATTTGGGATTGTTCTTCGGGATTTTTTTTATATTCTGATTCTTTTTGGAGGATATCTATCAATTTTGGCCAATCTTCTAGTTTATAGCAAAGTTTTTTAGCTTCTTGGAAGGCTTCTTTGTTGTAGGGGAGGTTGGGGATGGCTTGGTGGTAGTATTGAAGGGCTTGTTTGGGGTTTTCTTGGAGTTCAGCGAGTTGGAGGTAGGCTTCTGCTTGTTGGGGGGAGTTTTTTTCCAAGGTTTTTGCGTAGTGGGGTAGGATAGATTTTAGATTTTCGGGACAGTGGAGTTGTTGGTAGAGTTGGACGAGGGAGTGCAGAACGTCTTTATTTTGGGGATCGAGTTGGAAGGCTCGTTGAAGGTAGGAGACGGCTCTGGTGGGATTATCCAATTCTTTTTGCCATATATCGGCAATAGACTTAAGAATTTTGGCTTTTTCTTTAGGATCTTCTAGTTCGGCGGCATGGAAGGATTTGGCGCGAATGTATTGTTCCCAATCTTTTTGGAAGGTGATTTCTTCCATTCTGCGGAGAATTTCCCAATTTTTGGGATGTTCATAGATAATTTTGCTATACCATTGGATTGCTTGTTTGAGGTTAGAGAGTTTTTCATCCCAAATTTGGGCGATTTCTTTTTGCAATGCGAGGATTTCATGGGGTTCTTGAAGGAGTTCCAGTTTAGAGCTTAGCACTCCTGCGAGCATTTCCCAGGATTCGGTTTGGCGGAATATTTTTTCCAGCTCTTGCAGGGCGGGTATATGGTTTTCTTTGAAGAGAAGAGTTTGGTTTAGGGCGGACTGTTGTTCGGAGAGGTTGCCTAGTTTTTTGTGGATTTTGGCGATCTGATAGAAGTTTTCAGCTTTTTGGTTAGGGTCTTTGAGGAGGCGATTCTTTTTCTTGAGCAGTTCGATAAGTTTTTCCCATTTTTGCTGTTGTTGTAGAATTTCGATGGCGAGATCTATTGCTTCTATGTAGTTTTTATCGATTTCAATGGCGGCTTGGCAGAATTGGAAGGCTTCGTCGAATTGTTTGCAGTCTTTTGCGATTTTAGCGGTTTCTAGGTAGTGGGAGAGTTTTTTTTCTGTCTGGTGTTGGGAGTGTAGTTGATAGATTTCGAGGAGTTTAGGGAAATCTTTTTTTTCTAGGAGTTGAGTTTTTACTTTTTCAAACAAAGATGGGTTGGAGGGGTTTTGAAGAAAGGCTGAGTAGCTTTCTGGGTAATACATTTTAACCTCTAGCATTGGAAGCGATGGTGATATTTGGACACGATATTGGGGTTAAATTTTACCAAAAAAAGCTATTTTTGAAAATGGAAATCCTACACTAAAAAATTCAGAATTCGGTTAGAGCTATTGTCTTTTTGTTTTTTTCTGTTAAGATTTTTAGCAAAAGTTTCCATGGAGGTATGGGTTCAAAGGTTTGTTTGCACAGAGACAGAAAGATACCTAAAAATTTTTGGGATACCGATGAGTTCCAATGCTAAGAAAAGACAGGACGAGGGTTTAGATTTATTTGCGTATTTTGAGAGGGAGACTTCTTCTTCGGAGGAGGATTTGGGATTTGGCGAGGGGGAGGCGGCGGACGTTTCAGAGGGGCTTACTGCCTCTAGGAAGGTTGAGGTATACAGTGTTAGTGAGTTAACCGAGCGGATAAAGTCTTTATTGGAGGGGGAGTTTTTTCAGGTTTGGGTGAGTGGGGAGATTTCCAATTTATCCAGGCCCAAGTCTGGCCATTTGTATTTTACTCTAAAGGATGAGAAGGCTCAGATGAGTGCGGTGATGTGGCGTTCGTTTGCGCAGCGTGTTCCGTTTGAGGTAAGCGATGGGCAAAAAGTTTTAGCCAAGGGGAAGGTAAGCGTTTATCCTAGTCGTGGGAATTATCAGATTTTGGTAGAAACTTTGGAGCCTCAGGGGATGGGGGCTTTACAGTTAGCGTTTGAGCAGTTAAAGAAGCGTTTGGGGGAGGAGGGTTTATTTGACCCGGCGCATAAGAAGCCTATTCCTCGTTTTCCTCAGAGGGTTGGTTTGCTCACTTCTGCCACGGGTGCGGCCATTCAGGATATGTTGCGGACGTTGTATCAGGATTTTACGTTGGTGGAGGTTTACATTTACCCGGTGGCTGTTCAGGGAGAGGAGGCGAAGTATGAGATTGTGCGGGCGATTGAGGATTGCAATCGTTGGGTAGAGGAGGGGAAGTTGGATTTGGATTTATTAATTGTGGGTCGTGGTGGGGGTAGTTTAGAGGATCTTTGGGCGTTCAATGAAGAGCTGGTAGCTCGGGCGATTTTTGCTTCGAAGATTCCGATTATATCTGCGGTTGGGCATGAGGTAGATTTTTCGATTAGTGATTTTGTGGCGGATCGCAGGGCGCTTACTCCGACGGCGGCGGCGCAGATGGTGATGGAGAATTATCGTCGTTTTGCTGCGGCGTTGCCTGAGATTCAGAATCGCCTTCAGTTTGCGGCTCGGCGTTATTTGCAGGATCGGTATCAGAGGTTTATTCATCTTGTTGGTCGTCCTTGTTTTCAGCAGCCATTGGATTTTATTCGTTTTTTGGAGCAGCGTTTGGATGAGTTTGCTGGTCGGTTGGATTGGCCTTGGGAGCAGGTTCAGCGGCGTTATCAGCAGGTTTTAGAGCATATAGGTAGTCGGTTGAATCGTTTAGGGGAGCAGTTTTTTCAGTTGTATGAGCCAAGGTTAAAGGCGCTTGGGGGAAAGTTGGAGGCGTTATGTCCTCAGAAGGTGTTGCGGCGGGGGTATAGTATTGTGGAGGATGGGGATGGGAGGCCTGTTTATTCGGTTGAGGATTTATCGGAGGGGCAGGGATTGCGGATAAAGTTTCGTGATGGTGAGGCGGAAGTTGTTGTGCAAAAAATTTTAGGAAAGAAGGATTGTCAATAAGAGGTAGTTATGGAGAGAGATGCTAAGAGTTCGGAGTGGAGAGAGGAGGATTTTGAGAAGAATTTTCAGGAGCTGGAGAGCATAGTTCAGAGTTTGGAGAAGGGTGAGTTGACGTTGAATGATTTTGTTCGCTCTTACCAGAAAGGCATTCAGAGTTTGAAAAAGTGTTATGAGATTTTGCATCGGGCAGAGAAGAAGATTTTTACTTTAAAGAAGGAATTGGATGAGTTGGAAATTCAGGAATTTCGCGGCGGAGGATAGGTTATGCTTGTTATTGGCAAGCTGGAGTTAGAGAGTCCGGTGGTGATGGCGCCGATTGCGGGTTTTAGCGATGTGGCGTTTCGCCATATTTTGCGCCGTTTTACCAACTCATTGATGTTTGCTGAGATGGTGAGTGCCACGGCGTTGGTGGTAGGGGCGAAGGGTTCGCTACGGCGTCTTGAGGCGAAGAGCAATCATTCTCCGTTGGGGGTTCAGTTGTTGGGGGCCAATCCGGCGCATTTTTACGAGGCTGCTAGGTATGTGGAGGATCAGGGGTATGATTTGGTGGATATCAATTTAGGTTGTCCTAAGGTGCCGGGGGAGCAGTTGGCGGGTGCTAAGTTGATGGGGTATCCGGAGTTGGTGGCGCGTCTTATTCGGGCGATGCGGAAGGCGGTGGATATTCCGGTGACGGTGAAGATGCGGGCGGGGTTGGAGGAGGGGAGGATAAATTGCGTTCAAATTGCCAGGATAGCCCAGGAGGAGGGGGCGGATGGGATCACGGTACATGGCCGCACTTGTGCCCAGAGATTTTCGGGTAGGTGCAATTTAGACTGGATAGCTCAGGTTGTGGAGGCGGTGGATATACCGGTGATTGCGAATGGGGACATTCAAACCCCGCAGCAGGCCAAGATGGTATTGGCCAAGACGAAGGCCTCGGGGGTGATGATTGGGCGGGCGGCTTTAGGCAAGCCTTGGCTTTTGGCACAGGTGGAGAGATATCTTTTGGATGGAGAGTTTTTTCCTGATCCTTCTTTTGAGGAAATTCGTCAAATTCTTTTAGATCATTTGGATTATATCCAGCGCTTTTTGGGGGATATTTATTTGAGGAAAAATATGCGCAAGGTGGTTTCTACGTATTTTAAGAGTGTTCCTCATGTTCGTCGATTGCGCCAGCGGGTGCACCAGATATCGGATTATTTTCGGCTGCGGGAGGAGCTTTTGAGTTTTTCTTTAGAACCGGTGTAAGCGTTTTGTAAGGATATTTTTGGAGCTGGAGAGATTTTTGTTGGATTTTTGCAGAGGAGAGGGAGGTTTTTGAAGATAGGATTTTGGAGAAAGTTTTGGAAAGTTTTGGAGAGCTTGTTCAAAAAGGTTTTCCAACAAAGCGGAGAAGAGGTTTTTGGGAGTTGGAGACCTCTTTTTTCTAAAAAGGGTTTCAGGAAAGGGGTTTTTAGGGGAAAGGTTTTTCCTCTAAAATTTGAAAAGTTTTTGGAGGTTTGGAACCTTTTTTTGAAAAAGGTTCCGGGGAGAAAAGTTTTTGGGAAGTCTGAAACCCTTTTTTCTAAAAAGGGTTTCACAAATAAAAAAAATTTTGCGAAGAAAAAGGTAGCGGTGCTTATTTCGCATCTTGCGGAGGGGGGAGCGGAGAGGGCGGCGTCTCAGCTTACGTTTATGCTGAGTTCTAGGTATTGTGTTTTTTTAATTCTTTTTGAGGATAGGATTTCTTATTCTTATGCGGGGAGGGTATTGAATTTAAATCTACCGGCGAGAAAAAATTTTTTTTGGAAAATATACAATTTTATTGTTCGAGTTTTTGCGGTATGGAGGTTAAAGAGGAGGGAGAGATTTTTTGCGTCGATTAGTTTTTTGGACAGTGCCAATTTGGTCAATTTGTTTAGCAAGGGGAGGGAGCGATGTATTTTGACTTTTCGCATAGATTATCGGGGTTATTCTGGTGGTTTTCTATTTACATTTTTGGGTTGGATTTATCGGTTTTTTTCTTGGAAGTTTGATAGGGCGGTTGTGGTTTCCTATGGGGCTAGGCGTGGGTTATTGGAGCGTTTTATGTTGAAGGAGGAGAGGGTAGAGGTTATTTACAATGTCTGTCCATTAGAGGAGATAGGGCGTTTATCCAAGGAGGGTTTGGGGGAGGTTTGGGAGGGGCTATTTTGTTTTCCGGTGATTGTTCATGTGGGTAGATTGGAGGAGCAGAAGGGTCATCGGAGTTTGCTTAAGTTATTTGCGGCGGTAAAGGCGAGGTTGCCGGAGGTGAGGTTGATGTTTTTGGGGGAGGGTGAGCTGAGGGGAGAGTTGTGGGAGTATGCGCATCGTTTGGGTTTAAGGGGGTGGGATAGGAATGGGGTTGGGGGAGGGATGGATAGGGTTTTGGAGGCGGATGTATATTTTATGGGTTTTGAGAGGAATCCTTTTCGTTTTTTGAAGAGGGCTAAGGTTTTTGCATTTCCCTCTTTTTTTGAAGGTTTTCCCAATGCGTTATTGGAGGCGTTGGCGTGTGGTTTGCCGGTGGCTTCATCGGATTGTCTTTCTGGACCGCGGGAGATTTTAGCTCCTGGTAGTGGATTGGAGGGGACGGCGAGGGGGATAGAGTTTGGAGAATACGGGATTTTGCTGCCGGTGCCGCGTTTTTCGGATCCGTTTGAGTTAAGTGAGGTGGAGGTGTTTTGGCGGGATGCGATTCTTCGTTTATTGGAGGACGAGGCGCTTTGGTGGTATTACCACAGTCAGGCTCGGAGGCGGGCGGAGGATTTTTCGCCCGCGTGTATTCGGCGGCAGTGGTTAAAGATATTGGAGGAATAGTTGGATTAAATGTGTGGGATTGCTGGTATTTTGACGATGGATTTAGATTTTGGGGGGGATGAGGTGGTTTCTAGGATGTTGGATTGTCTTTACCATCGTGGTCCGGACGAGGGTGGTAGGCGTACTTTTCAGATTTTTGTGGAAGGGGGGTGGTGTGCGTCGCTTTTTTTGGGGCATCGTCGTTTAAGCATTATTGATTTAGAGAATGGCAGGCAGCCGATGGGGGATTTGGAGGGGAGGGTTTGGGTGAGTTATAACGGAGAGATTTACAATTTCCCGGAGTTGAGGGAAGAGTTAATTCGGGAGGGTTGGCGTTTTCGCACTCGTTCG
>RFKQ01000016.1 GCA_003694635.1 Planctomycetota bacterium
CCCCAGAACCACAATCCCCCTACTATCTCCTCTTTAAAGAAGAAGAACGACAACGCTTCGCCCAAGTCCATGCCAAAAAATGGGAAATCTCTTTCCAAAAACTCATCAAAGAAAAAGCCTACCAAAATGCTAAACAAAAAGCAGACAAGCTTTACCACTCCATCCAAAAAGAACCAACACCCCTAAAAAAATACCAAACCTTCGCCCGATATATCCAAACCCACCATATCCAAGAACGAGAAATCGAAAATCTACGAAACTCTCCCCCCGATTACCAAAAAGAAGTCAGAAAAATCGCCCAAATCGAACAAAGAAAAAAAATTCCCTACATCGGCCGCTTCCAAACCTCACGCGGCTTCCACCTAGTACGCGTGGCCAACTACCGCAGCAATACCCTCTCCATCCAAGCACGACGTATCTACCTCGACCTTAAAAACGCGAGGAAACAAGCCGCCGATGAAAAAGCTAGAGAAAAAATCAACTCCATCCAAGAAGAATGGGAAAAAGAATTAGAAAAACTCAAAAAGAATCTTATTCAAAAAGAATTAGAAAAATTCAAAAAGAAACTGGAAAATAAAAAAGAAAATAACCAACAAAAACTACTCCAACAAAAACAAAAAAAACTAGAAAAACAATGGCAAGAACAACCCCGAAAATACCTCCCACAAAAAATAGAAATCTTCCAAAAACTTGTCCAAAAATACTCCGAAGATGAAACCACAAAAAAATTTAACGGGGATATGGGCTGGTTCGATAAAAATAAAAATAAAAAATTCCTCGGCACCCTCGCCCACTACAGCCGCTTTAAAGCCGAACTCTCCCAACCTATGTCCACCACCCTCTCCTCCAAACTCCGAGAAGAACTCCAAAAAATCGGCGTCTTCCTCTCCCCTAAAGCCCATAAATCCATGTTCTCCAGCTCCACAAAAAAATGGGAAATCGAAGATCCCCTCGCCAGCCAATCCTTCCTTATCCAAGAAGAAGAAAAAAATGGAAAACCTACCCTCCAAGTCTATGCCACCATCGAATACGCTAACCCCTCCTACTTCCAAGGCCTACAACCCGGCGAAATCACCCGACATACCACCACCAACGGAGAATACCTACTCCTCCTCCACGAAAGACAACCCGGCCAAACCCAATACCATATCTCCCAAATCGCCGTGGAAAACTTCCAAAAAGCCCAACAAGTCTACCAACAACTCCTAAAAACCAAAGAAGAAATCTACCAAAACTCCACCAACCTCCAACAAGCCTGGGAAAAATTCCAAAACGCCTTCGCAAAACTAGCAAAACAATACTCCATCCATACCCCCACAAAATCCAAAGGGGGAAACCTCGGCTGGATTAACCCCAACACCTCCCCCCTACCACAAATCCAAACCGTGGCCTCTAGCATCCAAACCAAATCCCTGATCCCCCCCTATGACGTGGAAATCCCCGAAAACACCAACGCAACAAATTCTTCCCAAAAACAACCAAACAAAAAACAAAAATCTCCCAAACCAAAATCCCAACCCAAGTCTCCGAAAAAAACTCCCCCCAAAAAAATCTTCTATATCCTCCTAGTCGCAGAGAAAAAAGAAATCCCCGAAAAAATCCACGCCAGCCACCTCTTTATCAGCAACCATACCTCCAAACGATTGCCCAACCAAGAAGCGAAAAAAATCGAAAAAGAACTCCAACAACGACTAAAACAAATCCGAAAAGAAATCCTAACCCCCAAAACCTTTACCCAACTCAACTCCAATCTAAAAACTCAACTCAATACCCAAAAACTCTCCCCAAAACTCCTCGATCAACTCCAATCTAAAGGAATCTACCTCTCCACCAAAAGCAAACTGCAAATCGTCAAAAAAGGAAAAGTCTGGAAAATCCTCGACCCCACTTCCGAAACCACCTATACCCTAGAACTAAATACGGATAAGAAAAAAATCCTTGTCAAAAAACCACAAATCAAAACCAGCTTCCTAGAAAAAGTTACCCTCACCGAAGACCAACAAGAAGCCCGACAACAAGGATGGCTTTTTGGCAAAAAACAAAACCCCATCACCAAACAAGAACTCTCCGCTCAAGATGTAAACCCTGTTAAAAATACACTAGGCAAAATTCTTTTTGCCCTCCCCCCACAATCCCTCTCCCCCGTCCTCAAAGTCAAAGGAGGATATGCCCTCTACTTTGTGGAATCCAAAAACGAAAGAGAATTCGTCCGCCTCTACGAAGCCTTCTTCCCCACCTCTATCGAAGCAAACCTCTCCCCAAAACAAAGAAACAATATCATCTCCCAAACCAAAACCCAAGCCCTCCAACTCTGGAAACAACTCCATAACTCCAAAAATCCCCTCCAACAATGGAAAAAACTACAACCCTCCTACCCCCAATTTAAACTAAGTGAAATCTCTATCCGCGATAGCGAAACCAATGAAAACCTGCAAGCCGCCCTCTCCCCCAAAAACTTCTCCAAACTCCTCAAACCTATCCAAACCACCACCTCCTTTGTCCTCCTCTACCCCTACAAAAAAGGTAGAAAAATCAAAGAATTTAAAGTCCGCCGAATCGCTATCCTATGCACAGTGGAAAAAAGACTCTCTAAAAAAGATGTAGAAAACATAAAAAAAGCCAAAAAACAAACTATCCAAAAGAAAATTCAACAAATCCAAAACGGTCAACTCCTCTTTGCCGACTTAGCCCGCCAAGAATCCACCGATACCACCACAGCCTCTAAAGGCGGATTCCTCCAAATCTCACTCCCCTCCCCAGAACTCCCCTACCCCATCACCCAACACCTACGCACCCTCTCCGAAGGAGAAATCAGCCCCCTTATCCACTTTCAACAAGCCTTCCACCTCTATCTCATCCTCGAAAAGGAAGCGGATTCCTACCAAAAAGCACGATACGAAATGGCCCAAGAAGTCCTACGACGATACCACAAATCCCCCGAACCTAAAAGCCAATAACCTAACCTACACCCCACTCACCAAAATACCACATCTCCTATTCTCGAGGAAAACATGGAACTCAAAGGCAAACGCTTTCTAGTCATCGGCGGAGCCGGCTTCATCGGCTCCCATACCGTCGATGAACTCCTCAAAGAAGACGTCAAAGAAGTGATCGTCTACGACAACTTCTGCCGAGGCAACCCCCAAAACCTCCAACAAGCCCTACAAGATCCTCGCTGCCGTATCTACGATGTGGGCGGCGATATCCTCCAATCCGATATCCTCCAATCCGCCATGAAAGGAATCGACGGCGTATTCCACTTCGCCGCCCTGTGGCTGCTACAATGCTACGAATACCCTCGCGCCGCCTTTAACGTCAATATCGCCGGCACCTTCAACGTGCTCGAAGCCTGCGTCCAACAAAACGTAAAACGCCTCGTCTTCTCCTCCTCCGCCAGCGTCTATGGCGACGCTATCTGCGAACCTATCGACGAATCCCACCCCTTCCGCAACACCACCTTCTACGGAGCTACCAAAATCGCCGGAGAACAAATGTGCCGCGCCTTCTACCACCGCTATGGCCTCCCCTACGTCGGACTGCGCTACATGAATGTCTATGGACCACGCCAAGACTACAAAGGCGCCTACATCGCTGTGATTATGAAAATCTTGGACCGCCTCGATCAAGGCCTCGACCCCATCGTCTACGGCGATGGCAGCCAAAGCTACGATTTTATCTACGTCCAAGACTGCGCCAAAGCTAATCTCTGCGCCATGAAAGCCCAAACCACCGACGAATTCTACAACGTCGGAACAGGTATAAAAACCAGCATCAAAGAACTCACTCAACTCCTACTCCAACTTACCTCCTCCAACGCCTCCATCCAATACAAAAAAGCCGGCCTCACCTTTGTAAAAAACCGCGTGGGATGCCCCAAAAAAGCTCAAAGAGAACTAGGTTTCCGCTACAGCGTCCCCCTGCCCGAGGGCCTAAAAAAACTTATCCAATGGCGCCGACAAGATCAAAAACAAACCACCACCTTACCGTCCTAAACGCCTCTCCCGCTTGGGATCCAAAATATCCATCAAACCATCCCCCATTAGGTTAAATCCCGTCACCGTAAAAAAAATAGCCAAACCCGGAAAAATCGCCACCCAAGGCGCAGAAGATAAATACTGCAACGTATTGCGCAACATCGCTCCCCACTCCGGACTAGGCGGCTGAGCCCCAAGAGAGAGAAAACTTAACCCCGCCGCCTCCAAAATCGCTGACGCAAAACCCATCGTCGACTGCACAATCACCGGCCCCATGCAATTGGGCAAAATCACCACAAACATCAAACGAAAATTCGACGCCCCACAAAGCCGCGAAGCCATCACATACTCCCGCCGCTTCTCCTGCAATACCGACGCCCGCACCAAACGAATATACACAGGGACGCGCACTATCCCTATCGCAATGATCGCATTGGTCAAACTTGGCCCCAAAATGGCCACAATCACAATCGCCAATAAAATCGCCGGTAAAGAAAGCAAAATATCCACCACCATCCCCAAAATATAATCCAAAATCCCCCCATAATACCCCGCCAAACAACCCAAAAATACCCCAATCCCTAACGCAATTCCCACCGAAACTAAACCAATCACCAACGAAATCCGAGCCCCATAAATCAAACGGGAAAGTATATCCCGACCCAACTCGTCCGTCCCCAACAAATACTTCCAACTCCCTCCATCCATCCAAACCGGCGGCATCAACGGCGAACTCAAACCCGTCTCCGTCGGCGAATGAGGCGCCAAAAACGGCGCAAATAAAGCCACCATCACAAAAATAAATACCACCCCACCACCCACAACAGCCATCCAATTCTCCAACCAGCGCGCCCTAAAACGACTCACCATCCCCCCCTCATGTGTACCGAATTTCCGGGTGAATCCAAGCATACAAAACATCTACCCCCAAATTGAGCAAAATGAAAATACAAGAAATCATCAACGTCGCCGCCTGTATCACCGGATAATCCCGCTGCTGCACCGCATCCACCACCCACTTCCCAACCCCCGGCCAGCTAAACGTGGTCTCCGTCAACACCGCACCCGCCAAAAGCGAACCCAACATCAAACCAATCACCGTCACCACCGGAATTAAAGCATTGCGAAGAGCATGAACAAAAATTACCCGCCAACTCGAACAACCCTTCGCCCTCGCTGTCTTAATATACTCCGCCTGCAAAACCTCCAACATACTCGCCCTCGTCATCCTAGCGATAATCGCCATCGGAATCGTAGATAACGCCAACGACGGCAACACCAAATGCGATAACGCACTCCTAAACGCCTCCATATCCCCCACCAACAACGTGTCCACCATCAACAAACCTGTAACCGGCTCCGGCAACTCCAACAATACATACGACGAAATCCTACCAGATACCGGAAACCATCCCAACTTGAATGAAAAAAAATAAATCAACACCAACCCCAACCAAAACACCGGCATCGATACCCCCGCCAATGCCCCCGTCATACTAAGATAATCCAACCACGTATTCCTCCACACTGCCGAAATAATCCCCACCCCTACCCCCAACAACACAGCCAAAAACATACTCACCAAACTTAACTCCAACGTGGCCGGAAAACGCTGCCAAAACTCCTCCATCACCGGACGAGAACTCTGCACCGAACGACCAAAATCCCCCCGTATCGCCCTACCTATAAACCGAAAATACTGCTCATACAACGGACGATCTAAACCCAATTCTCGACGCAACTGACGCCGATATTCCTCCGTCGCCCCCTTCGGCGTCAAAGCCAACACAGGATCCCCAGGTATGAAATGCACCATCAAAAATACCAATAGCGAAACACCTAATAACGTAGGAATCGCCCAAAATAACTTGCGTACAATATATGATACCATCCACTATCTTTCCACAACAATCCAATCCTCTAATCACCAAAATATTATACCAAAACCTAAAATCAACACAAGCCTTTGGGAAAACCATCCCCTTTCGGGAAAAAACTTTTTCAAAAAAGTCTTTCCCCGAAAAACCCCTTTTCCAAAACCTCTAAAACGTAAAGGAAACCCTTAAAAAGGTTTTCTCCTACCACCCCTTCCCAAAAACCTTTCTTCCTTCTCTTGGAGAACTTTTCCCACTCTCCTCTTCTACATCTTTCTCATTTTATTGAACGCATGCCACCAAGCACCCTCGTATCTCCGGTTTGTGATTCCCCTACCCATACAAATCTCTCTGAAATAAGATTTCTGCAAACTCCTCCAACGTCGAAATCTCAGGATGAATTACATAATACTCGAAGCGGTACATTCGCTCCCGTACTGCACGCTTCTCTGGTTTGTCCCGGTCGGGATCTAGCTGTACCGAACGTAAAGTATACAAGCGTTCCAACCGATCCAAATCGAAGGGCTCCTTGCCCTGCTGTAGCGCCTCTCGCTCCGCCTCCGCTGCTGCACAATCCTCGGAAAGCTCTTGCTCCTCAATAAACCGATCAAGGTCAGGATCGTCGTTTCTGCGCCCATTCCTTTCTCCTGGCATCACGTTAACCTCCAAATTCAGTAGCCTCTTCTTCTGGAAAAAAGGGGTGCAAACTTCCCAAAAACCTCCCTTACTCTGAAAATCCTTAAAAAGGACTTCCCAAACTCTCAAAAAAATTCCACAAGCTCTAAAAAACTCATAAATATGGAAAAAATTGAGAAAAAAACTATTGACTTTTCTTGAAAATGAATTATAATAATTATCCCTTTAATTACAAATAGCATCATCAAAGTTTGTAATCCCCGATAGCTCAATGGTAGAGCGGCTGGCTGTTAACCAGTAGGTTGCAGGTTCGAGTCCTGCTCGGGGAGCTATACTACAATCTGCCAACTTGAGAGGTTCTTGGATAGCGCAGAATCTTAGATTGGCGGAGAATTGGCTCGCTTCCATATTCTATGACAGTTCTTGACAAACACACGCGACAATCCCTTCCTCTGCACTATCCCAGACCTCTAAAGAAGTGATCGATTTCAGCCAGATATTGGAGCTCAGGATCGAGCAACCCTTCGCTTGACCGGTATACAAGTCTACAGCGCTCCACATCAGCACGCACTCTCATTCCCCAGAGACATAGCCGAAAACCAGAAATGAATTTGGACTCCGCACAGCGGCCGGGATTGTAGAAAGCCTGTCAAGAGGCGAGAACAATTGCCCCCCGAGCACCAGCTCAGCAGGCCAATGAAAAAACGGCACGATGACAACATTTGACAGCACAAAGCAGTCTCTCGGAGATCTATTGCGGGAGATCCGTGAGGGAAAGATCCAGCTTCCGGATTTCCAACGGGGGTGGATCTGGGACGACGACCATATCCGCGATCTGCTCATAAGCGTAGCACGGTCATTTCCTATCGGTGCCGTAATGCTCCTGCAAGTGGGTGGCGAGGTGCATTTCCAAACGCGACCTCTCGAAGGTTTAGAGGACTTGATCCCCCCAACTGTGAGCCGGAAAAACTGATCCTCGATGGCCAACAGCGCCTCACAGCGTTGACCCAAGCCCTGTTACTGAACAGCCCGGTAAACACGCACAATGGCAAGGGCAGGGAGATAGAGCGGTACTATTTTCCCTGCCGCCAGATCATGAATTCTGACGCGAAAGCGCGCTGGTACGTCCCGGATCCGAACAAGGCCGGCGACCTGGAGAAGCTCCGCGAGCAAGCCCTGCTGCGCGAGTTCGAGGAGTACCGCGAGTCCAAGAAAAAAAGCCTGAAGGTGTTCCGCCTTGAGGCCGTCAACGCCGGCTTCAAGAAGGCATGGCAAGAGCGGGACTACGCCACCATCATCACCGTGGCGCGCAAGATCCCCGAGAACGTCCTCAGGAGGACCCCAACCTCCTCATGTGGTACGACCAGACACTTACGCAAACGGGAGGAGAGGTATGAGCACTGAATGGAATTGGCCGGGTGCTCGTTGGTGGAAGTTTGACTTCCACACACATACCCCAGCCTCGGATGACTACGGCAAAGGCCCCGATCAGGCGAGGTTTAAGACGCGCACCCCAGAAGAGTGGCTGCTTGACTATATGCGAGCCGGCATTGATTGCGTTGCCATCACAGACCATAACACTGGAGCCTGGATTGATAAACTGAAGGAGGCTTTGGAAAACCCCAAGCTCCAAAATCACTCCTATTTTCGGCCCCTTTATCTTTTTCCTGGCGTCGAGATCTCAGTCTATGGAGGTGTCCATCTCATCGGGATTTTCGACCGTGACTGGTCTACCTCAGACATTGATTCTCTTATTGGCGCTGTTAACTTCCCAACGGACAAGAAGGGCACGAGCGACGCCGTAACGCAGATGTCGTTCAATGGCGTTGTGGAAGCCATCAACAAGGCGGGCGGGATTGCGATTCCCGCACATGTCGATGCAAGCAGTGGGCTGTTCAAGTTAGAAGGCAATACACTGTCTCAGATACTGGACTGCCGAGGGATCTTCGCCATGGAGACCGTCGATGCTTCTTGCACCAAGCCCCCACTTTATACGGAAAAGAAGCTTCGTTGGACGGAGGTATTGGGCTCGGATGCTCATCATTTTAACGGTCAGCCGGGCCAGCGTTACCCAGGCAGTCATTTCACATGGGTCAAGATGAGGACGCCGTCTCTGGAAGGGCTGCGGCTCGCTCTTCTTGATGGTCCTCTCTCGATTCGCCGATCCGACCAAGAGACAGGAGACCCGAACAGGCATGCACCTTTGGTCTTGGAGTCAATTGAGATTACCCAAGCCCGCTACATGGGGCGCGCAAAACCTTTCGCCTTGGGGCTTAACCCTTGGCTGAACGCAATCGTCGGTGGGCGGGGAACGGGCAAGTCTACGCTGATTGAATTCTTACGTCTCGCACTACGGCGAACCG
>RFKQ01000017.1 GCA_003694635.1 Planctomycetota bacterium
ATTCTGCGCGCATCCTCATCGCTGTCCTTGAGAGTGTGGATGAGTTCTGGCACGGCAGGCTCGCCTATTTTCGCTAGCGCCTCCACCGCTGCCTCTCGCACATCCTCATCCCAGTCCTTGAGAGCCTGGATAAGTGCCGGCACCGCGGCCGCCGCCTGAGGCCCAATCTTTCCCAGTGCTTCCACTGATATTCTGCGCGCATCCTCATCGCTGTCCTTGAGAGTGTGGATGAGATCTGACACGGCAGGCTTGCCTATTTGGGCTAGCGCCTCTCCCGCTGCCTCTCGCACATCCTCATCCCAGTTCTTGAGAGCGTGGATAAGCACTGGTACAGCTTCCGCCGTCTGAGAGCTGATTTTTCCCAGCGCCTTTGCTGCTTCCCAGCGCACACTCAACTCTTCGTCCTGGAGAGCTTGGATAAGCAGAGTTATAGCCTTGGTAGCCTGAGGTCCAATCTTGCCCAGCACCCACGCTGCTGACTTTCGCACATTCTTATCGCTGTCCTCGAGAGCGCGGATGAGTTCTGGTATGGCGGGCTTGCCTATTTGGGCTAGCGTCCACGCTGCTGCCTCTCGTACATCCTCATCGCTGTCCTTGAGGGTTTGGACGAGTTCTGGCACCGCTTCCGCGGCCTGAGGCCCGATACTTTCCAACGCTTGTGCTGCTGTCTTACGCACATACCACTTGGGGTCCTGGAGAGCATGGCCAAGCGGGAGTACTGCATCGGCCGCTTGCGGTCCGATGTTGCCCAGCGCTTGTGCCGCGGCCCAGCGCACAATTCCCTCCCTGTCTTTGAGGGCTTGGCTGAGAGTTGGCACCGCTTCCGCCGCCTGAGCTCCGATGTTCCCCAGTGCCTGTGCTGCCGCCCAGCGCACACTCAACTCTTCGTCTTGAAGGGTTTGGCTGAGAGTTGACACTGATTCCGCCGCCTGCGGTCCAATATTGCCCAGCGCTTGTGCCGCGGCCTTGCGCACATACCACTTGGGGTCCTGGAGAGCGTGGTTGAGGTCTGGCACCGCTTCCAGCGCCTGAGCTCCGATGTTCCCCAGTGCCTGTGCTGCTGCCCAGCGCACATGCGAATCCTCGTCTTGAAGGGCTTGGCTGAGGTTTGGCACCGCTTCCGCCGCCTGAGGTCCGATGTTTCCCAACGCTTGTGCCGCGGCCTGACGCTTGCGCCAATTACCGTCTTGGAGGTCACGGATGAATTGCTGAACTGAGGGATTAACCTCCCGATCCCTATCTCCCAGGTTTGGGTGATTTTTCATTTTTCTCCCCTTTCTTAGAGTTTTGGGTTTGGAGTTTTTGTAAAATTTTTTGGATTCGCTTTTTCCTCTTCGGATCACTCTCTGTTTGGAGAAGTTTTTTGAGCTTTTGTGCGGCGAAGCTAGCTTTTCCAGAAAACTCTCACTCCTCGCTCCTTCCCTGAAAGCAAACAAAACTCCTTTAGTTCGCCTGCCCCCCCTCCTTGCCCCGGTTTTCCCAATCCTAAGAAGGCGGGGGGGAACTTATTTTGGCCACTATCTCAGTGGTACTATGCTGTTTGGGATCGCCCACCGTCAAGACCTTCCCCCCGTAGGCGAGAACCACTGAGCGCTCCGGGATTTCCTCCAAACGATAGTCCTTCCCCTTGGTGTGAATGTGGGGCTGGAAGAGCTGGAGCAAAGAAATGGGAGTCTCCTCCCGAAGAGGTAAAACAAAATCTACCGCCTCAATCGCAGCAATCAGCTCCATACGCTCAAAATCCGGAGTAAGTGGAGAGCGGTGAGGCTTGATCTTGCGCATGGACTCGTCCGTGTTCACGGCGATGATCAGAACATCCCCCAACGCCTTCGCCCCAAAAAGATAGCGAATGTGCCCCACATGAAGCAAATCAAAGCAACCATTGCCAAAAACAATCGTTGCCCGATCCTCCTTAAGGCGCTGGATTTTGGGAAGCAAGTCCGAGGGATTGAGGTAAATCTTTTTCTGAAGAGAGAGGGGAGTGTATTTCATCTTCTCTTCCTTTCTGTGTGAGTAGAAAAAAGGTTCACATAAAAAAAATCCGAAGAATCTCCATTCTACTTGGAAATTCGCCAAAGATACGCTAGAATTATAGCCAAAGAAAAGTTTGTTGTAAATGACAAAACCCTCAGCGATGAGAAAGGAAAAAAAGTGCGCAAAATCTGGCGCTGGCTACTGTGGGGCGGAATCGTCCTTCTGCCCAAAAAATGGGTGAGCCGAGGGGTGGGAGCCTTGGTCAGAATCCCTCTTCCCCAAGTGCTCATTCGGGGATGGATCGGAGCGTTTTCCAAACTCTACGGCGTAAACTGGGAAGAAGTAGAAGTTCCCGAGGAGGGATTTCGTACGTTTCTCGAGTTTTTTACACGCCCACTAAAACCAAACGCTCGCCCGATATCGGAACTCCCCCTCGTCCTTCCCTGCGACGGCAAAATTTATCAAAAAGGAAACCTTCAGGAACAAAGGAGCTTTTGGGTGAAAGGCTCAAAGTACACCCTAGAGGATTTGCTAGGTGAGACGCCCGAGCACGAATTCCACAAAGGTTGGGCCATAACCGTCTACCTCTCCCCAAAAGACTACCACCGGGTCCACTCCCCCGCGGATGTGGAGGTGAAACGGGTCTCCTATCTCCCCGGAGAACGCTGGCCGGTGAACCCACTAGCGCTGGAGCATGTGCCAAACCTCTTCGCGCGCAACGAACGAGTGGCGGTCTGGCTGCAAACCACCAAGGGACTTTCGCTGGCGCTGATCATGGTCGGGGCACTAAATGTAGGGAGCATACGGCTGTACTTTGATGAGAATTTTTCGCCAGCTTCTACAAAAAAAAGTTGGGAATACTCCGGGGTTTTCCTGCGGAAAGGCGAGGCGCTAGGCTGCTTTGAAATGGGCTCTACGGTGATTTTGGTCGGTCCTCCGGCTTGGGAACTTAGAGAGGATTTAGAAGAAGGAGATACCGTAAAAATGGGGGAAGGGCTAGGCCAACAAGCTATCCAGAAAAATGACACCAAAACCTAATGCCACCGCTGGAGCGATTGGCTTGCCAAAATTCCAAAAATAAAAGCCGGCTAGCGCCGGCTAGAAAAGGTGCTTGGAAAATCAAACTCTTGGCTACGAGCTCAAGAGCGGGGACGCTGCCCAAGTTTCAGGCGAATCTGGTGCGTCTCTTTCCCCCGCCGATAGGTGAGAGTGATCTCCTCGCCCGCCACCTTGTTGAGAAGAATTTTGCGCAGATCCAAGCCGGACTTGAGCTTCTGCCCGTTGACAGTGAGAAGATAATCGCCCGGTTTTAGCCCGGCCTTCTGGGCCGCGCTATTGGGTACCACCGTTTCCAACTTTACCCCCTGGGGAGCTTGGCCAATGGAAAAGCTCACTCCAAGAAAAGCGGGCTTGACAATCCCCGGCTTTTTTAAATGGGGAAGCAACTTCTGAAAAATATGAGTAGGAATCGCAAAACCAATCCCGCTATTGACCCCTACTCGCGTGGACATAATCACGGGGATCCCTACCACCTTCCCCTCCAGGTTGACCAGCGCGCCTCCCGTATTGGCCGGGCTGATGGGGGCATCGGTTTGCAAGCATCGTCCGGAAAAGCGATCAAGAGCGCTAACAATCCCCCAGCTAACCGACGGGGAACGGTAATCATAGGCTTTTCCAATGGCCAATACAAAATTGCCTACCTTCAGATTTTGAGAGTTTCCCCAACTCGGCACTGGAAGAGGCTTGGAGGAAGAAACCTGTAGAAGCGCTAGATTAAAGCGCAAATCCTGCCCCAATACCTTGGCTCTGAGGCGCTTGCCCGAGGGCAAAATGACCTCCACCCGGCGAACTTTTCCCGCCAAATGATTGGCATCGGTGAGAATGTAGCCACTAGCGTCCACCACCAAACCCGAAACCGTGCGTCGGGCTAAGTACCTCACATCCCCACTACCGCGGGGATTGGTGCGGAAAAAGTGAAAAGAACGCCTTGGACGAATCGGAACCGCCTCCACCTGAAGCTGAACCACGGAGTTTTTTACCTTCTGAGCGGCAAGTTGAAAAGCCTTTTCTAAAGCCTCATTGGCAAAAATGGAAGCGGAAAAAAACAAAAATACCAACAAATATGTCTTCCGAAGCATGGGACTTCCCTTCCTAAATCTCACTTTCGACGACTAAGGATCACGTAAGTGCGAAACAGCTCTCCCCGGCGCCTTAGCAGAATCTGCACCCGATCTCCCGCCATATATTTGCGCAAGGCGCGAACCAACTCCGCGGTGCTCTCAATGGATACACCACCAAACTCCACAATGATGTCCCCCCGCAAAATGCCCGCTTTGGCCGCCGGACCAGCGGGGTCCACCTCCTCGATCAATGCCCCTCCTCGCTTGGTCTCCTCCACCGTCATCAAAATCCCAAGATAACCGCTTTTTAAATCCACAAGAAGCTTCTGAAGAGTATGGCTAGGCACAGCATAAGAGACGTACGTGTTGGTGCGACTAGAGACCCAAATGGGGAGCAAAATCCCCAATAGCCTACCCTTGGAATCGGTCAAAGGCCCGCCAAAATCCCCCTGATTCACCGCTGCATCCGTGCGCAAAAGCGGACCAAGCGAAGGAAACCTCACCACCCCACTCACGGTCCCCACGCTCACCGAAGGCGTAAAATCCTTACTCGTCTGGAATGCATTGCCAAATTTTAAGCTGAGTTTGCCCGCCAAAACCTTTCGGCTATCCGCAAAAGAAATGGGAGTGAGATTGCTAGCGGCAACCTTGAGCAAGGCTACCCCGTATTGACGATTGATGCCGAGAATCTTGGCCTGAAATCGCTCCCCTGTGGTAGGAAAAACGTAAATGGTGTGGCGGCTTTTTTCCACCAAACGAGAACAGGTCAAAATTAGGCCGTTTCGGTCAATGATCACCCCCGCGCCGTAGATGGTGTTTCTGTCCAAAATAAGGCTCTTCTGACCCTCCGGAAGCACGTAAATGGAAACAAAAGAGCGGGATACCCTCTCCACCGCGGCAGTGTACTCCAAATCCAAAGGAAAACGACCTTGGGCCAAAAGCGGAGAAACAAAAAAGCAAAAAAGAAAAGAAAACCATGAAAACCACACTCGCTTCATACGTCTATTCCTTCTATCGATTTGCGAAATATTCCAAACGATCTATCACCGACACTCGCATCCCCCTTATCTACGATAGCCCAACTTTACGGTGATCTTGCGCTCCACACCGTTGCGCAAAATGGTAAAAGTGACCTTTGTTCCCGCGGGAAGAACGCTGATGAGATTTTGCAACCGGGTAAACGAGCGAATGGGCTGGCCCTGAAAACGAATGATCACATCGCCGGGACGCAATCCCGCCTTGGCAGCACTGCTGTTGGGAAGCACCTGCTGGATGCGCACCCCTTTCACCTTCTTCAGCTCAGGGGAAAAACTCACCCCCAAAAAAGCATGGCGAACATTTTCCCCCCGCTTCAAAGGTTCAATAAAATTCTTGATCTGATGCACCGGAATGGCATACCCCACACCTACATTGACCCTACGCCCCTCTCGAATGGAAATCCGCCCGTTGATGCCTATCAACTTGCCGTACATGTCAAATAACGGTCCACCAGAATTGCCCGGGTTAATCCCCGCATCCGTCTGGATGGCATCGCCGTACATTTTGATCCCACCTTGCACCCGGTGAAGCCCACTGATGATGCCCTTGGTGACCGTGCAGGTGAAATCCTCCGCCAAACTAAAAGGATTGCCCATCGCCAAAACCCACTGGCCAACCTTCAAATTCTGAGAATCCCCAAACTGCGCCACTGGCCAATTCTTCCCCGGAATTTTAAGCACCGCTAAATCCCCCTCCTTGTCCACCCCCAAAAGCTTCGCCGGAATCAAATTTTTCCCCGGCACCCCCACCCAAATCCTGCTCGCCTGATGAATCACATGCTCGTTGGTGAGAATGTAGCCGTTCTTGTCAATAAATACCCCCGAACCACCTCCAAAACGGGAAATTCCACCAATCTTTCTCTCCACCCGAATCACCACCACCGTTGGACGTACCTTCTCAATCGTCTGAATAAAAAATTTCTCAATCGCCCTCGCCTGCTCTAAAATAGCTCTTCTCTCCTGAGTCTTGGCCTGAGCCAAAAGCGAAGAGCTACCGAAAGAAAAAGGTAAACCCAGAAAAACACCTAACCACACTAGGGGAAACCTCATAGTTCCTCCTTTGTTTTCCATATTTTATGAAAAAAACAAATACTTGTCGCCAACATAAAAATTTGCCCAAATGTACGCCTAAAAATACGCAAAAAAACTCTCCCTGTTAGAGAAAGTACCAAAGAATCCCCCCAAACCTCTCAACGAGCTGCCGCGGGGTCCCCTCCCTTCCAATGCTCCAAAAGACGCTCACCTATCCCCTCGACCGAAAGCTTCTCACTCCGACCCCGCCGACCAGTCTTCCGCTCCTTTAACTCCGCTAAACCCTCCTTGGCATACCGACCCACCGTAACCCGAAAGGGAAAACCAAGCAAATCCGCATCCTTAAACTTCTCACCCGCCGAACAATAATCCCGATCATCCAACATCACCTCCAACCCTAAACCCCGAAGATGACGGTAGATCTCCTCCCCTAGCTGAGCCTGCTGCGCATCCGAACTATTGGCCACCACCACCATCACCTGATAGGGAGCTACACTCCAAGGCCAAACAATGCCATCCTCGTCCCGATTCTGATCCACAATCGCCTGCATTAAGCGCGTGGTACCAATTCCATAACAACCCATCCAAAGCAACTGCTCCTGACCATTGGCGTCTGTGTAAGTTGCCGAAAGCGGAGCCGAATACGACGTCTGAAGCATAAACACATGCCCCACCTCAATCCCCCTTCGCTCTATCAACTTCCCCTTGCGGCACTCCGGACAACGATGTCCCCTCTGCGCAATGTGCAAGTTGTACCACTCCTTCGGCAAAGGTAAATCCACCCCAAAATTGACGTCCAGCTGATGATAGTCCGTCTCATTGCAGCCGCATAAAAAGTTGGTCATCCCCTTTGTGGACAAGTCAAAAAGAATTCGTTCCACCCTCCCCTCCAAACCCAACGGCCCCGCAAACCCTACCTCCGCTCCCGTCAACCTCTCCACCACCTCCCCCTCCGCTGGAAATACTTCGTCTGCTTTCAAAAGATTGCGTACCTTGGTTAAATTCACATCCAAATCCCCCCGAATACATACCGCCACCTCGTACGCCTCCCTATTCTCACTCGGAATCACCGATAACAAAACCGTCTTCACCATGTGGTGAGGCTGGATTTTCTCGCCTTTGAAAAAATTCTTTAACTCCTCCACCGTCCGAATCCCAGGCGTGTGCACCTTGCGAGACCTCTCTCGCGCCGGACCATAGCGAGGCTTGCGATAAACACTATCCGCCTTCTCCACGTTCGCACCATAATCACATGCCTCACAGGTGAGCAAAAAATCCTCCCCCACCTCCTCACTCAAAGCCATAAATTCCGCCGATCCTGAACCGCCAATCGCCCCCGAATCTGCCTGAACAGAAATAAATCGATTTAACCCTACCCGCTGAAAAATGCTCTGGTAAATCTCTCTATACATCTGAAAAGAACGGCGCATCCCCTCCTCATCCGCGTCAAAGGAATACGCATCTGACATGGAAAACTCCCGCGCCCGAAGCAAACCTAAACGGGGGCGAATCTCATCCCGAAACTTTGGCCCAATCTGATGAAAATGTTGGGGCAAATCACGCCAGCTCTGGATTTCCGCCATGGCAAGAGTGGTCGCCACTTCCTCAGCTGTGGGCGCTAGCCCAAAATCCTGCTGCGAGAATAACTCCTTGGTGGTGAACATGGTCTTGGTCTTGAGGTACTTCTCCCAGCGACCGGTTTTTTGCCAAATTTCTTTTGGCTGAAGTATGGGAAACTCTAGATTGTGAACCTCCCTTTTTTCCATCTCCTCAAAAATAATTCGCTTAACCTTTTGATGAACCCTCCACCCCAAAGGCAGAAGAGTGTAAATCCCAGGACTGACCTGGCGAATAAGTCCCGCCCTCAACATCAACGCATGGGCCTGCGTGAGGTCTTCGCTAACACTGCGTAAAGTTTTCGGAAAATGTCTGCTCATCCGCATTGCTATATCCTCTTTGTGAAGCCTAAAAGAAATATCCGTAAGTTCGACAAAACTTTTCTACAAATCAACCCTTGCAATCCAAACTGCTCTTTGGTAATATCTCGATTTCCATGAAATCCAAACGTATTTTACGCTGTCGGGGAAAAAATGCAAAAGATTTTTTTGAATTTCACTCACGAAGGCAAAAAACTATGATTGTATTAAAGTTTGGAGGTACCTCCCTAAAAAATGCGGAAAAAATCGAACAAGTCAAGCAAATTATCTCCCAATCCCTCCCCCGCCACCCTGTGGTCGTGGTCTCCGCCCACAGCGGAGTAACCGACCAATTGATAGAATTGGCCCACAACGCCCTAGAAAACCGGCTCTCCATCCAACCCATCCAGCAAAAACACCACCAACTTCTTCACAATCTTCACCTCCCCACCACCCTCATCGAAGACCTCCTCACAGAACTACAAGACCTCCTGCGGGGAATTCAATTGGTCAAAGAGTTAACCCCCCGTACCCTAGACTACGTAATGTCTTTTGGAGAAAGAATGTCTAGCCGCATTGTGGCCGCCTACCTCAGCAATAACGGAATAGACGCTATCCCCATCTGCTCCTACGAAATGGGGCTACTCACCGATAGCAATTTTGGCCGAGCTCAACCACTACCCCAAGCTTTCGAAAATATTGCTAGCTTCCTAAAAAAAGTCTCTAAACTCCCCGTAATCACCGGATTTCTGGGAAAAAATCTTCAAAACGAAATCACCACCCTAGGCCGAAGTGGCAGTGACTTCTCCGCCTCCATCATCGGAAGCGCCATCAACGCCGAAGAAATTCAAATTTGGACAGATGTCAACGGGATTATGAGCGCAGATCCTCGCGTGGTTCCCCACGCCGTCTCTATAGAAGAAATGTCCTTCGAAGAAGCTAGCGAACTAGCCTACTACGGCGCAAAAGTTATCCACCCCTCCACAATGCTCCCCGCTATGGAAAAAAATATCCCCGTGCGTATCCTAAATACCTACAACCCCACACATCCCGGCACTCTTGTCAAAAAACACAGTGCACCCTCCAAAAATATCGCCAAAGCTATCGCTTCGAAACGCAACATTCTTCTGATTAACCTAGTCTCCACCCATATGCTACAGCAATACGGATTTATGGCAAAAGTGTTCGAAGTGTTCGCTCGACATAAAATCGTCCTGGACATGATCGCCACCTCAGAAATCAGTGTCTCTATTACCATAGATTCCCCGAAAAATCTGGATAAAGCTATCTCCGAACTACAACAATATGCCGATGTACACGTCTCGGAAGGAAAAGCTATCCTCTGCATCGTCGGAGAAGGTATCCGAGAACATAGCGGCGTCGCCGCCAAAACATTCTCTACTCTAGCCAACGAAAATATCCATGTGGAAATGATCTCCCAAGGCGCTACCAAAATCAATCTTAGCCTGCTGGTGGACAACGACCACGTCTCAAAAGCTGTACAAGCTCTCCACAAAGAATTCTTCGAGTAGCTCCTCTCTTGTTGACTTGAATAGAAAATTATATTATCCAAGTTTCCAAGATTTTTTTAAAAAAAGGAAACCAGCCATTGTCTATCTCCCCTCTCTCAATCTTTAATGACTATCCGCAGAGCTTAGCTTATAATCAAACTCCCATGCATGCGAAGTTTCTGCATCTAGAAATAGAAATAAGAAGCAGGGTCGCCGGAGAGTGGAAAAGGAGTAGAGATCGCAAGTTACCTTCACTATAATTTTATTTACGGTAGTTCATGGGTAAATTTCCCGATGGACCATCTGGGCCATCTGAATGATATAAGGACGCCCTAAAAAGAATGAAGAGAAAATTGATTTTATTTCCGTTTTTGTAAGTTATCAGAATATATCAGAATATAGTAGAAAGCATTTTGTGTTAAAGAAAGTCTAACAAAAAGAAATGTAGATGACCATTTTCAAAAGGAAAGATAAGCTGTTATCACATTCCTCTCGCTTGTTTTACTTTTTGGCTATCCTCTTGTGGAATATCGGTGGTTGTCGTACACAGCATCAAAATACCAACCTCTTTGGTATCTACATTAGTACCCTTGACGGGAGAAATATGAGAGTTCTCGTATCGGATCCATATCGAGAGATGAATCATGCACGGGTCTCCCCTGATCAGAAATGGGTTACCTTCACCCGATATAATAAAAGAGGGCCTAAAGGGCTTGCAATGGAAAAAGGAGGATACGAAGAAACAGAAATAATGATCATCCGTCTCGATGGTACAGGACTCGAGAGTATTGTTCCGCCAAAGAAGGGTATAGTGGCTGCCAATGGCTACTGGACCCCTGATGGAAAGGGGATTCTCTATGTCTCTACCGACAACCCTGAGAGAAAACCTCAGATAAATCTTATAGATCTGAAAACAAGGAGAATTATAAGGATACCTACGCCTGAAGGGTTCTGGGTAGCAGACCCTCATCAAGTGAAGGATAGGCTTGTATTCTCTGTTATTAAGAAAGGTAAAAAGGTATGCCAGTGTATATGGACCATGAAGGTGGATGGGAAAGATCCTGTTCAATTGACAAGTCCTAAAATTTCTTCCAAGAAGAGGGTCCATCCACCTCTTGGAGATTTCGATCCAAAACTTTCCCCTGATGGCAAGAGGGTTGCCCTGATGCGCCAGGTAAAAGAACGAATATGGCATGTGGTTATAGTAGATTTAGAGAATGGGAAAGAGATGGATATATCCCCTTTCGATTCAGTTGATGCTGTACCTGAATGGTCAAGTGATGGAAGGCTTTTGATTTTCTGGCATGTGGATCCAAAACGTATCAAAAACTCAGGATTATATACAATGAGGCCTGATGGAAAGGAAAGAAAAAGGATTCCTCTCCCCCATGGATATTTCTACACTATGCCTGCCTTCTTCCCTAGGGAAGGCCCAGATGGAAGGATAAGGATCATATTTTCAGCAAGAAAGGATAGGCGATTTTAAAGAATGATACTTTAGTTTCCCAGAGCGATCAATAAAGAATTTCGAGACCCCCACCCAGGGTGGGGGGAGATATAGAGACACACCTTCTCCATTACAGTATAAGCTTGGAATTGGGGGGAGGGTTTATACTGAAAAAAGGGGGTTTTCTCCCATCCTTGTTCTCCCCATTCCGACCCGCCTCCCGAGGGA
>RFKQ01000018.1 GCA_003694635.1 Planctomycetota bacterium
CTCCTCGCCCTTACCTTTGGTCTTCTTATTTGCTGGCTGTATTGGAAAGTGGGAAAAGCACTGGATCGCTTTCGCCCCTGGGCGCGCAACTTGACCGTAGTGATAGCGGTATTGAACCTATTCTATCCAATTCTGCAATTTCTTTTGGATAAAGGCAAAAATCCGCTTCAGTCATTGGGACTGCATCTTACTGTGGCTGCTGTGGTGTACTCGATTTGCTTCTACGTTTTGTGGGCTTTGTTAAATCGAAGAGCGCGCAAGGTATTTAGCAAGGAATACCAGCACCACCTCCGGTACAATTCTTTTGATCGGTTTTAATCGTGTTTCAGAGGGGGCTGTGGAAAAAAGTTTTCCTTTTTGGCAGACCCTGAAGCAAGTTAGCCGCTCGTTTTATCTGAGCCTGTGGTTGTTGCCCAGCGCTACGCGCCAAAGCGTAGCGCTAGCGTATTTATTGGCCCGCGCGGGGGACACCATAGCTGACACGCCGTTGGTTCCCTATCAGGAACGAATTCGGCTCTTAGAGCTTTTGGAAACCTCTCTAAAACATCGCCTACAAACAGCAGCAAACGCCCCTTCCTCAGTGGAGAAAGAGCTTCTGAAGACGTTGCGAAAACAGATCTCTCAGGCCTCTTACACCTACAGCACAGAAGGCGAAGCCTACCTTCTTCTGCATCTTCAACACTGCCTGAAGTTCTTCTCGGCCCAATCCCCCTCGGCACAAAAGTTGATCGAAGAAGTCCTAGAGGTAATTTTCTCTGGAATGCGGCTGGATTTGGAATACTTTTCCTCTTCCTCCCTGCGGGCTTTTTCCAACTGGGAACAGCTCGAAGACTACTGCTACCGAGTGGCCGGGGTGGTGGGGGAATTCTGGACAAAAATTCACAAACACACCCTCCCCACCTTAGAAAAGCAATGGGATAAACAGCAAATCCAGCGCGGAGTGGCGTTTGGCAAAGCCCTTCAAATGACCAATATCCTGCGCGATATTCAAGGCGACCTTAAGCGAAACCGAGTCTACCTCCCCCACTCCCTCCTGCAGGAAGTAAACCTAGCTCCAGAGGATCTAAGAGAGGCGGAAAACGGAAAAAAACTAACCCCGGTCTACGCCAAACTGCTTGCCAAAACCGCGGAATTTTACCAGCAAGGGATAGAATATTTACTCGCCATCCCCCGCCGCTATATGCGCCTGCGCTTTGCCTGTTTCCTACCCTTAGCGATCGGTTTGGAGACCTTGCACGTCCTCTGGCAACTGGAAAATCCCCTCGCCGTGGAAGGGGTAAAAATACCTCGCAAGCGAGTGTACACTCTCCTCGCATGGGGAGGAGGAATGATAACTTCCAATACATGGCTAACCCATTTCTTAACCAAAAGGCTAAAAAAACTCCCCACAAATCTCTAAAGTTTCTCCCTCACCGTGTCGAAATAAAAAAAAACAAACCCTATCCATCCTCCAAACGGTGAGAAATCATGAGCGAATACTTTCAAATCGAAGGCGGATACCCCCTCGTAGGCGAAATCAAAGCCAGCGGCGCCAAAAATGCCGCTATCAAACAACTGATCGTCTCCATGCTCTCGGAAGAGCCCACACTTCTTCTGAACGTCCCTCGCATCGGAGACGTAGAGATCACCAAACAGCTCTGTGAATGGGTTGGGGCCAAATTTATATGGCAAGGAAAAAATTCTCTATTGCTCCACACTCCTAGCTTAAAACACCACTCCATCCCCAAAGAAATTGGGCAAAAAAATAGAATGTCCATCATGCTAATGGCCCCCCTACTCCATCGAGTAGGGAAAGCAATTCTCCCCACTCCCGGGGGATGCAAAATCGGCTCCCGTCCAGTAAATTTCCACATTGACGCCATCCGCAAAATGGGCGCCAACGCCGAATACCAAGACGGCTTCTATACCATCTCCGCTCCCAACAAACTCAAAGGCGCCAAAATCCGCCTCCCCTACCCCAGCGTCTCCGCCACAGAAAATATCCTTATGTGCGCTAGCCTCGCCAAAGGCCACACCCTCCTCGAAAACGCCGCCATGGAACCCGAGGTATTCGATTCTATCCAAATGCTGCAAAAAATGGGCGCCATCATCGAAGTGCAAGCTAATCGGCGAATTCTGATCGAAGGCGTGGATAAACTCTACGGCACGGAACACCGCGTACTCCCCGACCGGCTAGAAGTAGCCTCCTATGCCGTGGCCGCCCTTGCAAGCCGCGGCGATGTCTTTGTCAAAGACGCCCAGCAAAAAGATATGCTGACCTTCCTCAATACACTCCGCAGAATGGGGGGAAATTTTGCGATCTATCACGACGGTATCCGATTCTTCTATCGCCAACCCCTCCGCTCCATCACCATCGAAACAGACGTCTACCCCGGCTTCGCCACCGACTGGCAACAACCCTTTACCCTGCTCCTTACCCAAGCCAAAGGTGTTGGAATCGTCCACGAAACCGTATACGAAAATCGCTTTGGCTACGCCCAAGGCCTACAAAACCTCGGCGGAGAAATCCACCTATTCCGCAAATGCCTAGGTGACCTCCCATGCCGCTTCCGCGAATCCTCTTACTTCCATAGCGCCGTGGTGCGCGGTCCCTCCACCCTCAAAGGAACCCACCTCCACATCCCCGATCTAAGGGGAGGCTGCTCCTACCTAATCGCCGCCCTCGTCGCCGAAGGGAAATCCACCCTCACAGGCATCGAACTCCTAGAGCGAGGATACGAACAAATCGAAGAAAAATTCCGCCAACTCGGCGCAAACATCACACGCCTCCACACCTGCCCCAAAACAGCCGCCGCTTAAACACACCTCTCTTATGACGTAGGGGGAACCCTTTTTAGAAAAAAGTGTTCCCCCTACCACCCCCTCCTAAAAACCTTTGATACTTTAAGGGAAAAACTTTTTAAAAAACGTCTTTCCCTTAAAAACCCCTTTTCCAAAACTTTTATTCCTGAAACCCTTTTTAGAAAAAAGGGTTTCAGACTTCCCAAAAACTTTTCTCTCTCGGAACCTTTTTGAAAAAAGGTTCCGCCCTCCAAAAACTTTCACTCTACCACCTCTTACCCAAAAAACTCCCTTTCACAAGCGAACGCTTGATTGCCTCCCTCCCACTCCACCACCTCTTCCCCCTTCAATAAAAAGAAAAAAATAAAAAAATACTTGCAATTAAAAATAAATTTGATATAATTACTCAGTTCAAAAAATAAAATAGGCGCAAAATATAAACGATCATCGGGACCAAAAGGGAGCAGCGGTGGCCCTCTTACCCACCTTCCTAACACAAAAACCTAAATACTATAACACTCGGGGATGCAAGAAAACACTCATCCAAACTTGTGGGCTATTCTCAAATCTACCCATTCTATGCAAAGCCTCCACTCCTCTAAAACCCTACACCACCCTGGCTCTATGAATTCATTTCAAAAAATTTCCAAAATCCACCCACCTCGCTTTTTACAATCTCCAGTGACTTTCTACAATGCCCTCCCCCACAACCTCAAAACACATTCCGACACAAAAAAGGCAGGAGGCCTTGTAAACCTCCGCTTCCTTTCAATTCTTCATTTTCATGGAAAGGAGCCATATAGGAATGGTCGAAGCCTTTTACGACAAAATCAATGAGTACGACTACGTGACGATCTCCCTAGCCTCCCCACAAGATATCATTCACTGGTCCTACGGGGAAGTGAAAAAACCAGAAACCATTAACTACAGAAACTATCGACCAGAAAAAGATGGCCTGTTCTGCGAAAGAATCTTTGGACCAGAAAGAGACTGGGAATGCTCCTGCGGAAAACATAAAGGAATTAAACACAGAGGAATTATCTGCGATCGATGCGGCGTAAAAGTAACCCACTCCCGAGCCCGAAGACACCGCATGGGACATATCAAACTCGCCGCCCCCGTTGCCCATATCTGGTTCTTCAAAGCTATGCCCTCCCGAATGGGTACCCTACTCGGAATGAAAGTCACCAGCCTCGAAGATGTGATCTACTTCAAACGCCACGTAGTCCTCGACCCAAAGGATACTCACCTCAAAAAACAACAACTCCTCACCGATGAACAACTCCGAAAATACCAAGCCGAATACGGAGAAAATGGCTTTGAAGCCGGTATCGGTGCCGAAGCTATCAAAAAATTATTGGAACGACTCGATCTGGAAGCCCTGGAAAACGAACTCCAAGAAGACTATCACAAAACAAAATCCGAACAAAAACAAAAAGATATCATCAAACGACTAAAAATCGTCAGAAGCCTGAAAAAATCTAGAAATAAACCCGAATGGATGGTCCTCGAAGTCATCCCCGTTATCCCCCCAGATCTACGCCCCCTCGTCCTCCTAGAAAGCGGAAATTTCGCCACCTCCGATCTAAATGACCTCTACCGCCGCGTGATCAACCGAAATAACCGACTCAAAAAACTTATCGAACTCAACGCCCCAGAAGTAATCATCTGCAACGAAAAACGTATGCTACAACAATCCGTAGATGCCCTCTTCGACAACAGTCGTTGCAAACGACCCGTGCTAGGAAGCAACGGCCGACCACTAAAATCCCTCGCCGATATGATCAAAGGGAAACAAGGAAGATTTCGAGAAAATCTCTTAGGAAAACGAGTGGACTACTCCGGCCGATCCGTGATCGTAGTGGGGCCAGACCTTAAGTTAAGCCAATGTGGCCTACCCAAAAAAATCGCCCTCGAACTCTTCCAACCCTTCATTATACGCAGACTAAAAGATCTAGGCTACGCGGATACCATCCGTAGCGCCAAAAAAATGCTAGAGCGCAAAGATGAACAAATCTGGAGCATCCTCGTCGACGTCATCAAAAACCATCCCGTCCTCCTCAACCGCGCCCCAACCCTCCACCGAATGGGTATCCAAGCCTTTGAACCAAAACTCATCGAAGGAAACGCCATCACCATCCACCCCCTCGTCTGCGAAGGATTCAACGCCGACTTCGACGGCGACCAAATGGCCGTACACCTCCCCCTCTCCTGGGAAGCCCAAGTGGAATCCCTCACCCTCATGCTCTCCCCCCACAACGTCTTTAGCCCCTCCAACGGAAGACCTATCATCTCCCCAAGCCACGATATGGTCCTAGGCTGCGCCTATATGACTACCCCCCTCGAAGGGAAAAAAGGTGAAAATACGGTATTCTCCAACTTCGAAGAAGTCTTTATGGCCTACGACGAAAATAAAATCGAACTCCATGCCCAAATCAAAGTCCGATTCCCCGCCGGCACCGAAGTCCATAACCAACCCGGGGTACCCACCAAACTCAAAAAACCTACCATCATCCCCACCACCGTAGGACGAGTGCTCTTCAACGACATTATCCCCAAAGGTATGCCCTTCTACAACTATACACTCACCTCAAAATTGATCAAAAATATCATCGCCGATAGCTACCGATATAAAGATAAAAATACCACCCTAAAACTGCTCGATGACCTAAAAGACCTAGGCTTTAAATACGCCACCCTCTCCGGGATCACCTTCTCCTGCTCCGACCTAAAAATGCCAAAACGCAAAAAAGAAATCCTAGAAAAAACCGAACAAGAAGTCGAAATGATCGAAAAACGCTACGCCCAAGGCGTCCTCACCGAACAGGAACGCTACAACCAAATCGTCGATAAATGGACCCACGCCACCGACCTCATCGGCAAAGAAATGGTCAAAGAAATGCAAAACGATACCCAAGATGGTAAACCCTATATCAACCCTATCCTCCTAATGAGCGGCTCCGGCGCAAGAGGCAGTATGCAACAAGTGCGACAACTCGCCGGAATGCGCGGCCTCATGGCCAACCCCTCCGGGCGAATCATCGAAACCCCCATCAAAGCCAATTTCCGAGAAGGTCTAAAAGTCCTCGAATACTTCTCCTCCACACACGGCGCCCGTAAAGGACTCGCCGATACCGCCCTAAAAACCGCCGACGCCGGCTACCTCACACGAAAACTCGCCGATGTAGCTCAAAGCGTCGTCATCATGGAAAAAGATTGCGGCACCACCAAAGGAATCACCAAAGGCTATATCTACAAAGGCGATAAAGTCGAAACCTCCCTCTCCGAAGCTATCATCGGCCGAACCGCTAGAGATAATATCGTAGATCTCGTCACCGACGAAACAATCGTGCGAGAAAATCAACTCATCGATGAAGAAATCGCCGCAAAAATCGAAGCCATGGGACTGGAAAAAATCCGTGTCCGATCCCCCCTCACCTGCGAATCCAAACGAGGCGTCTGCGCCCTCTGCTACGGTATGGACCTCTCCAGAGGAAAACTCGCTGAAGAAGGCCTCGCCGTCGGAATCATCGCCGCCCAATCCATCGGCGAACCCGGTACCCAATTGACCATGCGTACCTTCCATATCGGCGGCGTGGTCAACTGGCAAGTGGCCGAAAAAACCGTCAAGGCAAGAAAAGCCGGAAAAGTCCGCTTCTACCATATCAAAACCGTCGAAGATGAAAATGGACGTACCCTCGTCACCAACCGCAAAGGCGTACTTCAAATCCTAGACGAAAAAGGCCGTGAACTCGAAGAAATCGAACTCCCCCTAGGCGCCGAACTCAAAGTCAAAGACGGCGAGAATGTGAAAAAAGGACAACTCCTCACCGAATGGGACCCCCATATGGTACCCATCATTGCCGAAAAAGATGGCTTCGTCAAATTCGAAGACCTCATCCCCGGAACCACCCTCCGCGAACATATCGATAAACGAGGCAACGTCCGGAAAATTGTCTCCGAACATAAAGGCGATTACCACCCACAAATTGCTATCGTCGATGAAGAAGGAAAAATCCTAGAAGTCCACCCCGTCCCCGAAAAAGCTAACCTAGAAGTCGAAGAAGGCGAATTTGTAAAAAAAGGAAAAATGATCGCCAAAACACCCCGAGAAATCGGCGGTACCCAAGATATCACCGGAGGCCTACCCCGCGTAACCGAACTCTTCGAAGTGCGCAAACCCAAAACCCCTGCCGTACTAAGCGCCATCGACGGAATCGTAGAAGTAGGCGAACGAAAACGAGGAAAACGAAATATCATCATCCGAAGCGATACCGGAAAAGAAACCGAACACCTCATTCCTCAAGGAAAAAACCTACTCGTCTCCAGCGGCGATTACGTCAAAGCCGGCGAACCACTCGTCGATGGCCCCCTCATCCCACACGATATCCTAAGAATCTCCGGCGAAGAAGCCGTCCAAAACTACCTCCTACGCCAAATCCAAAAAGTCTACCGATCCCAAAACGTGAGAATCAACGACAAACATATCGAAATCATTATCTCCGAAATGATGAGACGAGTAAAAGTCAAAGACCCCGGCGATACCAGCTTCCTACCAGGCTCCATCGTGGATAAATTCCAGTTCCGTGAAGAAAATAACCGCGTGCTCTCCCAAGGACTCAAAGCCGCTACCGCTGAACCACTCCTCCTCGGAATCACCAAATCCTCCCTCTACTCCGATAGCTTTATCTCCGCCGCCTCCTTCCAAGAAACCACAAGAGTCCTCACCGAAGCTGCCCTCGCCTCCCGAACAGATGAACTCCTCGGACTAAAAGAAAATGTTATCCTCGGCCATATGATCCCCGCCGGAACCGGCCTAAAAACCTATCTCTCCAAAAAAGTAAAACGTATCCCCCCAAAAACCCAAGAAATCAAAACAACTACCTCCGAAAAAATCTCTGCAAATAAACAAACCTAAAACCTCGTCTATACCAATATAATCCTACCTAAAACGTTTAGAGCCTTACCTCAATTCAATCCCTCTTATTTTTCCCTCCTTTCTTTTTCCCTCCAACCAAGGCCCCTTCTCTTCTCCTAAAGAAAGAAGGGGCTCCCTCCTTTTTTACAAAACTACAAACAACCCCCCCCTCAAAAATATCCACCCAACTCAACCCTATTTTCACCCCTCACCCCCTTGCATCCTCTAAATTTTTCAGTATAATGAAAAAAATCAATCACTCCACTCATACCCAAATCCAAACGGATAAGATCATCCACAACTCCTCCAACATCTAAAAAAAATCTTCCACCATGGCACAACTCATCGTACAATCCGGCGAACTAAAAGGCCAAACCTTCCCCCTAAAAGAAGAAACCACCCTAGGAAGATTGCGCTCCTGTGATATCACCATCAACGACGAAGAACTCTCCCGAAAACATAGCAAAATCCTCCTCCATAAAGGTAAATACCTCCTCCTCGACCTCCAAAGCCGCAACGGAACCTACGTCAATGGCAAACGAGTCCAAAAACAACTCCTCCAACCTGGCGATAAAATCACCGTGGGAAATACCACCCTCCTCTTCGTGGAAAAAAACTCAACCCATACCCGAAACCTAAGCGGCAAAAAAATCGGAAAATACCTAGTGGGCAAAAAAATCTACTCCCACCCCCTCTATCTTTGCTACCAAGCTAAACAAACTACCCTAGAACGCAGCGTTTTACTCAAAGTCCTCCAACCCCATTTGACAAAAGAGAAAAAGATCCTACATGCCTTCCTCGATATGGCCAAAAAAACCGGAAAACTCTCCCAAGAAAACCTCCTTCAAATCTTCGATGTAGGAGAAGATCAAGGCGAATACTTCATCTGCTGCGAAAACGTCGATGGACTACCCCTCGCCGATGCCCTACAAAGCGGAGAAATCCCCCTACAACATACACTAAACACCATCCAACAACTCGCCCAAGCCCTCCTACACCTCCACAACGAAAACCTCTACCATAAAGAACTTACCCCCCTCTCCGTCTTCCTCACCACCCACTCCAATATCAAACTCATGGACGTAGGCCTAAGCCCCACCCTATTTGGCCTAAAACTCCCCCCTAGCGATGCAAACTTCTTCGCAAAATATGCAAGCCCAGAACTCATCCGAAAAAAAAACCTCTCCCCCGCCTCCGATATCTACTCCCTCGGCATCCTCTGCTTCCAACTGCTCGCCGGTATCCCTCCCTTCCAAGGGAAAAATCCCGCCGAAATCCTCAAAAAACACCTCCAACTCAACCCACCACCCCTCGCCACCATCCAACCGGAACTCCCCACTCCTCTCACCCAACTAGTGGATAAAATGCTCTCCAAAAAACCCATCGAACGACCCACCGCAAAGTATATCCTCGACCAACTCCAATCCCTCTCCCTACCAAAATCTAAAAAATACCTCCAAGTCCAACACGCCCGTACCAAAGCCTCCCCCGCCATCAAAAACGCCCCTCTCCATCGCGCCTCCCCACCAAAACACCACAACTCCTCCCCACCCAAAC
>RFKQ01000019.1 GCA_003694635.1 Planctomycetota bacterium
ATTTAGGGTGATGAAGAGGAGGGGGAGTTGGAGGAGGGAGAGGGGGGTGAATTTCATTTTTCTTCTCCTTTTTTCGGGTAGAGGTGGACAAGCCAGAGTTTTTGGGCTTTTGAGAAGAGATTTTTTTTGATAGGGACAAAGGCTTCGATGCCGAAGAGGCGTAGGATTTTTTTTCCTTTTGGAAGTTTTTGGAGGGAGCTAAGGGCGAGGAGGATTTTTTGGATTTGAGGAGTAGGTGTTCCGAAGGAGGCCACAGGGGAGGAGGGGATAGGGGGGGAGGAGGCGATGGGACGGAGTTTTTGGAGGTATTTGGAGAAGATTGGTTTTTGGAGTTGTTTGAGTTGGTAGTTATCGAGGACGATGGCGTGGTATTTTTTTTGTCTGGTGAGGTATCGCAGGGCTCGTAGGGTTCGGCGGGTAGGTTTGAGTTTGTAGTGTTTTTGGAGGTAATTTTTTTGTGAGAAGAAGAGAAGAGAGAGAAATTCAGCTTCGTAGAGGTGGTTGCTTACGATGGTTTTGTTTTTGAGATCGGATAGGGAATGGAAGGGGGATTTTTTATGGACAAAGATAAAATATTTTTTTTGGATAGTTTGATTGAATTTGACTTGCAGGTGTGGTTGGAGGTGGAAAGTTTGTTTGTATTTTAGGAAGAAGGGGAACGAGAGGATGGCTAGGTGTGGTTTTTTTTTATGGATGTATTGGAGGGCTTTTTTTTCTTGGTTAAAGTAGATGGCTTGGATGGGGAGTTGGGAGAGTTTGGAGAGGGCCTTGGCGAATTCTTGCATAGCGGGTAGAGCTTCTTGGGTGGAGCCTTTTTCGCTGGGTTGGATAATAACGATACGGAAGGGAGAGGAATTTTCTTTGTTTTGCGAAACGGCGGAGGTCAGAGGAAAAATCAGGGTGGCTAGAAGGTAGAGAAGATTTTTCATGGTTTATACCGCTCCTTTTAGGGATGGAAAGGCGTTTAAACTGAGCTTTAGAGTCTAGAGAATTTGGTTTGCTTTGCTTTGTAGACGCCGAGCGGAGAGTTTTTATTTAATGTGAATGGGCAAACGCCTTTTGGCGGGGGCTGAGGTGAGGAGTAGAGACGAGAGTTTTTTATTGGAAGGCCTCTTCGATTTTTTGAGCTAATTTTAGGTAAGCCTGTCCGGCAGGGCTTTCTGGTTGCTCAAGCACGATGGGGCATCCTTGATCGGCCTTTTGTGGGATTTCTGGCAGAATTGGGATAGAGGCGAGCAGGGTAGTTTGGGTTTGTTCGGCCAGTTTTTGTCCTCCATTTGCCTTAAAGATTTCGTCTTTTTCGCCGCAGTGAGGGCAGACAAAGTAGGCCATATTTTCGACGATACCGAGGAGTCGGATGCCGCATTTGGTGAACATTTCTATTCCTTTTCGTGCGTCGATTAGGCTGACCTCTTGGGGGGTAGTCACCACGATAGCGCCGGTAATGGGGGCGGTTTGAGTGAGGGTGAGTTGGACGTCGCCGGTACCGGGAGGTAGGTCGAGGATGAGATAGTCGAGGGAGTTCCATTGCACGCCGAAGAGGAATTGTTGTATCATTTTATGGAGCATAGGTCCGCGCCAGACGACGGGGACATCGGGTTGATTGAGGAGTAGTCCCATGGAGATGACGGGCATTCCGAAGGCGCGCGGTGGGATAAGTTCTTCGTCTTCTGTAAGTTCTGGTTGTTGTCGAAGGTTGAGCATTTGGGGTAGGCTAGGGCCGTAGATATCGCAGTCCATGAGCCCCACTTTTGCGCCTCGGTATTTGAGGGCAGCGGCGAGATTGACGCTGGTAGTGGATTTTCCTACTCCGCCTTTTGCGCTGCTGACGGCGAGGATTTGGTCCACTTGTTGTAAATTTTTCATAGGCTGTTCGACTTGGGCGTGGTTGGACATAGGTTTCCTTTCTGGTGTGAGGGGGAGGTGTTTTGTTTTTGAGTTGGGTGGTAGATGTTTAGAATTCTTTGATTTCGCCGGGTTGGAATTGGATGAGCTGGGTATTGGGTGAGATTTTCTGGAGAGCTTGTTGGAATTCTTCGGTGGTACCTGTGAGTAGGGGGAAGGTGCCAAAGTGCATGGGGATAACTTTTGGGGTTTGGAGGAGTTGTGCTGCGTAGGCGGCTTCTTTGGGGCCCATGGTAAAGCGGTCTCCGATGGGAAGCATAGCGAGTTGAGGTTGATAGAGTTTTGCGATCCAGGTCATATCGCCAAAGAGGCAGGTATCCCCGGCATGGTAGAAGGTGAAGCCATCTTCGAGTTTTACCACGAAGCCGGCGGCTTCTCCGCCTTCTACGATGGCTTGATTGAGGCCGATGCCGCTGCTATGGAAGGCGTGGGTCATGGTGATTTGGATATTGTGGATGGTTTGGCTACCGCCTTTGTTCATGGGGCTGACGTTTTGGACATTTTTTTGTTCAAGGTAGGAGCCTATTTCGAAGATAGCGACGATGGTGGGGTTATATTTTTGGGCGAGTTCTTCTGCGTCTGCGCAGTGGTCAAAGTGGCCATGGGTGATAAGCATGAGGTCGATTTTTTCTAGATTTTTGGCGCTTTCCGGGCATGCCGGATTTTGGTAGACCCATGGATCGATGAGAATGTGTTTACCTTGAGAGGTTTGAATGAGAAAGGTGGAGTGTCCTAGCCACTGGATTTTGTTTGCCATAGAAAGATTCTCCGATTTTTTCATTTTAAAAATTGGACAAACTCGAGAAAATTATATCTTTTTTTTGGTTGGATGCAAGGGGAAATTTTGCATTTAGGGTTCTAGTGGTGAGTGATTTTTATCAGAATTATGGACCAAAGGGGGAAAGAGGGGATGGAGTCGGTTTTCTCAGAAAAACTTGCCTTTTCACGGGCCTGACGTCCCTATCTTCTCTACATTCTAAACCGGAGATGCCAACTTCCAGATAGAAGAAGCAAGATTCCTCTCATTCTAAAGGCTTGGTTAGGGGGGACTTTGCTTAGAGGGAGTGGAGCTGGAGAGGGTTAAGGAGGGGTTTGGGTTTGGGTGTGGGGGGGTTGTGGGTTTGGG
>RFKQ01000020.1 GCA_003694635.1 Planctomycetota bacterium
ATTTGGGGGAGTTTTCCTCTGGAGGCGGGGGAGGTGCGTTTGCCGGGAACGCTGTTTTCTTCCAAGGGGGGGAGTTTGCCGCCGCCGGGACTTTCTCAGCACAGCGAGGAGGTCTTGTTGCGTTTGGGGTATACGTTGGAGGAAATTCAGCGTTTTCGGGAGGAGAATGTGATTTAGTGTTCAGAATTTTGTGGGGAGGGGATAGTTTGTTATTTTGTAGGAGCTGGAAAAAAAGATGAGAAAAAAAGAGGTGTATTTTCTGCTGTGTTTGGTGTTGGTGGCGTTTTTGCCCTTTTCGCTTCTGGCGCAGGACAAGAAGTCGTTGTCTTTGGGCGGACAGAAGAAGTGCGCGGCTCTTTCCAAAGTGAAGAGTTTGGAGAGAAAGTGGATTTCCCTAGCGAAATATGCGATTCCCCGCACGGTTTTGATCACCATTCCGCTCTACATTGGCGGGAGGATGCGCTATGGGTATGGAAGTGGGGCGATCATTTCTTCGGATGGTTATATTCTCACCTGCACCCATGTGGTGGAGCGCAGTGAGCGGCCGTTGGTGGTGCTTTCCGATGGGAGGCGATTTACGGCCAAGGTTTTGGGCTGGAATTATCGTCAGGATTACGCTTTGATCAAGATACCGGCGCGTTCGTTGCCGTATTTTCCTCTTGGACGCTCGTCCAAGTTGAAGGTGGGGGATTGGGTGATGGCGTTGGGGCATCCTGGGGGGCCCTATCCTGATCGTCAGCCGGCGGTATCGGTGGGGAGGATCACCAAGACCAAGGCCGATCTTATTTTACGTCGGAGTGGGAAGTTTTACAAGGCGGTGTTGCGGACGGACATACCGATTTTTATGGGCAATAGCGGCGGTCCTTTGATTGATTTGGAGGGGAAGTTGGTGGGGATCAATGGGGCGATTATTCTTTTGAACAAAAATTCCTATTCCATCCCTATTGATAGGATCAAGCCTGATCTTTCGAAGTTAAAAGCAGCTAAGCGTTGGAGGGGAGAGGGTGCTTCGTGGAAGGACGTTCAAAGTTCCTACAAGGAGTTAAGGCCGGGGGACATTCAGAGGGTTTATTTGAATCTTGCCAAGAGATTTTTTCTCTATACTTTTGGCAAAATTTGGAAAACGCTGAAAAAGTGGTGGTATCGTTCGTTTAAGAAGTGAGGGGGGTTAGGCCTTGTGGTTGTTTCGGTGAGGGGGGGCTGTGTATTGCGTTGGATTTTAAGAAGCTTGTTTTTGTTTTGGTGAAGTTTTTGAAAGGAGAAAAAGGGATTATGTTGCTTACATTAGAGGAAAAGCTGAAACAATGGAAGCGTCTAGAAGAGAGGATTGGGAATTACAGTCTGTTGGAGCATAGATTTTACCAAGCCTGGTCGGAGGGCAAACTTTCACTTTTTGCTCTTCGGGAGTATTCAAAGCAGTACTACGCCCATGTGCTTGCATTTCCTACTTATTTAAGCGCCACTCACGCCAATTGCGAGAAGCTATCTGTGCGCCAGTTGATTTTAGAAAACCTCATTGAGGAGGAGCGGGGAGCTTCCAACCACCCTAGGTTATGGCGTCAATTTGCGTTGGGTTTAGGGGTAAGTGAGCGGGAGTTGGACGAGGCCGAGTGGTTGAGCACGACCCGGGAGTCGGTGGAAAGGCTTCGGCAGCTTACTCGTCAACGTCCGTACACCCGAGGGGTAGCGGCGTTGTATGCTTTTGAGGCTCAGGTGCCGGAGGTGGCCAAGACCAAGCGGGAGGGGTTAGCTAGGCATTATGGGATAGAGGATGCCGAAACGGTGGCTTATTTTTCTGTTCATGAGGAGGCGGATATACGCCATTCGGAGGATGAGAAGAAGATATTGTTGGAGCAGTGCGCCACTCGGGAGGACTTTTGGGGGGCGATAGAGGCTGCTGAGGAGGCAGCGAAGGCGATGTATTTGTTTTTGGATGGAGTATACCGGGCTTATGTGGAAGGGGATTCACAGAATTAGGCTTTGGGGATATTGAACTATAAGAAAAGGAAGAGGCTATGTCAGAGAGCATTCAAGAGGAATATGCGCAGGATGAGGGAGTGTATCTTCCAGAGCAGGAATACGTTCAGGAAGAGGTGGAGTATGTTCAGAACGTTCCGGATAAAACCTATGTTTCCAATCAAGTTTCTTCAAGAGAAAGGGCTTGGGATATGAGCGGTTCCCAGCAGATTTCCAAGAAAAATGTTTACATGGAGCAGGCCTTTCATCAGGCGCAAAATTTGGAGAAGGATCTCAAAATCCAGCGTCAGGAGTCGCCGTATGCCTCCCATAGGGATTCCTACTCTTCCTACGGGATCAAAAAGAATTACGAGCAGCTGGGGGTAAGGATCACAGGTTGGGGGCCTTGGAAGACGGTGGTGGTGCCCCCGAATATGTACGTGGTGCACACCCGTCGGGGGCATCGGGAGCCGTTGCATGTGGGCTTGGGGATATCGTTTCGTTTTAATCCCCACTTGGATTCGTTTTTGATCATCCCTAGTGCGATGCAGACGATTTTGATCAATGCTCGGAGCATTTGCAAGGAGTTGCAGGGGATTTTGATCCAGGCGTATGTGCAGTGGATTATAGACGACATACGAGTGGCTTACCGGAGGTTAGATTTTTCCGATGTACGGGATCCGATGCGGGTGGTGAATATTCAGTTGAGGGAGCAGGCGGAGGCAGCGATCAAGGATAAGGTGGCCACGCTTTCTATCAAGGAGGTGCTCTCGGACAAGCAGCCGATCATTGCGGAGCTTACTCGGCGCCTAAAGGAGGTGGCGGAGGGAGCTTCGCAGGGGCAGAAGGGTTTGGGGATTCGCATTGTTACGGTGCAGATCAAGGAGGCGATAGTTTCGTCCACGGAGCTGTGGGAGAATTTGCAAAAGCCTTATCGGGCGGCACAGAAGACGGCGGCGCGGTTGGCGGAGATTGAGAATCAGTCCAATATTATCAGCCGGGAGCTAAACGAGAAGGAGAAGTCGGAGACGGCGAAGTTAGAGACAGAGTCGAAGCTGCGCAATTTGCGCCGTCAGAAGGAGTCGGAGCTTTTTGAGAAGGAGCAGCTGGAGGCCATTCGGCGCCAGGAGTTGGAGCAGGAGAAGGAGCGGAAGATTTTCGAGGCGCAGAATCAGACGCGCCAGTTTCGTCTAGAGCAGGAGTATACGTTTCAGTTGGCGCAGCGGGAGAAGAAATTTCAGGCCGATAAGCGCCAGAAGGAGTTGGAGATTGAGGCGGAGAAACACCGGGCTCAGTTGGACTTTGAGGCGAAGAAGCACCAGGCCCAGTTGGATATGAGTGCGTTTCAAGTAGAGCAGGAGAAGGAAGAGGCTAGGATGGCATTGGAGCTTGCCAAGGTCAAATGCCAGCATGAGATTGAGTTAAAGAAGATGGAGTTGGAGATTGCGAAGCAGAAGTTAAAGCTGGAGGCGGAGTTAGAGCAAAGAAGCAAAGAAAGTCAGGTGGAATACGAGTGTCAAAAACGGGAAGTGGAGTTGGAGCGTGAGAAGAATCAGATTGAGAACGATATTAGTGCGGAGCGGATTCAGGCCTACGCACTGGAGAGTTTGCCGACAATCGCTAGCCACTTGCCAAAGCCGGATAAGCTAGAGTCCATTGTGATTGGGGAAAATGCCAAAAACAATTCCTACACTCTAACGGGCACTGTAGCTAGTCTTTTGAGCGTGTTGCAGAATTATGGAGTGCAGATCCAGAAGAATGGCCATAAGGTGGAAGACACGCCATCGTCTCAGGATTTGCCGGAGGATCATTAGTGTTTTTTCATTTCTATGACTTTTGGCGGAAAGGGATATATTTTATCCTTCTCCTTCTACAGAAAGGAATAGATAAACTTTGCGATTACAAGAGATCATTACCCGGGATTTGGTGCTCTACGATCTTAAGGTTAAGGACAACACTGAGGCCATTCAGCGTCTTGTGCAGCTCTTGGTGAAAAAGGGTAAAATCCCCCTCCAGCGGGAGCAAGATGCTCTTTTGGCCTTATTTAAGCGTGAAGCCCTCTCGAGTACCGGATTGGAGCAAGCGGGATTGGCCATTCCCCACGCTAGGGTGGATTTTGTCCAAAGTATTGTGGGAGCATTGGCTGTGGCGCCGGAGGGGGTGGACTTCCGGGCGGATGGGCCAAGCTATGTGATTTTCCTTTTTCTTTCTCCCCAGCATCGGCCTTCGCTTCATTTGGAATGTATGTCTCTGATAAGTGCCCTGGCTAGGAACCAGTCTTTTTTGCTTTCCATCCAAAGGAGTCGTTCTTCCGAGGAAGTTTTTCAACAGATTGTTGCGGCGGAGGATTTGTTGTACCCTCAGTGGAATGAACCAAAGGTTTAAGCTTGGCAGATTGAGAAAAGATTTATATCGCGATTTGTTGCGATTTACCTGAAAAGTTATTGGTGCCAGAAAACGGATAGAAAATCGAGCGTCCACGTGTCTTGATTTCTGAGAGTTCCCCAGTTGAGGTGAGTGTATGAGCCACTTTTTTGGCAAGATGGTGGATTTATCCTACCTTCAGCAGGCGATAACTGGAATGTTGGCGGAAGCGGAGCTGGAGGATATGCAGACCATTCAGCTAGAGCATACTCCTAGCTCTGTGGATTTGGGGATTGCTGAATTTTTGGAAAAGTCCAAACGTCCCCGCAAGCCCAAATACACTTTGAAGGAGGTTATGGATTGGAAGACAATGGATTGGGAGTTGGAGTTACAGCTAGCTCCCGAGTTTGAGGAGGTGCGGACAAAAATTCAGCAATGCCAGCAGACTCTACCATCTACGTTGCAAAGGGAGAGTAGTCAGGAGTTTCGCCAAATCTGCCAGGAAATCCAGCAAAAGGCTTTGGAAATTCTAAAGAAGAAGATATCCACCTATCTGATTCGCACGTTTAGCGCTGCCTCCACCAATTCCTCACTAAACGTTTCTTCTAGCAATTCACCGCAGCTCAAAGTTCATATTGCGGAGATTGACCTTAGCAAAAGTTTACCCTGTCTTATTTTTGAGTTGTGGGGAATTCTCAACGGAAAAACCGCGTCTCATCTTTTGACTACTTTGAAAGAGGTGCTCAACGAAGACTATCCCTACTTAATGTTAGAGTTGAATAAGCTAGGTTGGATGGAAAACACGTGCGCTCCGTCGCTTATTCAGGTGTTTGAGTATTTGCGGGAGTTAGGGGGCAAACTGGGGTTTGTGGTGGTGGATCAGGAGTATCGGGCCAAGCTTAAGAAGTTTTCGTCGAATTTTGCCCCTTTGCTTTTTTTGGATAGAGGGGGGGCGGTGAGCTATTTTTTACGCTAGGCTTTTGCGATAGGATGGCGTGAGTGGTTATTTTGGCTTGGCTCGGGGAAGAGGTTTGGGCCATTTGGCTAGGGAATGGAGGGTATAGAGGGCGAGTTGGGAGATTTTTTGTAGTTTTAGAAAGTTGATTTTATCCACTTCATCGCTCAATTCGTGGTAGTCCAAATGGGGGCCGGAGGTAAAAAAGAGAGCAGGGATATGGCGGGTTAAAAACGGCCACTGATCGCTGCGGCGGATGCCCCAGTCCGTGTAGACAATTCGGAGTTGAACCTTTTGGTTGGCCCGTTTTAAGAGTTTTTTCAGCGGAGGGGAGGAGGAGCTTCCTCCCACAAACAGGAGCTTGTTGGTTCCCCTGCCCACCATATCTAGGTTTAGCATGGCCACGGTATGTTTGAGGGGGAAAACGGGGTGGCGCACGTAGTATTGGGAGCCTAGAAGGCCGTATTCTTCTGCTCCAAAGGCCACAAAGATGAGGGTGCGAGGAAATTTTCTATTTTTTTCCATGGCGGCTTTGGCGAGGGCGAGGAGGGCTGCCGTTCCGGAGGCATTGTCGTCTGCGCCGTTCCAAACGGTGTCTTTGCCCAAAGCTTGGAATATCGAGCGGGTAGCGCCGATATGATCGTAATGGGCGCCGATCACAATGGCTTGGTGGCGGAGTTGGGGGTGGTCGCCTCGGCGGATGCCGATGACGTTTTGGCTAAATTTTTTTTCCACCTCGATTTGGATGTGGAAGCGGGCCCAAGTTTTGATAGAGCGGTGAGGTTTGCTCAAGGGGGAGAAGAGTCGTTTGGCAAGATTTTGTTTTCCCCAAACGAGGGGGATTCGGATTTTTCGAAGAAGGTGTTGGTCGTTTAGTGGCCAGGGATCTTGTTTTAGGGAGAGCAGAGCGAGGGGAGTGCTTTTTAGGCGTTGTGGATGGGCCTTCCAGAGGACGTTTAGGTCAAGAGCGCCTGTTTTTGAGGCACCAGGAAGGTAGAGGCTGAGGACGGAGCGCAGGAAATTTCCGCTTTTGGCGAGGTAGTTTAGCCATTGGAGTTGGCGGTAGGTGAGGAGGATTTTTCCCCTAGACTGCTTGGAGAGGGAATTTTGGAGCACAATCACTCCGCTGGCGCCGGCATTTTGCAGAGCGAGGATTTTTTTAGCTAGAGATCGGGGATGGGAG
>RFKQ01000021.1 GCA_003694635.1 Planctomycetota bacterium
CCTCAAAAAACCAACCACCCCCACCTGATTCTCCCGCAAAGAAAAATGCGCCAACGCCCTCTCCATCTCCACCCGATCTCCACGATACAACGCCAATAAATCCTCCGTCTTCGAAAATCGACCAACCTTACCACCCCCACCTTCCTCCAAAATCCCCGTATCTACCCAAGCCTTCGCCGATGGCAACGACTTTCCCTCCTGCATGGCCAATAAAAAATTGCGTATGTGCCCCAGCGCCGAACCACCAGCCCGAACACCTCCTCTCACCACATCCTCACCACCCCCCACCTTACCACCTCTCAAAGAAGATTCCGTATAAATCCCAGACGATACCAAACTATCATTCACCGAATGCCATAACCTCTGCTGATGATATGACGTGTCCGAAGAATCCGAACGCAACGCCCGAATATGCACCGGGGCAAACCCCACCACCCGAAAACTATCCCTACCCCTCGCCTCCGAACGCAAACGCTCTACACAATACGTGGATATAGGACGAAAAAACGAAAATAACCGACCCCCCGAAAGCATATAACTCTGCGCCACCACCCGATTCTGACGCCCCCCCTCCAACAACATCCCCTCTAGCACCAACAAAGGCCGACGAGAACGATTCTTCACCAACACCGACTTCCACCACTTCGGCCGATCCTTCCCCTCCCGAATCCATACCCTTCCCCCCTCCAAAAGCTCCTCCTCCAATACCACATAATCCAAACCCCTACCACCCTCCTCCCGTGCCCGAGACGAGGATAAAGAAACCGGAAAAACCGTCAAATTCCCATAACTCGACGGACTCTTTAGAATTAAATTCTCCAGAAATCTCTGTACAAGCTCCTTCACACCCCCTCCTTATCCTAGAAAACAAAACCCTACAACATCAAAATACCACCAACCTCTCAAGAATTCCTTATCCCCTCCTTCTCCCCCCTCTCCTCAACCCCCTGAGAAGATTCTGACCTCGAAGAGGATTCCGACTCAAAATCATAGCCCCTACGCGAAGAAGGACGATGATCAATCTCCCCCTGAATCTCATCGTTCATCTCCCGCAACCCACGACGAAACTCCACAATCCCACGACCTAACGCCCTACCCACCTCAGGAAGCCTCCGACCAAACACAATCAACGCCACCACCAAAATAATAATAATCTCCATCGGCCCTAATCCACCAAACATCCGATCACTCCTTCCAACTGAATACCGAAAACATCCTATAAATCCATTGGCCCTCCCCCAACACTCCTATCCCATATTCTACCAAATTTTTCTCCTCCTGTCAAAAGAAATTTCCCCTCCCCATCTCATCATAACCCATCTCATCTCAACCCTACGGCCGATAAGAACTCCTCCTAGACCTACATAAAATAAAATAAGAAACATATACCCTCCAGCTAAATAACGCCACATACGCCTTCCCCAACAACACCTCCGGTACCTCCTCATATGGCTGCACCAAATAATCCCGCAAAAAATGCTCCAGAGAACGATTCCCACCCCAACTATAATCCAACAAAAGCGCCTGAGGATACTTCCTATCCAACCCATCCTCATGCACCCGATAAACACGGAAAAAACCAAAATACCCCCCACCTTCCCCCTTCTCCAACCACTCCTGACGAACACCATTCTGCCTCACCGGAAGATTGTAGCCCTGAATAAAAGGCTCCGGGCCACCCTCTACTCGCGCCGGACCACGGTAAAAACCCTTTCGAAACTTCCGAATACCCAACACCGCCGTATACCAAGGCGTGTTTAATCCATCATACTCCCAACCCACCATCGCCTCCATCGACGGCGTACCCCCCCCACGCATCCGCTCCTCTAACTCCCGATGAGAAAGCGAATAAAGCTCCCACATATACTCCTTCCTATCCTTCATCTAAGCCCTTCCTTCTATCTAAACCAAGAGGAACCCTTAAAACTACCCTCCACCTCTCCCCCCCCCCCTCCACCTCATACTCCAACCCTAACCTAGAAGCCAAACTCCTCACCACCACCAACCCAAAACCCGTCGGCGTATGTTCCCCCCTCCGCCTCCGACGCACTTTCCCCGTCCTAACCCCTCTCAACACAGAATTCTCCAACACCACACATAACCTCTCACCCTCTACATACGAAGAAATCCCTACCTCCCCACCTCCATAAAAATACGCATTCTCCAATAAATTCCAAAAAATCCTCCTCAACAAATCCCCATCCACCTCCACAAACACCTCCGGCAATTCCACCACCCCAAAATCCAACCCATGCACACGAGAAAACTCCCTCAATACCCCCCCCATCCACTCCCTCCAATCCAAAAGCTCCCTCTTCACCACAATCCTACCCCCCAAAAATATCACCCTTAACTCCTCCAACATCTTGTTCAAAAACAATGCATTGCTCTCCAACCCCTTCAAATCTAAACGCTGCTGCGTATCTAAGTCCGACTCCTCTAAAACACCAATATAGCCCAAAATATTGTGAAGAGGAAGCTTCAAATCATGCAAAACCTGACGAAACTCCTCCCTACTCAATCCCTCCATCCAAACCTCCCAAAAAACATAAAGCTCTCACAAATCCTCCCCAATTATCCTCCCCCTTTCTTTTGACAAACCATAAAAATTCGCTATATTAAATTATACCTTACTAAAATAATCATTATACCAAACTCCACCAAACCGTCCACAAACTTCTCAAAAAATCAATACATAAAACCAACCCAATCACCCCCAAAAAAAATGAATAAAATAAATGCAAACTGCCAAAAATTTAAACGCCAACTCCTCCAGTCTTCCACAAAACTCTCCCTAAATCTACAACTCCACCTCAACGCCTGCCCACAATGCCAAAAACTCTACTCCCAATACAAATCCAAACGCAAATCCCCCTCCTCCTCTACCATCCCTACCCTCAAAATCCCCGGCTACCGTATCCAAAAAAAAATCGGTAGCGGCGCCATGGGCAGCGTCTACCTCGCCCAACAACTCTCCCTAAAACGCCCCGTCGCCCTAAAAATCCTCAACGATACACTCTGCCAAGACGCCCGAATCGTAAAGCGCTTCCTCTCCGAAGCCCGAGCCCTCGGAAAAATGAAACATCCTAACCTCGTCCAAGTCTACGACGTCTTCTTCACCCAAGGCCTATTCTTCTACGTAATGGAATTCGTCAACGGCCCATCCCTTAAAGATATCCTCAAAAAAAAACAAAAACTCCCCCCCAAAAAAGCACTCCAGATCATCCAACAAATCGCCAAAGCACTCACCCACCTCCAAAAACATAATATCGTCCACCGCGATATCAAACCCGGCAATATCCTCCTCGATGAAGATGGCACCTGCAAATTGGCCGACCTCGGCCTAGCAAAAATCCGCTGGGAAAATCAACAAAACGACCAAACCGCCGAACACCATATCATCGGTACACCCCATTACATGGCACCCGAACAAGTCGAAAACTCCAAAAACGTAGATACCCGCGCCGATATCTACGCCCTAGGAGCTACCTTCTACCACCTCCTCACCGGCCATACCCTCTACCAAGCCAAAAGCCAATACGAAATCCTCGCCAAAATCCTACAAGAAGAACCCCAATTTATCCCCGGCCGAGATGACCATGTCCCCGAAAACCTACAACAAATCGTCCTCAAAATGCTCGCCTTCCACCCAGAAGACCGATACCAAACTCCAGAAGAACTACTCGTAGAACTCAACTCACTCCAACATACACCGCAAAAATCCCATAACCCCTACTCCCTCGCCCTCTGGGGCATCGCCCTAGGCGCCCTCTCTACCCTCATCACCCTACTCGTCACCCTACTCGTCCTCTCCAAAATCTTCCAAAATACCCCCCCCCATCCCCCCAAATACCACCCACAAAACCACTCCACAAAATCCAACTATAACCCCAACTCCACCCGCAAAACCACCATCCCCTCCCTAAATATCCCCCAACTCCTCGCCAAAGCCCCCTCCCTCCTAGGAAAAATCGTCCATATCCCACAAGCCACTATCACCAAAAAATACCTAAAATCCAGCCGAAAAGGCCAAAATCATCAAATTACCCTACTCCAACTCCAAGACCGAAACTCCCAACAAAACCTCACCGCCGTCTGCTACTTCCCCCTCCAACCCTTCTCCTACCTACACGTCGGCGATACCATCCAACTCACCGGCAAACTCACCCAATACCGAAACAAATGGCAAATCTCACTCGGACAAAATCCACAACAACTCCATAAATACCTAAAAAAATTACAACAACAACCCCCTCCTCACCTTTCCAACTCCCAAGAACTCCAACAAACTCCCAACAACCAACTCGTACAAACCAAAGGAAAAATCCTAAAACTGAAAATCTTCCAAAAAAAATACCACCCCTGGGCCCTAGGTACCCTCGAAAACCATATCCCCTTCAAAATCAATAAACACCTCCTCAAAACTCTCAAACTCCTCAAACAATACCACCAACTCCAAAAAAACGCCTATATCCACCTAATCGGCAAAGTACAAAACTACAAAAACTCCAAACAAATTCTTGTCTATGAAATTCTATCTATCCAAAAATAATTGGCTATATTAGACCAAAATCCTCCGTCTCCCCTTCCACCCAAAAACCATTGAAAAAACTACTCTCCAAACATATCCTCCCCTTCCTTCGTAAATACCAAACTACCCTGCTGCCTATGGCCCTCGTCTCACTCCTCCTCCTCTTCCCACAAGAATCAAAATCCTTCTTCCAATCCATAGGCAAATGGGGAAAACTCACCTTCTTCCTCCTGTTCATCATCCGCTGCTTCTCCCTCATCGGCTTCTCCGTCCTCGGCGGAGCCGCCTCCTACCTCTACGGATTCCACTGGGGCTTCCTCCTCTTCTTCTGCGGCTCCCTCTGCGGCGCCACCCTACAATACTACGCCGTGAAAAAAAAATGGATCAAAATCCCCGGCGAACAACTCCTCAAAAAAACACCCTCACCCCAATCTACCCTCGGCGTCTTCCTCGTGCGAATCTGCCCCATCTTCCCCTTCGACCTGGTCACCATCCGACTAGCCTACGACGCCAAAGTCAACTCCACCCAATTCCTCAAAGGTACCCTCACCGGCTCCTTCCCTTGGTTTGTCCTCATCTGCGCACTCTCCGCACCCGACGGACGACAAAAAGCCCTCCAAACCGCTATACTCGCAGGAAAAATCGTCGCCTGGACCACCTTCGCCCTCGCCCTACTCGCCCTACTCCTCATCATCCTCATCGAAGGCACCAACACCAAATCCAGAAAACGATAAAATTCCTACCCCTAACCTCAACAAAAGGATCACCAACACAATGAAAGAAAAAATCCAAGAAAAAATCCAACTCCTAGAAAAAAATATCAACCAAGTGATCGTCGGGAAACCTCTCTGCATCCAAAACGCCCTACTCACCCTACTCTCCAACGGACACCTCCTACTCAAAGACGTCCCCGGAGTAGGAAAAACCGTCCTCGCCAAAGCTATCGCAAAATCTATCGACGGCCAATTCAAACGAATCCAATTCACCCCAGACCTCCTACCTACCGATATCACCGGCGTCTCCATCTTTAACCAAAAAGAACTATCCTTCGAATTCAAACAAGGACCCGTCTTTACCAATATCCTACTCGCCGATGAAATCAACCGAGCCACCCCACGTACCCAATCCAGCCTCCTCGAAGCTATGGAAGAACGACAAGTCACCGTCGATGGCATCACCTACCCACTCCCCCAACTCTTCTTCGTCATCGCCACCCAAAACCCCATCGAACAACAAGGAACCTTCCCCCTACCCGAAGCCCAACTCGACCGATTCCTCATGTGCCTCAGCCTCGGATACCCAAACCTAAACGAAGAAACCACCATCCTCGAACAACAACGACAACAACACCCTCTCGAAAAAATTCAACCCATCATCACCACCCAAGAAGTCGTCCAAGCCCAACAACTCTGCCAACAAATCCACGTCGACCCCTCCCTAAAAAACTATATCGTCCAAATCGTCCGCGCCACCCGCGAACATAAAGACGTCCTCCTCGGCGCCAGCCCACGAGCCTCCCTGTCCCTCATGCGCGCCTGCCAAAGCAAAGCCTTCTTCCAACGAAAAAACTATATCACCCCCCAAATGGTCAAAGAACTCGCCATACCCATCCTCTGCCACCGACTCATCCTACAACCACAATCCCATATCGCTGGCGCTACAGCCGAAAATATTATCGAAGATATCCTCGCCTCTACCCCCGTGCCCATCCAATAACCCTACCATATACCAACAACAACCAAAACAACACCCAAGGCAAAATTACCCCAACCTCACCACCTCTCTCCAACTCCCTACGCACCAACACACAACCACCACCCCCTCCACCACCAGACCTCGCCGCCAACTCCTCCTCATCCAAATTCGGTATCCCACCACGCTCCCGCAACGTCCTCTCCAAATCCACCTTCCAACCATCCTCCTCCTTGACCATATATATCAACTCCGAATAATACTTGTACCTCCTCCCAATCCGATCCCCCACCACCGCAATCACCTGAGCCCTCTGCTCCAACCTCGCTATCTCCCTCCTAGGAATGCGAAGCACCCGATCCAGCTCCGTCGCAAACCTCACAAATCCCTCCTCACCCGTGTCCGCATCCTTCTCAAATACCTCCAATACCCTACCCTCCACACGCCTACCATCCCTAAATACCACAACATCCCGATATACCACCCGCCTTACCCGCAAATCCAACAATACCTCATAAAGCTTAAGCTCCGGGTTTTCCACATAATCTATCAAACGAAAACCATACCTAAACTCAAAAAACGATAACCTCTTCCGCGTATTCTTCGAAAAACACCGATACGCTACCCGAGGATCCTTGCCATAAAGAATAGCACACTTCAGCCGACTTAACGTCTGACGAGGCGTGTCCATCGAAAGAATCCGCTCCGTCTCTACCTCACCACCTCCAATCCCACAACAACCTACAACCACTAAAACAAACAAAGCAACAAATACCCGCCACATCATTCAACTCCTAACTCTCGGAACCTTTTTAAAAAAAGCTTCCAAACCTCCAAAAACTCTCGTCATTTAGGGGAAAAACTTTTTGAAAAAAGTCTTTCCCCTAAAAACCCCTTTTCCAAAACTCTCGAGACGTAGGGAGAACCCTTTTTAAAAAAAGTGTTCCCCCGAAAACCCCCTCCCAAAAATAAACTCTCTCCCCACCATCCCCAACCAAATTACTCCTACCACTACCTCAAAAACCTTACCCCCTCTCCACCCGAATCCCCTCCTGATACAACGCCTCCAAGACCTTATCCTCATACTCCGCCTCACACCGCCGAAACCTCTCCTTCAAATAACGCACTACCCTCGAAACCGTCGACATCTGCCCCACCTCTACCCCCAAAACCAACTCCAAATCCCTCCTCACCCTCCGAACCTCCTCCACCCGCCTCTCCCCCTTCTCCTCTAACTCCATACCTTCCAAACCTCCACCACCCTCTACCCCCTCAACCGATTGATCCCCCTTCTCCTCCAACTCCTCCTCTACCCCCTCGCACATATCTAAACGCAAAATCACCTCCCCCTCACCACCACTCAACTCAGATACCCCCTTCCACCTCACCCTCCGACCACCAAACACCCCTTTACCATCCTCAGAAAACTCCCCAACCCTAAACAAACCAGCCTCCACCCCCTCACGAATCCCCTCCAGAAACCCTTCCCAAGACGCAACTCTCAACTCCCCCGGCGCCTTCAACAAAGACTCGTACAACACCCGAACCTCCACGCAATCCCCCAAATACCTATCCCGAATCACCCTCGGGGATAACCTCTCCAAAACTTCACCCAGATTTTTCAAAATAGTAAAAATCTCTCTGTCTAACTCTCTCTCCCCAAACGTCGGCAACCCCATATCTATCTCCTGAAAACCCACTTCCCCACTCCTCCCCTGACCAGACGGGACGAATAACTTCCTATAAAATCGCCTCAACTCCTCGTATTCCAACTGATTCTGCCTTGCAATCTTGCTCCTTAACTCCTTCCGCTGCCCCTCCGTCAACCTCAACCCCCTATCCCTCTCCACATTCCTCAACGCAATCAACTTCCTCAAATAAGACACAAAACCCTCCTCCTGATCCCCCTCTACCCCCAAAAAAATCATAGTATTCCTATACACCCTAGGCCCCTCCCCATACCTCTCCAAAAACTCCTTACTCGGAAAACTATCCTCTATCACCACCAACTTTAACTCCTCATTGTCCGCAATATCCTTAGGAAACTCCGGGTGAAGGTACACCCGAAACCTCGACTCCCTCGCAATATGACGCCGAATCACCTCCCTCCTCTCCTCGTAAATCTCTCCATCTGTTACATTCTCCTCCCGAAGAATGAGAATCCGATTCAAATTGGGCACGTTGCTGAAAAAAAGACCTTCATCCGATAAGTAAAATAACTTCTCCCGTAAACTGCTTATCGCCGTGTCTATCACCGTGCTCGAAAAATACACCAAACCAGCGCTAAGCTTGAGCTCCCGAACACTGCTCGCCAATGCCGCCTCCGCAACAGCTGAACCACCCCCATCCCCCCGCCCCGAAAAAGACATCATAAAAATCGTCGTACTCACCACACTCCCCAAACGATACGGCTCATACGACGTCCCCAATAACCGATTCACCCTCTCCGCTCCAGAACCCTTGTCCACAATATCCTGGGCAATGATACTGTCCCACTCCTGCCCAATGTACTTAATCAACTCCCGCCGCAACTCCATATCCCTAAGATCAAAATCCCCTAACCGAATAAAAGGTATCCCCCTTCCCAACAAACGATGCACCACCAACGACAAAATCCTTAATACCCCCCTCGTCCTCTGAAATGTAGGAAAAGAACCCCACCTCTTGTATAAAACATCTATCACATCCGGCTTAAAAGGATAGCTCCTCAAAAACCTCTCCCTATACTCCAACATCTCCTCCCTAGAGAGCAATTCCTCCCGCCGAGCATACTTCACAAACTCATCCACCACCTCCCTTACCCCCCCCTCGTCCACCTCCTGAAATAACCGCGCCCGGACCACGTACTCAATCTCCTCATCCCTCACAGGCGTGTAAATCCTCTCCATCCGACCCGTTATCTTCTGCAACTGATAAAACATCTTCTCCGCATTCGCATCATAATGCTCCAAAGTACTCGACGGAAGCGTAAGCACCAACAACGCATGCCCAACCGTTGAAACCGCTCCCGTAAGCTCCTGCAAAAAAGCAAACGTCTGTGCCGCTAAATTGGAATCCCCCACCCGAACCCCCGCCGCCTTAGTAATGTACTCCAACACCTCATCCATCAATATCAAAACCGGAACACATCTACCCTTCCTCTTGCCCTTACCCCACAAACCAGAAAGCAAACGAACCAACGCCTCCTTTCCCGGCGCCGTATCCCCCCTTGTCATCTCAACCTTCCCTCTCAACTGCCGCTCCAACTCCTCCCATAACCGCCTCTCCCTAGGATTAAACGTCGTCCCATCTAAAACCACTACCTTCGCACCCCAACCCTCCTCACCCTCCAAACCCCTCGCACTGTGGTATAACGCAATCAATGTGTGCGTCTTACCACCTCCAAATGGCGTCTGAAGCTGAAGAATCGAATCCCCACTCCGCCCCTCCAACCTCGCCTTCGCTATATCCAAAATATTCTTTAATCCCTCCGTTGTGTACGTGCGCTTGAAAAAAAGATCCGCATCCTGGTACTCCGCCGGCGCCTGACCACTGGCCACCTGCCAAAGATCCGCCGCAAACACGTCCATGGTCAACCTGCCATCAACCACATCGTCATGGGGCCTGGCGATCTGAGTAAATGCCTTCATCTGCTTTACCTCCTGCACTTGCTGCACTTGTTTGCCAGTCTCCCTGAACCCTCGTTCAAAAAAGGTTCAGATTTCTCAAAAATTTTTTCAATCTAGGGGAAAAACTTTTTGAAAAAATCCTTTCCCCTAAAAAAACTTTTAATATTCACTTCTAAAACCCTTTTTAAAAAAGTTTTCAGACTTCCCAAAAACTTTTTTTCTTGGAGCCTTTTTCAAAAAAAGGTTCCGCACCTCCAAAAACTTTTAAGCCATAAGGGAAACCCTTTTTGAAAAAAGTGTTCCCCCTACCACCACCTCCCAAAAACTCTTATTCCCACAAACTTTTTGAAAAAGACCCTGAAAACCTAAAGGGAGCGCACTTTTCTCCGAGCGGTGGCAGAAGCGTCCAAAGTAAGATCAGCCAAAACTCCCTTTTGAAAAAGGTGATACCCCAACCCCGCGATCATCGCAGCGTTATCTGTACAGAAGGAAGGGGAGGGAAAGTAAGGCTGTAAGTCTTCCTCCCTAGCGCGGCAGGTCAGCTTCTCCCGCAGACGCCCATTGCACGCCACCCCTCCACCTAAAGCGATATTCTTGACCCGAAATTTTTTCGCCGCCAGAATTAACTTTTCCACAAGCACCTCGACCACAGCCTCTTGGAAAGAAGCGGCCACATCAGGGACAGAAACCCCTGACGCGAGAGGAGCTTGGCGACTTGCATTTTTCCCCCTCGTGTGGTAGAGCACCGCGGTTTTAATGCCGCTAAAGCTAAAAGCCAGCCTTTCCTTGTCCTGCAAAAAGGTGCGGGGAAAGGGAATAGCGGCCGGATTGCCATCCCGAGCAGCTTTTTCAATAGAAGGCCCGCCAGGATAGGGCAGATTCAGAAGAGAAGCAACCTTATCAAAAGCCTCTCCCGCCGCGTCATCGGTAGTGGTGCCTAAGAGCTGGTAGTGGAGTGGATGTTCGCTTAGATAGAGAGAAGTGTGCCCTCCAGAAACCACAAGACAAATAAAAGGATAAGAAAGGCGGTGCTCCATAACGCTAGAGTAGACGTGAGCGTGGAGGTGATGAACGGCAACTAAAGGAAGTCCATTGGCAAGGCTCAACCCCTTCGCAAAATTTACACCAATCAGAAGGGCCCCCACAAGCCCGGGGGTATGGGTAACGGCGACAGCCTCAATCTGATCCAGCGCCAGCCGCGCTTCGTCTAGAGCCTTTTGGACCACATAGGGAAGGTTTTGAATATGAGCCCGGCAGGCAATTTCCGGCACCACTCCGCCAAAAGGAGCGTGGAGCTTGATCTGAGAGGAAACAACATTGGAGAGAACCTCCGTCCCATTTTCGACCACGGCGGCAGCGGTTTCATCGCAAGAGGTTTCGATGCCTAGAATTCTGATCCTTTCCATCTCAATATTTGGAGTTCTTTAGAATTTTCTGATATTTTTTGGGATCTTTTAGAATTTCAAGGGCTTTTTTAAGCACTCTATCCTCAAAAAGATCGTACTTTAAGCGGCTTTTGGCAAAAGCAAAGTAGTGAATATTTACGTTGAAATGGATGAGATTTTCAAATTCCTTTTGGATTTGCTGATGTCTGCGCTGCTTTTGAGGAGAAAGGGCGTGGAGCTTGGCTTTTTCTTCCTGGATATCTTCCTCTTGGCGTTTGTGGAGCAGAAGAAGATTTTCCTCAGAAGTTGTGGGAACCTCCACATCGGGCTGCAGTCCACCTTTTTCTGAGCCGTGGGGCGAGCTGGAAGAGAGATTGGCTTTCAGTTCCCTGTGGATACTTCGGCCTTTTGGGGTAAAATAGCGAGCGGTGGTTAACTTTATTTTGGAAATAATAGGCTGGCCTTCAGAGTCCCGCCCCTCGGGAATATCCCAGACGGTTTGAACGGAGCCCTTTCCCCAAGATCGGCTACCCACAAGAACAGCTCGATGGTGGTCTTGGAGAGCGCCGGCGACGATTTCAGAAGCGCTCGCGCTACCTCGATTGATGAGGACGGCCACCCTTGGGATTTTTAAGGCAGCTCCACCTGAGGAAGCATAGATGGAGAGACTGCGCTTTTGATTGCGCCCCCGTATTTGGACGATCACACCTTTGGAGATAAACTGATCGACAAGGGATTTTGCCTGATCGAGCAACCCCCCGGGGTTGAAGCGAAGATCCAGGATAAGCCCTTGGAGTTGGCGCCCTTGGAGTTGGTTCTGCAGACGGTGTAAGGCCTTGATAAACTCGGCGGTGGTGTCGGATTGGAAGCTGGTAATGCGAAGGTAGGCAATGCCATGCTTGGCGTCCAGGATTTTAGCGCTTTTTACGCTTTTGATGGTGATGATCGCCCGGGTGAGTTTAAACGTTTTCTCCTCCTCGGTAGAGGGGCGATAAATGGTGAGATAGATCACTGTCCCCGGTTTTCCAATAAGATTATTGCGGGCCTCTTCTACAGTCTCAAAGTCAGCTTCTCTCTCGATCCATTTTCCGTTTTTCAGCGTTTTGATGCGCAGGATCTGGTCCCCGGCTAAAATCCCGGCCTTGTGCGCCGGTGTGCCTTCAATGGGGGTCACCACACGCAGGACCTTATCCTGAACTTCGATGATGATCCCAAGGCCGCCAAATTTTCCGGTGGTATTTTCCTCAAATTCCCGCACTTTCTTCGGAGGAATAAACGCAGAGTAGGGGTCCAAAACGTCCATCATACCCTTGAGAGCGCCGTAGTGAAGATCGGTATCCGTGATATCCTTGTAGTACTCCCGACGGATAAGATGGCGCACTTTTGCCTCCACGGTGGCGTGGTGGTAGATCAAATCCTTGCTAGCAAGGATGGGGCCCTGGTAGATAAAGGCGCCGGCGATAGCGACCAGAGCAGCGAGAAACCAGGTGTAACAGCGGTAGAATTTAGGCGTAAATTTAGCCCGTCGGAAATAAAAATAAAGGCCACTAAGCAGGGTAATCCCTATCCAAGACACATAGAGGTAGATCACTTTGTTTTATCCTTTTTCTCGGGTTGAAATGAAGTCTGAGAATTTTTGATTTTCTAATTCCATAGGGGAGGGGGATTGGGATTGCTACGGGAATCACTAGTGAATTTTAGGAAAAATTGGCCAGCAGTTGACAGTCCTTTTGGATTTGGTGGGAGAGCTCTTCTAGAGAAGCGAATTTTTTTTCTTCTCGGATTTTTCCTAAGAAGAAAAGCTCCAGATATTTTCCATACAAATCCCCGTGAAATTGGGGAATATGCACTTCCACTTGAGGCTTGGAGCTTCGTTGAGTAGTCGGGCGCACGCCAATGTTGGCGATTCCACGGTAGGCGGCCAGAGGCTGAAAGCAAGCGGAGGAAGCGGAGGGGACGGGGTTGCGCTGGTAAATGTTGACATTTAAGGCGTAGACGCCGAAGGGAGGAAGTAGGGCGCCTTCTGTGTCTATGTTGGCGGTGGGAAAACCGATTTGCTTTCCCAAACCATCGCCGGGGACGACCTTTCCAAAGAGGGAAAAGGGACGTCCTAGATTTTCTTGGATTTGGGAAAATTTCCCGGCTTGAATCATTTCCCGAATGTAGGTGGAAGAAATCTTTGGAGCCTGTTGCCACCGGACGGGGCGCACGGTTCTAATATGAAGGGAGAGGGCGGGAGCGATCCTCTCCAGAAGCTGGAGATTGCCTTTGGCCTGGTGGCCGAAGCGCCCATCGGGCCCTAGAAGAAGATGGCGGCAATTGAGCTTTTGGGTGAGGTACTGGAGGAAATCCATCGCCTCCATCGCCGCAAACTGAGGAGTGAAAGGCTCCAAAATCACCACATCCACCCCCTCTTTTTCCAGCAAAAGAAGGCGATGGGGTAGGGAGCAAATGTAGGGAAAGTCCTTTGTTTTCTCCAACACCACCTTTGGGTGGGGGAAAAAGGTTAGAACTACACTGGTGCCCTGGACTTCCTTCGCCCAATTTTTTAGCTGCTGAAGGAGCTCTTGGTGGCCACGGTGCACGCCATCGAAAACGCCCATGGTAAGCACGGGTCGGGGAAGGGGAGGAGTGGTTTGAATTCCATCAAAGAGCTTCATAGTTTGGTTTTTTTGAGGGATTTTTGCTTTTGCTTGTATTGATTTTCAAAAGCCTTGAGGGCTTTTTTATGCTTGAGCTTTTCTGCTGGAGACATTCGTTGGATAAAAAGTAGCCCATCTAGATGGTCAATCTCATGCTGGAGAACAATGGCGAAAAGGCCTGTAGCGCCCTGAATTTTTTGAGGATTTCCAGCTTGGTCCAGATATTCCACATCCACTTCCGCGGCGCGCTCTACTTTTCCATAAAGCCCTGGAAAGCTCAAGCATCCCTCCTCGTAGACCTGACTACCGCTTTGTCGAACCACGTAGGGGTTGATGAGGACGAGGGGGGAGTTTTTTTCCTCCGAGATATCGATCACAGTGAGGCGTTTTAGGCTTCCTACTTGGGGAGCGGCCAAACCAATGCCCTGCTTGGCGTACATGGTTTCTATCATATTCTGGGCGAGCTCTTGGATATCTTCCTCAATTCGCTCAATAGGTTGAGTAGGGGTCTTCAAAATGGGGTCTGGATAGAGAACGATTTCTAAAATCATAGCAAAAACACTTTCTTATTGTACGAAGCCATGGCGTAGTTTTTTTAACTCTTTTTGGATGCGGGGATTTTGGGGAGCAAGTTTTTGGGCAAAGAGGAGGTCTTGGTAGGCTTTTTTTCTCTTCCTCAGAAGAAGATAGCTTCTGGCACGGTAGTAAAACGTAGCTGGCCAGTGGTAGCCCATCTGGATCACAAAGCTCAGCTCTTGGATAGCTTGGCGCGGTTTGCTTTGGTAAAAATAGAGCACCCCTCGCTGATGCCTAGCAGGGATATGGTAGGGATTTTTGAGCAGGCAGCTACCTAGGGCGGCGATGGCGGAAGGGATTTTCCCCTTAGAAGCAAGCCGTTGGCTTCGCTCAAAATCCAATTGCCCGCTGGTTTTTAGCAGGTGTTGGAGATGACGCTCCAGAGCCTTTTGCAACCGTTGGGCAGAGCCAAAAAGTTGTGGGTAAGAGATGGGTTGGCGGTGGTAGAGAAGGCGGAATAGACGGTGGAGCAGCGAGGACTTCTTGGTAATTAAATAGTGGAGTAAAAGCCAGGATTGGGCGTAGTGGATCGCTTCCTTTTGAGGTCGGTGGAAGGTTGGATGGTCGGCCATCATCACTTGAGCGATGGGGGGAAGGGTCTGGCGGTGTTTGTTCAAAAGAGCCAGGTGTTCCAGGTTGGGAAGGCCAAATTTAAATTTACCCCGGATCACAAGAGCAGAGCCAAAGTATTCTGCCAATCCTTCGTTAAGCCAGATGGGGAGATGGGGGATATAGGACTCGAGAAACTGATGCAGGCCTTCGTGGAGGAGGAGGGATCGCAGTTGGTGGAGGGGAAGGTTGCCATAGATGACCAGCTCACGTTGTTGGCGCAGGTAGGCCCCTATCCATTGGGTGGGAGCTCTGATGGAGCGGAGGTATTGTTGAAGGGAGGTTTTGGATTGGAAAATCCGGAGCAGAAAGGGGCCTTGGATTTTTTTTTTAAAGGCGGCTTGAAAATTCCTTTGGTACTGGGCAAAAATCTTTTCCATCAGTTGGGCGATTTGGTAGGTAAGGTTCGGGGGAGTTTGGGCAAGAATAAGGTAGTGTTTGGTTCGGCATCTCTGCCATGTGGCCTGCGCTTCTGCACAAAAGAGGGCAAAAAAAGCGAGAAGAAGGGAGTGAATCAGATTTTTAATTGGAAAAATTGGATGGTCCATAAAAACTTGCAAGAAAGAAGGATTGGCTGCCTTTTGGGATATAAGGCGGTGAGCAAAGCCCTAGCCGATAAGTGAAGGAAGGGTAGGGCTTTGCTAATCCAGCCGTGCATTCAAAAAGTCAATTTTTTTACACGTTTGCTTTTCCGTAGGCCACCTAAAAAATTGCGTAGGCAAACAGCGATAGGGAAATGGCGAACAAAGGGGTGATATTTTATCCCATTTCCACTCCAAAGGCGTCGTAATTTTTCTTGATAAAGGATTTCCATTTTTCAGGCACCTCATCCTCGATGAAGATAGCGTCGACGGGGCATTCTGGCTCGCAGGCGCCGCAATCGATACATTCTTCTGGGTGGATGTAGAGCTGGTCATCGCCGCCCCCATCCTTGAATTTGGTGTCCTCCACTTCATAGATACAATCCACCGGGCAAACTTCCACGCAGGCTTTATCTTTCACTCCTATGCATGGCTCCGTGATTATATACGTCATCGGACGGTCCTCCACAAAATGATACAATCAAATCTAAACTTTTGGGGCTTTCTGGTTTGACCTCATTTTTTTCTATCAGCTTGGCAAAAGGCAGAGGTATTCCTCCCTTATTTGTTTTTGGGCAAGAGCTAAAAGTCGCTCTCAATTGCTGTTTTATGAGACAGTTTTTAGAATAGTAGAATGAGAAAAAGACAGCTTTCTTAGCAAACCCAGAAAGCTGCCCTTGGAGGGGTTTAAAAGCATTTGGGGAGAAATGGTGTTCAGGCTATTTCAAATCGCCGCTTGCGGCAGGTTCCACTTTATCCTTCATGGTTTTTTCACTGGTGGTAAAGATTCGTTTTAGGGTTCCTCCGAAGAGTTTAACCGCTGCGATTAGTCCGATAGCGATGAGCACCACGATGATGATGTACTCAGTCATTCCTTGTCCTTGTTGTTTGCGTTTTGCTTGGAAGAGGCGTCGTCCCCATTTTCTGGCTTTTTTCATAGTGAAATACTCCTTTCCTAAAGGTTTGATATTGTGGAAAAGGTCCCAAAACGGTGGGATTTGAGGTGGAAAAATTTTTCATTCGAAATGGAGGATTGGATTTTGGTTGAGCTCATTGCTCTTTTCCAGTGTAGCGTGGTGATGTTTTGTATTTTTTTAAGGTAGAAGTGGTTTTTTACGGTTTTTTTTAACGACTTTTCAGGGTTTCGGCTCTCGAAAGCTTGAGGACGAGGCCGCAGTTTGCGCAGTGGTATTGGACGGTTTCGGTTTGATTGCGAATGGTGAAGGGTTGCTGGCAGAGTTGGCATTGAGGCGGTTGTTTGTTTTCCTGTTGGGCGAGGAGTTCACCGAGGGGGAACTTGGAGAAATAGGCCTTTTGGACGAGGATTTGACTGAGTTTTTGAAATCGTTTATCTTTTTGGAGGAGTTGGCGATGCAGTTTTAGGCATTGTTGGAGTTTCCCTTCTTTGGCAAACTTTTTCATTTGGATGATTTTATCGAACACTCCGTCTTCGAGGTGGATGAAGGAGTCGAGGGTATCAAAGTTTGAAGGCGGATTTTCTTGTTGGAGATCGAGGATAAGCTTCAGCTGTTCTTCGGAGATTTCTTCTTCTTTCATAATGGCCTCTCCGATGGGAATGGAGAGGACAAGCCCGCAGGGGGAGCAGGTATATTTGACAAATTCGGGGGTAACGTGCATTTGAAAGGGTTGTTGGCAGAGCTGGCAGATAAGGGGGCTTTTGAGATGGTTTTGGACAAGGAGGCATTCGTGAACCTGAAATTTATTCAGATAGGCCTTTTGGACAAGGATTTCGCCGAGTTTAAAATACTTTCCTGATCGATCTTTAAATTGCTTTTGGATTTTCAAGCATTCTTCCACTTGTCCTGCTTGGGCAAACTTTTTCATAAGAACGATTTTGCCAAAAAGATTTTCCTCATCTTTACTTGTAGAAGAAGAGGAGTAAATCTGTCTGTGTCGATTTTGAAGGCTTAGAACCATTTTGAGCTGCTCTTGGGTAATATAACCTTTTTCCAAAAGGATTTGCCCAAGAGGTTTGGAAGTTTTGCATTGATTTTGGAGCTCAATGCATTCCTGGAGCTGGGAAGAGGTCGCAAAGTTATTATGGACTAAAATTTTTCCCAAAAGGAGATCATCCACAGAGGTCATGATGTTTTTTATGTCCCAAAAAGATACCTTAGAGAGTGATTCAGGGGACTGAGTTCCTAATGTCATAGTTTTGGAAAAGCTTCCCCTATTTAACGCTTTCTTTCGTCTCCAGGGGGCCCCATTGCCCGTTTTTTAATGGATATACTTCACCAAAGTCAACGTATTGACATGATCGGCTTTATACACCACCTCATCCATTGCTTTGCGGGTGAGAAAAATTCCCATCCCACTTCGCTTCCCCAAACGAACGTGATCTTGGATATTGATATCCTTGATTTCCTCCAGCTTAAACTTTTGCTCCCCGCGATCGGAAATGATCACCTGAAATTTTTCCTCGTCCGCCAGAATTTCAATATCAATCCTGCCATTTTCTCGGTTTTTGTACGCGTGGCGCACAATATTGGCCACTGACTCATCCACAGCTAGGATCACCTTGTTGGCTTCGCTATTTTTCAGAGCGCTATCCGCTACGGCTTTGGCGACAAATTCACGAACGATTTTTAAATTCCGGACATCGCTTTTGATTTGGAGGTGCCTTTGGACAACTTCAGGCATCATCCATTTCCTTTTTCCTCTTGGGCCAAAACCAATTCACTTTTCTTCTTTTAACTAGGTGGCTTCGCGTTTTCTCAATTTCTTCTTTGGCAACATACGCTATCTTCTATAGCGTAGGATAACAAAAAAAAGCGTATTTTTCAAGAAAATTTTTTATTTTTTCTTTTTTTCTCTATCGGCTTCTTTTTCAAAGAAGCTCCCACAAATTTCGCATTTTTTTAAAGTGGATATTTCCCTCTTTTTTTCCTATAATGGAAGAAGATGGAGATAATGGATTTTGTAAATTCTCAAATCACGGTTCGGGAATAGAGGAAGGAAGGTCGCCATGTCCCTACCAAAGCTGGACTGGACCTCCATCGAGCAGGAGGCCTTAGAGTATCTGCAGCAGCTGCTGCGGATAGACACCACCAATCCCCCTGGCCATGAGCAAAAAGCCCTAGAGTGGCTGCAAAATATCCTCCGCAAAGAGGGCATCGATTGCACCTTTTATCCCTCGGCTCCAGAGCGAGGCAATTTGCTAGCCTGCTACTCGGGTAGCGGCGAGCTCAAGCCTCTGTTGCTGGCCTCCCATATTGACGTGGTGGCCGCGGAAGCTAGCAAGTGGCGCTATCCTCCGTTTTCTGGAGAGATTGCGGAAAACTGCGTCTGGGGGCGTGGAGCGGTGGACATGAAAACGATGGTGATCTACGAGCTGATGGCGGTTTTGCTGAGCAAACGCCTACGCCTGAGGTACAAGCGGGACATCAAATTTCTCGTGGTCTGCGACGAAGAGGCGGGGGGCAAATGGGGAATGGGGTGGATGGTGGAGCATCACCCCGCCGAATTGGAGGCGGAGTTTTGCTTGAACGAGGTGGGGGGTTTTAGCATCGCCTTAAAAAAACGGGTTTATCCCATCCAAGTAGGGGAGAAGGGCCTGCTATGGCTCAAGGTTCAAGCCAAGGGGGAGCCGGGCCACGCTTCTATGCCGGGGGAGGGAAACGCCATCTTTCGGCTGCTCCACGCGTTGGAAAAAATTCGTCGGCGCCCTTGGGCCCTGAGGTTTCATCCCATCACTCGGGGGCAAATCCGCGCCTTTGTTCAGGCGTCCTCCCCGCTGGAGGGCTTTGTTCTTCGCCTGCTCTCCTTCCCCTTCGTGGGAAAAAAAATCCTACGCCTCTTGCCCGAAGAACAGCGGCGCTATTTCACCGCCCTTCTCAGCGATACCATTGCCCCTACCATACTGCAAGCGGGCACTCAAAACAATGTTCTTCCCTCGCAAGCCCGGGCGATTCTCGACTGCCGCACCCTCCCTCAAACAGAACATTCTAGCTTTATCCAACAGCTGAAACAGCAGTTGGGAAAACAAATAGAGCTGGAGACGCTTTTGGATATGCCGTCGGTTTGTTTTCCCATTCAAGAAGAGGTTTTCAACGTGCTCAAAAGCGTCCTCCAGAGCCGCGATCCGGAAGCAGTGGTCTGTCCCTCTCTCACGGTGGGCTTCACGGATGCCAAGCATCTGGCCAAATTGGGGATTCCTACCTATGGCTTTTTTCCGATGAAGTTGCCAAAAGGATTTGAGTTTGCCAAGCTATTTCATGGGCACGATGAACGCATCCCTCTGGAGAGCTTCCGGTGGGGGTTGAGGACTTTCTTTGAGGCTGTGTACCGCCTAGCCGCACCTCAGACGGCTGTCTAATTCTTGCGAGAGGAATGGACAAACGTGGAGGCAAATCAGCTCTGGCAGGTCTGAGAAAAGTATCCCCAAGTTTTTTTAGGGTTAGTAGACTTATTTATAAATTCTTTCCATTGGGCATTCCAAAAAATATTCTTCGAATTGTTGCCGTAGGAGATAGTGTCCTTCGTTTTCTTCACCGCTTTTGCTGCTTTTTTTCTTCTTCGCCCGCGCAAGAAGAGGGCTGGCCGTATCCCATCCTCTTTTCAGAAAAAAGAAAGTCTTTAGAAACTTTTGTCAAGCAGGGGCGTTGGGAGACCGCTTTGCGCGGGGAGCCATGACAGGTACAAAAGGAGTTAAACCTATGATGGAAGGTTTTGGAGAAATAATGCCCCTTGAGGAGACAGCAAATCTTTAAAAATAGGAAAATTATTTATAAAAGGGCAAGGGAAGGCAAAATCCCCGCCGTGAAAATAATAAAGAATATAAAGATGGACATGAAAATGAGTAAAAAGTATAAAGACATGAAAGAAGTAATAAAAGATGATTACATAGAATTTATAAAAGGAAAAGATTTTGTCATTATTGAAGATGTAAAAGTAAAGCTAAACAAAAACTGCAACATTAAGTCATATAGTCCTCCAGAAGATTATACTCCAGAGAGAACAACTGTCTGGACTTTTCCCGATAGAGGTAATTGGGCTACTCATAAAGGAAATTATAGAGGAAATTGGTCTCCCTATATTCCAAGAAATCTTATTTTAAAATATACCGAAAAAGGAGATTGGGTCCTTGACCAAATGATGGGAAGTGGAACAACTCTTGTTGAGTCAAAATTACTTGAGAGAAATGCGATAGGGGTTGATATTAATCTTGATGCGGCAATGGTTGCTTTAGATCGTTTAAACTTTTCTTATAATCTTCTTTTCCCTAAACATAATGAGCCAATTATAAAAACTTACTGGGGAGATGCCAGAGATCTTAACAAGATTGAAGACGATAGTATAGATCTAATTGCCACTCATCCGCCATATGCAAGTATAATTTCATATACTAAAAATAAGAAACAAAATGATGACTTATCACAACTTCCTTTAGAAGAATATTTAAAAGAAATGAAAAAAGTAGCAAAAGAATCATTTAGAGTATTAAAACCTGGTAAAGTATGTGCAATTTTAATCGGCGATACAAGAAAACATAAGCATTATGTGCCTATTGCCTTTAGAGTTATGCAAGCGTTTTTAGAAGCAGGATTTATTTTGAAAGAAGATATTATTAAGTTACAATGGAACATGAAAACTACACGAGAAAGGTGGCGAGCAAAGGAATATGAATTTTATCTTATTGGACATGAGCATATTTTTGTTTTTAGAAAACCAGAGGATGAAAAAGAGTATAAGAAATATAAATTTAGCATAAAATGGTGGAAAGATGGTCAA
>RFKQ01000022.1 GCA_003694635.1 Planctomycetota bacterium
CCCTACCCCCCTGCAACTACTCCCCCTCCCCCTACAATGGACCTAGCCTAGAAGAAGTCCTACAAACCCGCCAAAAATATATCAACCCCGCTGTCTTCCTCTACTACCAAAACCCCATCATGATCGTAGAAGGCTATATGCAGTACCTCTTTGACCATACAGGGAAACGATACCTCGACCTCATCGGCGGCATCGTCACCATCTCCGTAGGACACCGACACCCAAAAGTTATGGAAAAAATTAAACAACAACTCGATAAACTCCAACATGCTACCACCATCTACCTCCACCCCAATATGGGCCTGCTCGCCAAAAAACTCGCCCAAACTACACCCGAAGGACTAGACGTGGTCTACTTTGTCAACAGCGGCAGCGAAGCCAATGACCTAGCCATACTCATGGCACGCCTCTACACCGGCAACTACGATATCCTCGCAATGCAAAACGCCTACCACGGAGCCGTCACCAGCGTCCTCGGACTCACCTCCCACCACACCTGGAAACCACCCATCCCCCACCAACACGGCATACACCACGTCCCCTGCCCAGACCTCTACCGCAACCCCTTCTCCGGAACCGACGAAGAACGACTCCTAAAAAGCGCCCAAGAAATCCAAAACATTATCCACTATAGCACCTGCGGAAAAATCGCCGGCCTTATCGCCGAACCTATCCACGGCGTAGGCGGCGTCACCGAACTTCACCCCACCTACCTACAAAAAGCCTATGAAATCGTCCGAAAACACGGAGGACTCTGTATCAGCGATGAAGTGCAAACAGGCTTCGGACGCACAGGAGATCACTACTGGGGCTTCCAAAACCTAAACGTCACCCCCGATATCATCACCCTCGCCAAAGGACTAGGAAACGGAACCCCCGTCGCCGCCGTCATCACCCGCAAAGAAATCGCCCAAACCCTCGCGAAAAAAATTCACTTCAACACCTACGGCGGCAACCCCGTAAGCATGGCCGCAGGTCTAGCCGTCATGGAAGTGATCGAAGAAGAAAACCTTCAAGAAAACTGCCGTAACCTCGGAAAATACTTCAAAGAAGAACTCAAAAAACTCCAAAACAAACACCCCCATATCGGAGATGTGCGCGGCAAAGGACTTATGCTAGGCGTGGAATTGGTCAAAAATCAGCAAACCAAAGAACCCGCCACAGAAGAAGCTAAAATCATCGCAGAAAAAACCAAAGATATGGCCCTACTCCTCGGACGAGGAGGCCTCTATGGCAACGTCCTGCGCCTAAAACCCCCTATGTGCATCACAAAAGAAGATGTGGACTACGCCCTCGCCGTGCTCGATAAAGCCTTCGAAGAACTGAAAAGTTAACGCCTTTTCAGAAAAAAGTTTAATATCTTTATCTACAAAACTTCTAAGGAGTCAAAAAATGAAGCGCTTCCCTATCTTATTCTCTCTATTGGTACTGTGCCTAGGTGCTGATTCTTCTACCAAAAAGAAATCCTGGATTCGAATATCCTCTACAAAAGAAAATGTAGTGGCCAGCCGAATTTTAGGAACCTGGACCCCCGACCCCAACCTAGTGGAGAGATTGACCGGGCAAAAGTATACCAATTCGATGAAAAAAACTACCATCCAATTTACCAAAGATATGTCTATAGTAAAACACCTACCAAACTGGCTCTTCCAAGCTCTAAAGAGAAAACAAATGGTGCTCCCCATTTATCTGGCCGGATACTTTACTCTAAACAACTTCCCCTGCGAAGGAAGAAAAGGAAAATATCCCTATATCCTAACAACCGTACACGGCAACCCCCATGTGATCTTCTTTAGACCACGACACAACCACCCTATGGGAGACGGAGAAAGCTTTAATGTGATGCTAGCCCGGGCAGAGAAAAAAAAATACGACATCCTCTTTATCGGCGGCGATTTCAATAACCAACCATTTTTCCCTCTCCAACGCCTACGCTAAAAAAAATCCATCCTCCTTCTCAATAAGAAACCCAATAGGCACCCGACCTATTTCTCAAGCGCTTAAATAAAGCACTTGACAGAAAAATAAAGAAATTCTATAATTTAAAAGAAAAAGTCCGTGGGATCACGCGAAAAAGCTCCCCAGCCAACCCACTGACTTTTTCCACCTTTCCTAAAATAGCTGGAAAAAAACGAAATAAAAGTAAAGAATCTAAGGAAATGGCGGAAATGGCAAATGGATCCTCCACCGCTTTTTCCACCTTTCCTAAGCCATAATCAAATCCCAAAAAACAAAGTTAGAAAAAAGTCTTAAGTGAAATGGAACCCCACTACGAAGGCAGCGTAACTATTGTCAATAAATATGGATTGCACGCGCGCCCGGCCATGAAATTTGTCGAACTGGCCAAGCAATTCGCCTCCACCATCTCGGTTTCTAAAGACGGCGAAAAGGTGAATGGAAAAAGCGTCTTAGAACTGATGACCCTGGAGGGAACCTGTGGATCTACCCTAACCATCCACGCAGAAGGCACAGACGCTCAAAAAGCTGTAGAAGCTCTCGTAAAGTTGGTAAAAAATAAATTCGACCTGACAGATGAGGAATAAAAACACACCCTTAGGTCAACTCAAGTAAGGTTGAATGGAATGTCGAAAAAAATGGAAATTAAAAAGGGAATTGGGGTATCTCCGGGATATCGAATACGCCGGGCATTTGTGCTGGAAGAAGAAGATACAACCGTCCCCGCAAGATTTCTATCACCTAAGCAAGATGTGGAATCGGAAATTGAGCGCTTTCACGAAGCCTTGAAAGCCTCCATCCGAGACTTGGAAGATCTAAAACAAGAAATCCGCAAAAAACTCAGCCCAGATCTCCAAGAAATTTTTTCCGTGCACCAAATTCTACTCTCAGATCCAGCCATACGCCAAAAAGTAGAGGAAAAAATCCGAAACCATCGATGCACCGCCGAATACGCCCTCACCCGCACCATGCGAAGCTATATCCGAAAATTCCGCTCTTTCCGCAACAACCTTTTTTCCAATCGCTCCCAAGATATCCGAGACCTAGAAAAAAGAGTACTGCGCCACTTGCAAGGAAAAAAGCGAAAAGGAATAAACGATCTAAAAGAAGAAGTCATTGTCATCGCTAAAGATCTATTACCCTCGCAAACAGCAACATTTGATAAAAAACATGTAGTAGGCTTTGCCACCGATTTCGGCGGGAAAACCTCTCACACCGCAATCCTAGCAAGAGCATTCGGGATACCAGCTGTAGTTGGAGTAGGCGACTTGACCGCCCAGGTGAGCAACGATGATATCGTGGTGATCGACGGAACAAACGGACTGGTGATCCTCAACCCAGACGAAAAAACCCTAAAACGCTATCAACAAAAAGAACGTCAACATGCGGATTTTTGGAACCGCCTCTACACCGAACTCAAAGACCTACCCTGCGAAACCCTAGATGGATACGAAATCAAACTCTGGGCAAACATCGAAGTCCCCCAAGAAGTCTCCCTAGCCGTCGAAAATGGAGCAGAAGGAGTTGGGCTATATCGCACAGAATTCCTCTACCTCCAAAGCGGTAAGGTGCCCTCCGAAAAAGAACACCTCAACGCCTACCTGCAAGCCCTACAAGAGCTCAAAGGACGCCCCCTGGTCATTCGACTGCTAGATATGGGAGCGGACAAATACCACCACCGCTCCGCCCCACTGCAAGAAAAAAATCCCTTCCTCGGCTGCCGCTCCATTCGCTATCTCTTTGAAGAACTGGATATTCTAAAAGTCCAGCTCAGAGCCATTCTACGCGCTTCCGCCCACGGTGATGTGCGCATCCTACTGCCTATGATCTCAAGCGTTGAAGAACTAGAACAGGCCAAAACAATCCTAGAAGACATCCAAGAAGAACTCCACAAACAACACCTAGCCTTCGATGAAAATATCAAAGTAGGAATCATGATCGAAGTCCCCTCAGCGGTACTGATCGCAGATGTCCTAGCCCAAAAAGTCGATTTCTTTAGCATCGGCACCAACGACCTAATCCAATACACCCTGGCGGTGGATCGAGTAAACGAAAAAGTCGCCTTCCTCTATCAACCCGCCCACCTCTCCATCCTACGTATGCTACAACATGTTGTGGAAGTGGGGAAAAAAAACGCCATCCCCGTCTCCATTTGCGGTGAAATGTCAAGGGAGATGCGCTACGTTCTGCCTCTACTTGGATTGGGGCTGACCAATATTAGCATGACACCGGTGGTAATACCAGAAGTCAAAAAAATCATTCGCTCCACCACCCTCAAAGAAGCCAAAGAGGTCTTCGAAAAAATCCTAAGCTTCCAAACATCCGAGGAAACGGAAAAATTTCTAGAAACAAAAATCCAACAAATGGTCCCAGATATCTTCGAGGTCTTACAGCCCACCATTTAGAAAAAAAAATAAAATCAAAGATGAAAAAAAAAATTTTTTGTAAACTTTTTCCTCTCAGAAAATACTAACAATATGAGAGCAAAAAACAAATTCTTCTAGGAAAGGCGCTCTTATGTTCGGAAAAAAAAACAGTCTGCTAGGCTTGGATATCGGATCTCAAGAGATTAAGGGAATTGAACTTCAAAAAGACGGGGATAATCTCATTGTCACAGGCTTCGCCTCCTGCAAACTCACCTCCCAAAACGATCAAAAATATGCCATCAAAGAAGTGCTGCGGAAGGGAAATTTTCGCACCAAGCTCGTGGCCAGCAGCGTCTCAGGAAGATCTGTAATCGTGCGCTATATCAATATGATCCGCATGTCTAAAGAAGATCTGAAAAGCAGTATCAAATTTGAAGCGGATAAATATATCCCCTTCGAGGTGGAAGAAGTGGTCCTAGATTGCCAAATTCTAGAAGAACCCAACGAAGAATACACCGATGAAGAGGAAATGAAAGTCCTGCTCGTGGCTGCCAAAAAAAGTTTAATCGAAGAGCAAATCCAGTTGCTCCAAGAAGTTAACCTACAACCTCATGTCATAGATGTGGATGCATTCTGCCTAGGAAACGCGTTTGAACTCCGCTCCAATCTGAATCCAGCAGAGGGAGAAGACCGGGTGGTAGCCCTGATCGATATCGGAGCCTCCAAAACGAGTATCAATATCCTTAAAGGAAACTTATCTTACTTTACCAGAGAAATTTACTTAGCAGGCAACGACTTTACAGAAGCGATCTCCCGGCGCCTCGGAGTGGATATGGAAGAAGCAGAACGTCTAAAAAGCGATCCAGCCGATCAAATAGCCGAAATCGAAGACGCCGTCCTACCTAGTTTGGACGACCTAGGTAATGAAATCCACCTCTCCTTTGATTTCTACGAAACCCAATTTGAACGGGAAGTAGACGATGTCTATGTCTCCGGAGGAAGCTCTCGCCTGCCTGGCCTGGAGCGCTCCTTTGAAAGAATCTTTGAAAAAAAGATCAACTTCTGGGACCCTATTGAAGCCTTAAAAATTCAAGAAGGATCTGTGGATATCAACCTTTTGCAAGAGTCCGCCCCCCAACTCGCCATCGCGGTAGGGCTGGCAACCCGGATTTTGGGATAAGCGGGGAAATAAAAAATTTTTCACCTTCCATATCATGAGGAGTCTTGTATGATCCAGATAAACCTTCTGCCCCCTGAACATAGAAAGCGGCAAAAACAAACCCCCATCGGCGTCTTTATCCTTATTATTCTTGGAACTATCTTTGTGGTGATTATGATCTTTGGATATTTTCTATTAGAACAGGAAATCGCCAATAAAAACTCTAAACTAAAAAATGCTAAAGAAGAAAACGCTATACTCAACTCCAATCTAAAAGAAATACAAAAGTTAGAAGAAGAAATTCAAAAAGCCAAAAAACGCCAGAAAACTATTATCTCTATTGCGAAAAGCAAAATTTTTTGGTCAACAAAACTCTACGAATTTGCCTCCATCATCCGCGAAGGCAATCACAACGTATGGCTAGAAAGTCTAGAAGTTGATGAAAAAAAATTTAAAGCAAAATGCTGGTCCAAAGGACTCTCCGAAGCTAATGTAGCTAGATTTCGACGAGACATTTTAAACCACCGAAGCTTTTTTTCTATCTTTGAGAAAATGGAAGACTATAAAGACCTAAAACCAAAAGAAATACAATACGACCCAGCCGATGAAGAGGAAAAAGAAAATCTTACTTTTACTCTTGTGTTAAAACTCAAGCCAAAACCAAAAACTCCCCAAACTACCAAGAAAAAAAAGTAAAAGTATCCCAAATCCATAATTCATTCACAGCTTAGCAAGTAAACTTCAAGAAAAAATCTAAGAAAGGTAGGTCATGAGTTCTGAGAGCAAAGTGATCATAATCGTGGGCGGGATTTTTTTAATTATCATCGGGGTATTGGGTTTTTTTATGTTTAAGATAATAAGAAAAAAATCCTTGATAGAGAAAGATATTGCAAAATTCCGTAGACTAAACAGAGACCTAAGAAAAAAAGTCAATAAAAAAGTCCGACTGGAACTAGAAAATCGCTTAAATAATTTAAAAAAAGAAAGCTTAACGTTCGTAGAAATTTTGCCGAATTTGCGCCCGGGCGAAGTGGACCAATTTTTGGCAGACCTCTCTATCCTAAGAGAAAGCGCAAACCTAAAAAACCTAGGCTACCAAAGCAGAGAAACGAAAAGCGTTGAAGATGTCCCTCAAGTGATTAGCATTAGCTACGACCTAAAGATGGAAGGCAGCTTTCTTAACTTTGTCCGCTTCCTTAGCTGGCTAGAAAATAGCCAACCACCTTTGCAAAACTTCGTGAAAGTAGATGCCTTCAAAATAAAAGCAGATTCCACAGACCCCTTCAAACAAGAGAAAAAAATCAATCTCAGAATCACCTCCTATTATTACGCACCTGAAGAAAAGGACATAAACCAACTCAAGAAAAAATAGTAAATTTTAACACTCCCTTTCTAATTTATCTGAAAGGTATTCCTACCATGAAACATTTAATAAGCTTTCTACTCTCCTTTTTACTTCTTGCCAATCTATGTTTGGCAGAAAACGATATTGAAAAAAACAGAGTAGAGATAAAAATATATGAAACAGACGCAGAGCTGCTACGCAGCAAAGGGGATCAAGCAAGATTTAAAGGCAATCTCGCAGATGCTAAAGATCATTACAATAGCGCTATCAAAAAATACAAAGATTTATTGAGGAAATTAAAAGACGCACAAGAAAATAATACCTTACCTACGAAATTCATTGTTAGAAAATTGCAAGAAGCCAAATTCCATTTGGGATATTGCTACTTCTATATCGGCGAGCTTGAAGATTCAAGAAAATACATGGAAGAAGTCCTCAACTCCCCCTCTTTCCGAGGAGAAGCCCACTACTATCTTGCCCGAATCCTCGCCAAAGATACGCTAAACTCCAATAGTTCCGATAAACAAAAATTAGAAAATCTACAAAAGACAATTATCTCACATCTCGAAAACTCTGTAAAATATGGATACAATATCTTTCAAGGTCTCGAAGATGCAGAAGAACTCTCCTCTTTTAAAGAAGATCCAAAGGTCATCATACGATTACTAAAAACCAAAAAAATCAATGACGAAAGCCAAATGTCCTCCTTAGGTGATCCCTTCCGTCCAAAAGTAGCTAAAAAAGAAAAAGAAAAAGAAAAAGAAGAAGGAGAAGAAGAAAGCAATTTTATCTCACCTATTGAAAGCCCCCAAAATAATCTCGATTTAAAAGAGCAACAAAAAATATTAAAAAATATCGAAGATACCTTCAAACAGCTCAAAAGCCTCCAAAATAAACCCTCTCAATTAAGCAATGTTCCAAAAATTATTGAATTCTATGAAAAATTAAATAAATTGCTAGAAAATCGAACAGATATCTCAAATTTTGAACTCAAAAAACGCTTAGATAGCATCCAACAAGAACTCAATGAAATGCGAGATAGAATCCGTAAAACCCAAATCGAATACTATACAGCCCAATGCAGGACCATCATCCAAAATATGGAAAACTCCTCCGCAGCCCATCAATATGACCAAATTAATATTCTATGGAAAAAACTTAACTCCGTAGCCAGAGAAATGCTGAAAATAGGCGCCAACCCTACCGATCTCTTAAATGAAGCTAGACCCTTTTACAACCGAGCCCGCACCTACCTAGAGCTAAGAAATATCCGACCAAAAGTAACCGGTATCGTTATAGAAGAATACCCTAGAAAAAGAAAATATGCTCTGGTCAACGACAGAAAATATACAGTCAACCAATTTATCTTAGACAAAGATGGACGCCCCATTCCAGATTTAAAACTAAAAGATATCCAAAAAGGAAAAGTCACCTTTATCTACAAAGGAGTCACCATCGAAACCCTTATCCGCGAATCCGGCAGCCAACCGTAAAAATATCCCAATAGAACGTCTCATTTTCATCATATCTTAATAACTGTTAAAAAAGGGGTTCTCTCTATGCGTAAGCGTATCTTGAACTACTCTAAATATTTATTCCTACTATCCATATTCCTCCTGCACCCTATCTCTCTCATACTTAGCCAAGAAGAAAAAGAAATTGACGCAAGAAGACGCCTGGCTAAATTGCTTTATCAACAACCAGATGAAGAAAAAAGAATTTCCTTTAATGTCCGAAACCATAGCGTGCGAGATCTACTCTCCATCATCGCCAGCAAAGCAGATGTAAATATCCTTGTGGATAAAGATATTAAAGATAAAGTAAGTATCAAACTCATCAATGTCCACTGGAAAAATGCAATGAAAGAAGTCGCCCGCGCCGCCGGTTGTGTGGTGGAAGAAGTCAGCCCCGTTCTCTACCACGTAACCAAACCCCCAACAGTAACTATGGAATTCGTCAATGCTAAACTCACCATGGTCCTAGAATTACTAGCTAGCCAAGCGGGATCCAATATCATTCTCTCCAAAGATGTCCAAGGGATCGTGTCCCTAAACCTGCGCGATGTGCACTGGCTACAAGCCCTCGATACCATTGTCAAAACCGCCGGGTTTGTCGCCGTTCGAGAAGGCGAAGGAGGAAAAATTATCCGTGTGGTCACCAAACAAAGCCTCCGAAATCAATTAGAAACAGAAATTATCCCCCTACAATATGTACGACCAGAAGGAACATACAAAGCAGCGGTGTCCTCCGCAGCAAATTCCACCGCCGGCGGCGTACTCTTCGTAGGCGAAGCCAAAGCCCCCGGAGATCCTACCACCAGCTTCACTCTCTACCAAGCCCTTCGCCAAGCCGTCGATGCCTCCATCTCCGAACAAGTTATCTACGATGCAAGCACCAACGCCTTCATTGTGCGAGCCACTAAACCTACCATCAATAAACTCAAAGAAATCATCAACAAAGTAGATGTCGAACCTCTCCAAGTATTTATCGATATTAAGTTTGTACGTACCACCTCTGATTCCCTACTAAGCAAAGGCATCCGCTTTAACCAAGACTCCACCAGCGAAGAAGATGGAATCATCGGAAGACTTGTCTTTAACCGCACCGATCCTACCACCAGCGGCGTACTCTCCCCCGAGGAAAATAACGCTGCCCAAGCCGGGCAAGCTACGGGCTCCTTCCGCGGTATCTTCCCCTTCGATGTGGGTGAAGGAATCCCCCCATTCTCCAAACGCTTCCGGTTGCCAGCCGTCCTCGATGTCCAACAAACCCTAGGTGTGTTGCGCCTGATTAAATCAAGCAGCCATAGCAGAATTGTCCAAGCCCCCACAATCCTTACCCTAAACCATAAAGAAGCCACCATCTTTGTGGGAGAAAGTGTCCCCTTCGCCGCACAAAATGTCCAATTTGACCAATCTGGAAACGCCACCGTCACACTCAGCCCCGGAAAAGGCTCCCCCATCAGTATCGGCTTCTCCCTCTTCATCACCCCTCATATCATCCCCGAAACCGATAAAGTACTGATGCAAGTCATCCCAAAATCCAGTATCCTTACAGGGGTTACCGCCCAAGCCCAAGGCGGCCCAGCAGGTTTCGAACGCTTCTCCTTCGGCGGCGCACAAGGCACTTTCATCGACCTGCCAAGAACCCAAGATCAAATCGTTGTCACCACCTTCATGGTAGAAAACCAAAATACCGCTGTCATCGGAGGACTGTACACAGAATCTACCACAGAACTCGTCTCAAAAGTCCCCATTCTAAGCAGTATCCCTATCATCGGAGAACTGTTTACCTATCGTCAATACAACACCAAAACAGAAAATCTACTCATCTTTGTCACCCCCACCATAGTTCGCAGTACTCAAGAACTCAAAAAACACTCTATGAAAAAAATCATCGATTTCGCCAACAAAGATTACTTCTTCCAAAAATCCAGAGGCAACGCCTCCGATGGAAAAATCCACAACCTACCCGTCTCAAAAGAAGAATATAGCGGTGTACTCAACCATCTTTATTTTCTAGAAAAAGCTGAAAAAAAATATAAAGAAACCATGGAAAAAGTTTATCAAGCCATCCTAAGTGAACAATTCCCCACAGCCATGAACCTGCTAAAATCCTACCCCAAACAGTACGCCTCCACTCAATTTGCAAAAAAAATCACCGCAGCAATTCAAGAATTGCCCGGTTTTGAGGTCAACTATCTAAAAGCCGTCTCCAAACTTAAAACTAAAACACGTCATGCCTCACAACTGCGCCAAGCTAGAAAAAGCTTAGAAAATTATCTCAAAAACTATCGAAGAGCTGTCCAAACCTCAAGTAACTTCAAAAAAGCTATCACCGAAAAAATCAAACAAATCTTACAAATGGAAGAAGCCCAACGAATTCAACAAGAAAAAGAAAAACTAAACTCCAAAAAACAAAAAATCAAAAGACGTCAATAAAAACAAAGATGTAAATACAACCTAACCTCTAAAAACGCGAGGAAATCCCATTCCTCGCGTTTTCTTTAACTCCTAAAAGATCCTTAGAAGAACGGAACTTTGCCTCCTCTCCCTCTACCCTCTAAATCCCTGCAACTACAATACCTCCTTCAACGGTAAAACCTCAAACCCATACCTTTGAGAATTCTCCCATACCCACTGCCGTAAACTAGCTGAAAGATCGTACTGAAGCAAAACAAAACCCTGACAATAAAACGCCATCTCCTCCCAACTATCACAAAATTTAACCTCCTCCTCCAACCCTCCTCCCTCCCTATCCTTCTCCTCCAAAGGCAAAAAATAAATCCATTCCCGCTTCTCCTCAGCAATCTCCTCCCAAATCACCCGAAAAGCCTCCATTTTTCCTACAATCCCTATCGCCCTTCGCGGAGCCCCCAATAAACTCTCATAAACCTGAAGCAACGTCCGAGATACCAAAATCATCAACGTTATCAATGCCCAATCTATAATAAAAACCGCACGAGAAAAATCTTCAAAACGCCACAACATCGTCACCAAAAGCACACATATCAAGGAACTTAACGAAGTCGCACCCAATATCCTCTTGAAATTCTGAAAAAAAAAATTCCGAGGAAAACCTCGATATAACCCCATCGACACAAAAATACCTACCTTGGCTGTGATTAAAATAGGAATCGTCTGAAAAATAAGCGGCAAATATACCTCCGGTACACTCCCCTCAAAACGAATAAGATACGCAGATACAAAAGAAATCGTAATCAAAATAATGTCTATCCCTATCTCCAGCAAACGAGGTGCAAACTGATAAAACCTAACCCCCGCAGAAGAAACCTTCCATACCCTCTTTTGAGGAAAATATACCTGAATGTTGCTTAAAAATACACTAAAATAAAACATCCCCACCAAACAAAGAGAAGCTAAAATCCACGTAATCACGGGACTAAACCAACGCTCAGATAACGTAATCGCCCCAACAATGCAGCCAATCAAATACAATATCAAAACCGCCTTCCGCTCACTAATCCCCAACGCCACCAACCGATGAGAAAGGTGATCTGTCCCCCCCTGAAAAATATTCCTGCCATGCCTCCAGCGCAAAAAAATCACCACCCCTGTATCGAAAATGGGAATACTTAACACCAATATGGGAAGAAAAACATTCTCCACCTCCTGAAAACGACTCCCCCCCAAAATCAAAACCCCCAACGTATAACCAAGAAATAAACTCCCCGAATCCCCCATGAAAATTTTAGCCGGGTAAAAATTAAATAATAAAAATCCACCCACCGCCCCCACCAATAAAGCTAAAGATACCGTGATCAATCCCGGCCACTTACCAAGAGAAAGAAAAAATAAAAATATCGCCGATATCCCTACCACCCCACCGCATAAACCATCCATATTATCCAATAAATTTAACCCATTCATCAACCCTACCAATAAAAATATCCCCAACGGAATCTCCACAAAAAGAATCCCACCTAATGGAAGATAAACCCCCATCCCCACCACAAAACACGCCGCCGCAACCTGAAAAAGAAGTTTGATCTGCGGAGAAAGACAAAAAAAATCATCCACCAACCCTAAGAAAAAAACAAACGGAGCCCCCACCAAAAATACCCACCAAATCTTCCACTCAAACGCCGAAAGCTCACTCCCCATAAATATATATACAAATGAAACATAAAACGATAAAAAAAGCGCTACACCACCCAAAATAGGACGAGGTGCCTTCGCCCACCGATCTTCAGATAACTCCGGTATCCAACGATAACGCAAACAAAGACGCCAAATCAACCAAGTCATCCCCCCAGAAAATAAAAAACTTACCACCCCCCCCCAAACACTAACTCGAAGAACCGGCTGCCAAAATATCAACTGAGAAATCATCTCTTCTCTCCTAAGCTAACTCTCCTTTCATCGTATTCTGCACAACTTCTCAACCACCGTCCCTCCCCCTACACACAACATTCTCCCCCACCCGCCCCACCTCCCTCCCCCACAACCATACCTCAAAACA
>RFKQ01000023.1 GCA_003694635.1 Planctomycetota bacterium
CCTACTCCCCCCCCAAAAAAACACCACCATCCCCCTCCCCCTAGCCATCCCATACGAAATCCTCCTCATCCCCATGCGACCCCAAACCCTACCACTCTACAGCCAACTCAACACTAAACCAAACCAACACTACCTCTGCAAATTCACCAAACGCTTCTAAAACACAAACCAGTGCCCCCACCAAAGTTAAATCCTAGCGAACAAAAAATACTCGTAGCTATCCTCCTTTTTCTCCTCTCGGGAGAATATCTCTTTCCCTGGTTGCAATGGCAAAACCTCTTCCCCCCTATCCTGTACTCCCAAATCGCCTTTCTCTCCATACTCCTACCCTGGAGCTGGACCCTGCAATACCAAAATTCCTCCCAACAGACCCATCGGCAACCAATAAATTCCATCTTGTGGAAATATAACCTCTACTTTGCCGCATTTCTCCCTCTACTCCTCGCCTTCCGATTTACCGCCCCAAGAGAAATCGCATGGCAAGATCTCCTGCTCCTCTACGGCCTCTGGCTGCCCATGACCCTAGGGCTGAAACTATTCTCGCAAACCTTTCCCCCACATCTCTTCCTCCTCTTTTGCCTACTCCTCAGTTCCCTCCCTGTCTACATCCAATTCCTCCTCTCCCTCTTCTTCCCAAATACCTTGAACTGGCTCTACGCCCTCTCCCCCTTCGGCGCCGGCTACGCCTACCTCTATCAACCAACCCACCTAAAACCCTTCTTCTTTAGCTGGCTCCTCCTTATGCCACTTGCCCGGCTTGGGAATGCGCAAAACCAACGCCGTGCCCTGGGCATCGCTTCTAGTATGAAAGCGAATTCCCAACAACCGCGTTAACCGAACAATACGAACCACTGGCGCCTCAGGAGGAAAACGTTCCAGCGAAGAAGCACCCTCAAAAATTGCTAACTCCGTGGCAGAATGAATAGCCCCCGTACTCTCCAACGTAAGCTCAACATACCCCCCCCTCTCCTCCGCCTCCAAAAGAAGTATGCCACCATAACTCCTCCGGCAAGAATACCGAATCATCGCCAACAATAACTGATGCAACCTCTCCCGATCTAAACTCAGCTGAATAGAACGAGGAACAACCAACTCCAACATATTCTGCCGCCTGTCTAACTCCTCCAAAAGCGCACCCTCAATCTCCTCCAAAAGCTGGTACAATGAAAAAGATGAAATCACCTCCGATGAAGATGCCGCTGAAACAACACTTCCTGAACTATCCCCCTCCTCCGGAGAAGAACTTCCCTCTTCCAAATCAGAAAGAATTTCAACAGCCATAGAAGCAATCCTATCCTCCTCTCCCTTCAAACTGCAATCCGCTTCCGAACCTGAATCCTCCTCTATCAAACTATCTAACTCACCTAAAATCTGCTCCGTAAGACCAGCTACATCCTCAGAACCTACGCGCTGAACCAAAAACGGATCCAAGCTCTCAATGTAATCTAAAATCTCCCGATACCCCTCCAACAGCTTCTCCACCTCTGGTGAAGAGCGAAAAGTGGAAACCACCCTCCGCAAACCATCCCCAAAATCATGGATTTTCTCCAACAATGCCTCCAACTTTTCCGGCGAATATGAGGATTTCTGCACAAATTCAATTTTCTGGCTCAGCCTCTCCACCTCCTTCCGATAATCCCCCAATTCATTCTGTAAAAAGTGGATTTTCTTCTCTAAAATAGAAATATGCGCTTGAGCATCCTGCAGCTCTTGAGCCGCCTCTACCTCCTTGAGACGAAAATGCCTCTGGCGCTCCTGCCACAGCTCCCTCTCCTGCTGAAGCTGCTGAACTCTCTCTCTAAGCTCCTGAAGCTGCTGGCATAAAATAACCTTCTGATCCTGTAGGCGCTGGAGTTCTTGAAGCAACTCTTCCTCTCCCCCTTGCCCTACCTCTTGATTTTGCAAAGCACAAGCCTTCAACCTCCGCCTTAGATCGCGAACAAGAGCAGACTTCCGCTCCAGCTCCAGGGCTAGCTCATGCCGCTCCTTGGAAAGCTGGCGAATTTTAGCATCCTTTTCCAAAAGACTTTTGCCATCACGCTTGGACTTTTCTTCCAGCTGAGCTAAATCCTCAAGAATACGAAGCGTTTTCTGAGCTTCATTCTGAAAACCTTCTCTAAGATACCCACAAACAGCCTCCAAATCCTGCACCATATTCGACAAACCCATAGAAGGCCAAGAAGCAACAAAACCAAAAGGAAGCGTGCGAAAAAAATCCTGAACCACCCCCCTAACCTCAGCGCGCTCCAAATCCTGAACCCGAACCAACCAATAAACTCCCCACCCTCCCCACAAAAGAAAAACAAAAAGAGCTAACACAAAGCAAAGAAAAAAGAAAAAGTCCACCCTCCGATACATTCTCCGGTATCCCTCCCCCTCCTTCCGGAGCTGATACCGATAGTGAGCAAGCTTCCTTTGTATCTGTTCGTGGCTGAAAGAAAAAGACTCCCTCTTTTGCTGAATATGCTCGACAAGCTGGGTAAGGATAACCTTTTTAGCAAGAGGAAGATTTTTATCCAAAAGAAATTTTGCAGAATCAAAAATAGATCGACGCAAAAATTCTTGACTTTTTGAAAAACCAGAATCCCCCAACGTTAGAGCGCGATGGAGCACCTCTAAACGCCCTAGGTAAGTACGCTCCTTTTCCAAACGGCGGAGGCGCTGAAGACCAGCTTGCCTAAAGGACTGAAAAATAACCCCAGAAAGCAAAAAGAAAAAAAAAGCTACTCCCCCCATCATCCAAAAAACACGCGGTAGGCGCTGAAAATATTTAAACAAATTAGAGAGCATTTGCTATTTGTTTGTTTCGCTTGACGTTTCCCGCGGGCGCAAAAGAGTGCCTTGAAACATTTCAATGGCCTTCTGAACAATTTCCGGAAGATGGGAGTACTCCGCAGAATCGCCAGATTTGCACCCCCTACCTCCCAAAGTGCCTTGAGTAGAAGAGAGAGAACTGTAGGTAAAATAAACGGTAATTTTTTTCTGGGTAAGCTGAAAAAGCAAATTCTCCAAAGCCCTCTTAAACTCCTGATTCTCTTCCACAACTTCTTTTAGAAAATCTTGGAAAAAACAAATTGTTATCGAATCCGATGTGATCTTTTCACACTTAGCTTCTTCCAAATATGTTAGACATAAAGAAAACGATTTATCTAGTTTTTTATGAAGAATTTCTAAGAAATTTGTCCAGTTGTTTTTTATCTCCTCCACTTTCCAGATGGCCGAAGGGGCAGAAGAAGCAGAAGGCGTAGACGCAGAGACTGGTAACTTCCCTTTTGTTGAAGAAGAAGTTGGCTTAGGGGTGAGCGGAGAAGTAAGCGAAAAAGACGATTTAGAAGAAAAGTCCTCCACTTTTCTCAGCAGATTAGAAGGCCGCAAAAATTCATCAAAATGGCATAGATAAAGAAAGGTCATCTCTAAAATCACACGCGCCTGGGAGTCCTGACGCACCTTCTTCTTCGCAGCGATAAGAGCTTGAGTAAAAGCAATCGCCTTTGGTAAAGTGGTGGTCTTGGCCAATGGACGCCAGACCTCCTCTCTCAGCGGAGCACCAGAAAAATCTCTTCCCCTCTCTCCAAGCGATAAAAACACCATTAAATTGCGCATGTTCTCCACAACTTGCTCTAAAAAAAGAGAAAGATCGCCGCCCATCCAATAGATTTCATCAATAAGAGCTAAACCTTCTTCCTTCCTACCCTCGTTCAGAAAGCGGATAAAGTCCAATACCTTCACTTGGGGAAGAGTGCCTAAAATCCGACTGATCTCTTCCGAAGTCAGCTTCGCACCACAGAAGGATATCGCTTGATCCAAAAGGGATTGCGCATCCCGCATCCCTCCATTGCTCGCCTGGGCAATCTGATAGAGAGCAGAAGTTTCAATATCCACGCCTTCTTTCTCAGCAATCTGCCGAAGTCGCTCCACTATGTCCTGAGGGGTGATGCGGCGAAAATCAAATCGCTGGCAGCGGCTAAGGATCGTATCGGGCACCTTGTTGGGCTCAGTGGTCGCAAAAATAAATTTTACGTGAGGAGGAGGCTCTTCAAGCGTTTTCAACAAAGCATTAAACGCGTGGCGAGTGAGCATGTGAACCTCATCAATAATGTAAATCTTATAAGGAGAACGAGTGGGCATATACTGGGAACCATCCCGCAAAACCTCAATGTCCTCCACACTTCGATGAGAAGCCCCATCGATTTCAATCACATCGATATTGGTCCCAGCAGAGATGCTCTCACAAGTCTCGCAACGATTGCAGGGATTGGCGTCCTTGACCTCAGGGCAATTGAGGGATTTGGCAAAAATTCTAGCCAAAGAGGTTTTGCCTACTCCACGACTACCGCTAAATAAATAGGCATGCCCCACGCGCCCACTTAAAATCGAATTGCGCAACGTCTCCACAATATGACTCTGCCCCACCACCTCCTCAAAAGTTTGCGGACGATACTTCCTAGCGATTACCAAATAGGTCATCGTTTCTTCTTCCGTTTGTCCCTTTTCTTCTTGTAAAATCTGTGGACGGGTCTTAGATGCTTACGTAAATTTCCCAAAACTTCAAAGGTTTCCCGAGAAAAGGTACTCACTGCTCTCCAACGCATCAAATGAGTATCTTTTAAATGCAGTTGAAGTTCATAGTAGGGATCATCATTTAGCTCATCAATAGAGAAATATATAAAAATCTTTTGATTTTTGGAAGTCAATTTAAGCTTAGCATCGCTCACACGAAATACAATCTGAAGCCTCCTAAAATACTTAAGTTCTTTCTGATAAATTTTGAAACATCGCTGGTAACTCCAGAAATTTCCGTCCCCCTTTTTTCGCACCGTGAGGATGAGGCGATTTTCCTTTGGCTGAAAAATAAATAAAATATCGTTGATAACCACTATTAATCTCGATTTTTTCTCCAAATCTACTTTTAAGAAAACTTTTTTAAGATCCCCAAAACCAGTGTATACGATAGGTATATCTTCCTCCCGAGAAAGGGCGTATAGCCTATAGTTTCTGGAAATATAAACGTCTCCTCTATAACAAAAGAAAATGTTTTCTCTGAGCAAATCTAAATCAAGATCTACTTTCTGAGGCTCAAAGTCCTCATCTTTCTTTTCTGAAATAAGATCCCATAAATTTTGAAAGTGGATTTTGATTCCAAGTAGCTTTAAATGCGCTAGGAAAAAAAAGCATCTCATTTTAGACTTTTGTTTCTCACTTACCTTTTTCCTCTTCTTTCCCTCCTTCTCTTCCAAGTTATCTATCCCAGCCTGAAAAATAGGTATAAAAAGAGAAGAAAGGTAGGCAAGATTTTTAGAAAGATGAATCCTCGAAATATTACGAAGATTCCCCAACCAATTTTGAAGAGTTTGAAACTTCCATAACACAAGAAAATCCTGCAATAGAAAACCAAAGCCTCTCGGCAAAAAAAAGCGATGCTTCCCCTTTTTGGCAAAATAATTTTTTATCCGCTGGTAAAAAACCTTCGCATCAGTGAGTGCCTCCATCATCCAAAGTATATTTCGAAAATAGGGATTTTTCTCATAAACCTCTCGCTTAGAAAGCCGTCGAACAGAACTCCCAAGATTTTTCATCTCTGAACGAAAATACTTAAGACTCTGTGGAAAATTCCTTGGAGTTTTACCGGGATCTTTGATATCAAGATAACGAAAAGCAAGTCGATAAATCCGACACCTTATTTGAAAGGAATGGAGAAGCTCACGATATAGAGGGTATTCCCTAGAAGGCGATAGCTTCAACAGATTATCCGCTCTGGAAATCAATGCCCCAAAAGTCATTTTAAATCTTTCCAGCTCTACCAGACAAAGATGAACAAGAAAATCTAAGCTAAAAAAGAAGTCATCCAGAGTAGAGGGAAACCCTTTCCGCAAACCTCCTTCTAGCCTTTGAAAAAACTTCTTTGCCTCCTCTAACTTTTGGGTTTTTTCCCAAAATCCCCTTATTTCCAAGGCCATCACAGCATTGTTGTTTAGAAAAATCTCCGTCAACTCAAATAAAAATCGAAATTTTTCTAAAAACTCTCGATATAGTTTAGAGAGCTTGTTAACTTTCGAACTCTGAAAACCGACCAAAAAATTCTCAAAATTCTTCCATTCCTCCTCAACCAACTTCCCCGGATCTCCCCATTTTTTCTGCAAATATCGATCAAAAATCGTTGAAATGCGCTTGAAAATAAACCGCATTACCTCATCTCTGCTTCGCTGACGGACCACTTGTCCCCGACTTGAAGGATTCAGAGCACCCGCCTTTGTCGGTAAATCTTGCCCGACTCTAAGCTTCAAATCCTGCAAATAAATCTCCGCCTGCTTCTCCAAAGGCCAACTAGAAAGCTCCTCCAACTTTATTAAACTCTCTCTATCACCAAAAACAGAAGCAAACACTTCCTTATGCTCTTCTGTGATCTCCTCAGCATAAAACCAAAAAGCAATCTCGATCTTCTTCTTTAAAGAAGGAAAAACTTTCTTAATATCCAAAGGACGCAATCGTCTTAAAGCCTCGCTATCCCTAGCTCCTCCCCCCACCGCTTTTATAGCTCTTTGGGCAATTTTATTCAACTTTTTAGAGATATCTTGGAGTTTTTTAAATTTTTCCCTGCTCTTCTTTAAAAGAAATTTGCTAGGTGGATAACGCCTAAGCAAAACAAGAGCCTCCCGATACTGGCGCCTTCTCCAAAGCTCTTTGAGCTCGTCCACAAGTTTGCTAAACTCTACATCTTCTTTCTCTTGCATCGACTTCTGAACTTTTTTATAAACCGATTTTGGCAAAAAAGCCCCAGCTATCTCTAACGCCTCCTTAAGCTGCCCATGAGAACAAAAATTATAAAACTGCTCCATATCAAGAAGAACTTTTTTCAGCTCTTTCAAACGCCCTCTAATCTCCCTATCAACACCAACCAAACTAGAAACATCTTCCCGAAGCGCGTCCAATTTTCGCTCCCAACCGGGTAAAGAAAACACTTCATGAACAAGCTCTTCTTTGCGCCTCTCCAAAGAACTTAAAAATTCTTGAAGCTTTTCCTTCTTTAGCCTCCGCAACTCCTCCACAAGAGGCGCACCCTCACTCATCAAAGAACTGGAAAGAATTTTTTGATATATCTCCAAAGCCTTGGGAAACGTCTTGATCGATTCCAAATACCTCTTAAAATCTTGCACCATAGAAGCGAGCTTCTCCACCTCTACCTTCTCCTCCTCCAGCTCCAAAGGATGCTCCTTCAAAAAGAAAAAAGCCCGCTTGAATTTCCCCTCCTGAACAATCCTCCGCAACTCCTCCCTTAAAGTTCCCCCATCCTTCACCGAATTAGAATTCCCCCTTTGAAGGACCAAAAAACCCAACAACGCCGCTAGCAAAAACCCAGAGACCAACAGCCACTTCCAATGCGCCGGTACCGCGGAGGTCTGAGGCTTCTGTCTCTCCAATTTGGCCTGCGTAGAACGAGTGATCCCGCCAACCCGCACCGCAGATAAGCGACCTGAAGAAAGCATAGAACGAGGGGATTCACCCCTTTGAACGGCTTCTGCCAGTTCAAGAAGAACCTGGGGATTCTGAGGGCGCTGATGCGGCTTCTTGGCTGTCATCATCTTAAGAAGCTGAAGACAAGGACGAGAAAGCTCCGGACTCCATTCCAATGGGTTGGGAAGAGGCTTTTGAACATGCATATTGCAGACACTGATCGGATTGTCCGAATCAAATGGTAAATGACCCGTAAGCATTTCAAAAAAAGTAATCCCCAACGAATAAATATCCGAAGCAATGCCTATCTCCTTCTCCCCTAACGCCTGCTCCGGCGAAATATAACTCGGCGTCCCCATAATAGCGCCGGTCTGAGTAATGGTATTGCCCTGAGCATTCTGCCGAGCCAAACCAAAATCCGCTAGCTTTACCTCCCCGCTCCTAGATATCAATATATTGGCAGGCTTAATATCTCGATGAACAATCCCCTTCTCATACGCCGCCTGCAAACCTTTGGCTACCTCGCAAAGAATAAACAGCGCCTCCTCCTCAGAAAGCCTCCCGCGTTTTTCTAAATTCCGCTCCAAACTCTGGCCATCCACATACTCAATGGCCATAAAGTAAATCCCACTCTCCAGCGTCTTCCTGGCTTCAAAACAGCGCACAATATTGGGATGCTTTAGCCCGATCACCGCTTGGGCTTCTCGGATAAAACGCTGCACAAACTGCTCGTTCTTAGATAACTCCGTATTGAGTACTTTCAAAGCGCGCACCTCCCCACTAGGAAGGTGCTTGGCCTTGTAAACCGTCCCCATTCCCCCCTCACCCAACTTCTCTAAAAGCTGGTAGTCCCCCAATCTACTCTGCTGCTGAAGAAGCTGATGAAGAGTTTTTACCTGCTGGGAAGTAAGATAGGATTTTTGCAATAAAATCCTATCTAGTGTCATAGAAGGGGTGCTCTTCAAGGTCTCCCAAGCGTCCTCTAACTGCTCTCGAGTGATCATGCTCCGCCTGAGAGCAAGTTGCCCAAAACGAAGGTTGAAGTTCGCATCCATGGCCCTACCTCAAAAATCAGCCCAATAATATACTCTATACTCTATTTATTTTACCAAAAAGAGAAGAAAATGCAATTTCCAAATCCTTTCCAATATTCTCTCGAGAAAGTCTTCCCTCTCGACCCTACGCTGCAAATTCCTCTTGAAAAAACTCCCCCAATTTATCCTGAAGAAAACGGCCCAAACTCCCAAACTTTATATTCTCCACCCCTTTCGTCTCTCTCTACACTTTCTTGCTCAAAGGCCCCCGCACTCGCCCCTCAATAAACTGCCGAACCACAGGGTTGGTGGTATGGCGGATCTCCTCTGGCGTGCCCACTTGAATCACCCGCCCCTCGTGCAACAGCGCAATGCGATCCGCGATCATATAGGCGCTGGACATATCGTGAGTAACCACAATAGAGGTGATATTCAAACGATTTTGCATCGAAATAATCAGCTCATTGATGCTGTTAGACATAATGGGATCTAACCCCGAGGTGGGCTCATCGTAGAGAACAATCTCCGGATTCCTCACAATGGCCCTAGCCAAGCCAGCGCGTTTTTTCATTCCTCCGCTGATCTCGGAAGGATAGTTGTGCTTGGCGTGAAGCATCTCCACCATCTCCAGTTTCTCGTCCACAATGCGCTCAATCTCCTTTCTCTTCAACCTCTCGTGCTCCACCAAAGGAAGAGCAACATTTTGGCCCACGGTCATGGAGTTGAGCAAGGCGCCAAACTGAAACAGCACCCCAAAACGCTTCCGCATCTCCAAAATCTGCTTATGAGTAAATTCGGTGATGTCCTCCCCATAAACAAATACCTTTCCCCGATCAGGACGCATGAGCCCTACCAAATGCTTGAGAGTCGTGCTCTTCCCCGTGCCAGAAGGGCCTATGATGCAAAGCGTCTCCCCTTTGTACACCTTTAGACTAAGCCCATTTAAAATAGGTCGATTGGAAAGAATTTTTACCACCTCTTGAAACTCAATCACCACCTCCGTGCGGGGGGGAGAAGGACCTTTGATGGTCTCGGGCGGACGCTGTTTCTCCGCCTCCTCCAACACCAGCCACATCCGCTGCTCCGCAGAAGTATCCTGAGAAAGCTGGACGGAAGGATCACTCTCTTGCCTAGACAAAGCGGAGTTTTCCTCGACTGGAAAACACCTCTGCGGCAAATCTTCCCTAGCCTCCTGCTCTGAAAAAGCCCCCTCTCTCTCCATCGAAGAAGCTGGCAAAGGGGCCGCAGAACTCTTTTCCCCCTCCTTTTCTGGAGAAATTCTCTCATTTTCGAAACGCTCCAAGCCAGAAAAACCCTGCAGTTTGCGCACCTCCTCTTTGGGAAAAAGAAGGCCATTCTCTCCCCGTTGAGGGTGGAGCTTGCCACTAGAAATTAGATCGTGGAGCTGATGTTCTGCCAACCCCAACACCTCTAAAACTTCTGAGTAGGTAAAATAACTCTCTGCCATCTCGGAATTCCCAATCTCTAAAGACTATGGGAGGGAAGGTACTTTTCAAAACGAGTTTTGTCCACCGCCACCATATAAGCATCCTCAGGATGAATTTTTCTCTTCTCTAAAAGCTGCTCAAGGGTAGAATCCAAAGACACAATACCTTGAGAACGACTGCGCTGGATATAGGATTGTATCTCACTCACCTTCCCTTCCCGAATCATATTCGCTACAGGTGAGGAAGAAAACAACACCTCATAGGCGGGGATACGGCCAGTTCCATCCCTCGTCTTTAAGAGTATCTGGGAGAAGATCCCCTTTAGACATTGGGCAAGCATCGCCCGAATCTGAGGCTGCTGATTGACGGGAAAAACGTCGATGATTCTATCCAGAGTTTGGGCCGCGCTGTTGGTGTGCAATGTGGCCAACGTAAGCACACCCGTCTCCGCCAATGAACAGGTTAAACGAATGACTCGCGGCTCGATTAACTCCCCTACCAGCACAATATCCGGATCCTGCCGGCTAGCCTCGATAATCCCTTCCTCAAAGCTAGCTACGTGGGTGCCAATTTCCCTCTGGTGAATGATGCTTCGATTGGAGGTATGCACAAATTCAATCGGGTTCTCCAGTGTAATAATGTGGCGGCGCAGCCGGTTGTTGATGTAGTGGATGAGAGAAGCAAGTGTGGTGGACTTCCCCGCCCCTGTAGGACCAGTGAAAAGAATGAGGCCAGAGCGGATTTGGGCAAAATGTTCCAGATGGGAGGGAAGGTTTAGCTTTTCAAAATTCAAAATTTTTGTAGGAACACTTCGGAATACCGCCGCCAGCCCTTGATTTTGGAAAAAATAATTCACCCGAAATCGATTTCCCTGCGGTGTAACGTAGAGAAAATCCAAATCCTTGTGCTTAAATAAATCCTCTTTCTGAGCTCTATCCAACAGCCCCAAGAGGTACTCCGTGCAACTTTGGGAGGGAATAGGGGGAAAATCGAGATCGACAAGCTCCCCATAAATGCGATATTTCGGACGCAAGTTCGGCACAATATGCAGATCCGAAGCATGCTTGGACAGCATTTCCTCTAAAAATAGGTCGATTTTAGGTATTTTTGGTCTAGAATTCATGGCTTACAGCTTCCTAGATGGCTTACTTTGGATACCCCCTTTTTTGGGTGGAGCGAAGGGGCTTTTTGGAAAGAAGTTTATCCTTATCCTCCAAATGGTAAAGTGCTTCCTTTTTGCTAATACACCCTTTTTTGTACAACTCTACAATAGAATCATCCATCCAACACATCCCCCGACTGCGATGGGTTTGCAAAATCATCGGTATTTGATGAGGTTTGTTTTCCCGAATGAGGTGGGCAATCGCTGAGTTAGAGATCATCAGCTCTATGGCCAACTCTCTACCCGTTCCTTCCTTGTTAGGGATCAGCTTTTGAGAGATAATGCCCCGCAACGCGCTGGAGAGCATCCCTCTTACCTGATCGGCCATCCTTGGCGGAAAGTTATCCAAAATTCTGTGGATTGTGCTCTCGCTATTGGTAGTATGCAAGGTTCCCAAAACCAAATGCCCGGTCTCGGAGGCGGTGAGGGCAACGGAAAACGTCTCCGGATCCCGAAGCTCCCCTACCACAATAATGTTGGCATCCTCCCTTAGAGCCGCGCGAAAGGCGCTGAGGTAAGACTCGGCGTGCCGCCCGATTTCTCGCTGCGTGATCAGGCAGTTCTTCGATTCAAAGACAAACTCAATCGGATCCTCAATGGAGATAATATGCCCTTTCCGCCGATGGTTTAGCTCATTGATCATCGCCGCTAGCGTGGTGGTTTTACCGCTGCTTGCGGGGCCGGTGATCAGGATCATTCCCATCGTATGATTCAGAAGATTATAGACAGATTTGGGAAATCCTAGCTCTTCCAGGGAAGGGATTTGAAAAGGAATGATGCGGAAAATGGCGTCAAAGCCCCGGTGATGCTGAAAAAGACTGGCACGAAACCGGGCTATTCCTGGCAAAGAAAAGCAAAAGCTCATGCTGTGGCGCTGTTTCTCCAGCATCCGAACCTCTCTCTCAGAGAGAATCCCAAACAGCATCTGCCGAACCTTCTCCGGAGCGATTGCCTCACAGGGAAGGTCCAAGAGGTACCCGTTTACCCGCACCGCTGGACTTTTGCCGGAGAGGAGATAGAAATCTGAGGCTTTTACATCCACAGCAACTTTTAGATAATCCCGCAGATCCTCGGAGTTCAATCGCTCTTTCAATTGAGCGATGGAGATTCCCAAAATTTGCTCTTCTTTTTTTTGGATATACTTCTTTTGGAGGAGAAGAACATGCTCCAAGGCCCGTTTGGTGATCAATTTCTGATCGATTAGGATCTGCCCAATGGGGGGAGGATTTTCCATGTTGCCCTGGATTTGCAGGCACCTTTGGAAATCTTTAAAGCTAACATAGTTGTACTTCACCAGCAAATCGCCGAGCAGCTGAGAGGTATCGATAAACTCCATATCTGATCTTCCTTTGGTAAAAAGGGCTACAACTCCAAAGCCCAAATATCGTGTAGCGACCAGATGCGCGGATTTTTCACTCGCCGATAGCCAATGCTTTGGTAGCACATCTTTACCAGCGCTTCCAGATACATTCGCAGCTCCCCCATCAGCACCACCTCATCGGTATCCATACGAGATGCGGAGGCCACCGGATCCATATCCTGCTCTATCCTCGCCTCCACCTGGCGCATTCCCTCTTGGATTTGGCGGTACTCTTCCTCGGAAGATGCCTGAATGTTAAAATTATCATCCAGCTTGGTGTGGTAGGTACCGATGGCGAGGGTTCGTCCCTCCATCACGGCTAGGCGGGTGAGAGGGGTGGAGATTTGCAGGATAGGGTCGTAGGGAGCGCCGCACATGGCGTAATAGCCCGCCCCGGAGGCTTTTCTGAGCAAAACCGCGATCATGGGGGTCTGGTTGGTGGAATTGGTGTAGATGAGGTTGGAGCCGTATCCGAGCAGCCCATTTTTTTCGGCTTCTGTGCCAATATCAAAGCCAGAAATATCTTGGAGCCAAAGGATGGGGATGCCGTCATCGTTGCAGGCGCGGGAGAAAAGGGAGATTTTAGCGATCCCCTCCTTGTAGAGGATACCGCCGGGGCGCTTGAGCTCCGGCTTGAGAGGATGGGGAGTGGGGAGGAGATTGTTGGCGATAATTCCGGCGTAGAGCCCGGCGATACGGGCAATGCCCACCACCATTTCTTGGCCGGTATGGGGGAGAATTTCCCAAAACAAACTAGCGTCGACCAAGCGGGCGAGAACCTGATAGATATCGTAGGGCATTCTGTAATCGGTGGGAAAAATCCCTCTCAATTCCTCCGGAGAGTAGCGCGGAGGCATAGGATCGGCTCCAAAGCGATAGTAGGTGGTGGCAGAAGAGGGTAGGGTTTCGATTTCTTTTCGGATAAGCTGGAGCACTTCCCGGTCGGTGGGGGCCCTTTCATCGGCGCAGCGGGAGAGATGAACATGGACATCGGGGCCACCGATGCTCAGGGAGGTGATATTTTGGGATTTGCCCCCCCGAATCAGAGCGGCGCCAGCTATCACCATGTAGGCTTGTTCGGTCATAAAAACCTTGTCCGAAATAATGGGCATATATCCCCCGCCTGCGATGCAGTCACCAAAAACCCCGGCGATTTGGGGGACCTGGTGGTGGGAGAGGAGGCTATTCATCTTAAAGATATGCCCGGCCCCCCGTTTGCCCGCAAAGGTTTGGGATTGCTCCGGCAGGTACAGACCGCTGCAATCAACAAGGTAGACCACCGGCAGACGTAGCCTTAAAGCGACCTCTTGGGCCCGTTGGATTTTCTCAGGCGTTTGTGGCCACCAGGAACCGGAGGCCACGGTGTTGTCGTTGGCGATGACCACCACGTAGCGGCCGGCCACCTGCGCAAATCCCGTGATCACGCCTGCGGCGGGGCTGGTGCGCCGATCTTCTCCAAAAGTTTTTGCCCAGTTGACAAAGGTACCTATCGGCAAAAAGGGCGTGGGGGGATCTTTGAGCTCTTCGATTCGCTCGTAGGCTGTGAGCTTGCCTTTTTTGTGCACTCTATCGATGTACTTTTGTCCCCATCCTTGCCGAATGGATTTGCGCTTTTGCTCGATTTCCCTCTCTAAGGCCTCCATTTGGCTTTGATTTTCTGCAAAGAGGGATTGGTCTAAAAATTTCTCTCTATCGTCTCCAATTGGCTGAAGAATTACTTTTGCCATTGGCTTAACAGCTCCTCTAGGGTTTTGGTGTGATAGGTTCCGTTTTGGAAGGAGTCGAGTTCAAGGACTTTTTGAAGAAGGTTTAGGGTGGTTTTGACGCCCTCGATTTGGAATTGTTCGAGGGCTTGCTTGGTTCGCTCGATGGCTTGGGTGCGATTTTCACCCCAGACGATGAGTTTTGCGATCATGGAGTCGTAGAAAGGAGGAATGGTGTAGCCTTCATGGATATGGGTATCCAGGCGGATATAGTCGGCGGTGGGGGGGCGGAATCGGGTGATTTTTCCGGGGCTTGGGCGGAAGTTGCGCTCCGGGTCCTCGGCGTTGATGCGGCATTCGATGGCGTGTCCTTGAAAGCGGATTTCGTTTTGGCGATAGGAGAGGGGAGCGTTGGCGGCGATTTTGATTTGTTCTTGGACGATATCCACTTGGGTGATTTGTTCGCTGACGGGGTGTTCGACTTGCAGGCGGGTATTGACTTCCATAAAGGCGAGTTCTCCGTCGGGGGAGAGGAGGAATTCGGCGGTGGCGGCGTTGGTGTAGCCTAGCTTTTGGAGGGCTTGGACAACTTTTTGCCCCATTTCTTCTCGCTGTTCAGAAGTGAGTGCGGGGGAGGGGCTTTCTTCGATGAGCTTTTGGTGGCGCCGTTGGATGGAGCACTCCCGCTCGCCTAGATGGATGCCATTTCCGTACCTGTCCAAAATCACTTGAAATTCAATATGCTTTGCCTTTTGAATGTATTTTTCCACGTAGAGAGAGCCGTCTCCAAAGGCCTGGAGAGCTTGCATACTGGCGAGGGGAAAGTTTTTCTCCAACTCGGCGGGGTTGTGGCAGAGTTTCATGCCTTTTCCGCCGCCGCCGGCGCTAGCTTTGAGAAGGAGGGGATAGCCGAGATTTTGAGCGATCGATTTTGCTTCCTCGAGGGAGGTGATTTTTTTTTGGGGGCCTAGAAGGGTGGGCAAGCCGTAGTCGGCCATAACTTTTTTTGCTTGCACCTTGTCGCCTAGCAGGGAGATAGCTCTAGCGGAGGGGCCGACAAACTGCAGTCCTTGCTGTTGGCACATGTAGCTAAGGAGGGGGTTTTCCGCTAGGAAGCCATAGCCGGGGTGGAGAGCTTGACATTCCGTTTGCAAGGCGGCTTGCAAAATCGCCTCCATTTGGAGGTAGCTTTGAGTCGGCGGGCCGGGGCCGATGCAGACACGATCGTGGCAGTCTTGGAGATATTTTGCGTTTTTATCCGCTACCGAGTAGACGGCCACGGCTTCCACCCCGAGGGCTTTGGTGGCGGCGAGAATTCGCTGTGCGATTTCGCCTCGATTGGCGATAAGAAGTCTTTTCAACACGGACGTCCTCCATATTTTTTTCAAAAAGGGCGGAGACTTTTCAACGCAATCTTAGGAACATTTGGTAGAGAGAGGGTTTGGGGGAATGGTTTATTTCGGCTTGTTTTTCATCCCCCGTAGAATATCAGCGGCGGAGAGGAGGCTTTTATCCTTTTGGACCTCGACGCTATCCACGTTTTCCTTAGAAGGGGTGCTAGGTGAGCTAGGGGTGGAAGGGGGAGAAGATTTTATTCCTTTCAGGGCGCTAGCGGCGGAAAGGAGGCTTTTATCTTTTTGGATTTTGGCTGAGCTGGAGGGAGAGGTGCCCTTTTTTAGGGCTTTTAGGTGTTGGGCAAAGTTTTTTACGGAGATTTGTTTGACTTGGGCGTTTTGAGGCTGAGGGGAGCTTTTGCCTTTTTTGAGGGTTTTTAGGCGCTCGAGTTGAGAGGAGAGGGTTTGGGGTTTTGGTTCTTCTTTCTTTTTGTGGGAAGGAGAGACTTTTTTGCTGATGGTGGGGCGGAGGATGCGGGTTCCGCCGGAGGTGCGCTTGGCTTGTGTAGTGGGTTGGGAAGGCGGAGAAACGCGGGTTTCCGTAGGGGGGGCTTGCCGGGCCACGGGGCTGCCGGCGAGTAGGTTTTCGCGATGTTGGATATCGAACTCGATAGCGTCGATATTGCCGTCGTTTGGATCGAGGGCTTTGATCTTTTGGAGGGCGAATTTGGCCTCGCTGATGTTGTTGTCTTGGAGCGATTTGCGGGCGTATTTTACGTAATGTTCCAGGGCACCTCGGCGGCCTTGGCATTTTTCGTAGAGTCGTGCGATATCCTTGAGGGTGTACGTTTCCTCGTAGACGATGCGAAAGATTTCCTCGCAGACGTTGATGGCCTCGAGGTACATTCCGGCGCCTTCAAGGAGGCGGCGGATATCCCTGTATTTTTCCACCGCTTCTTCCATACGATTTTGTCGCTTGAGCAGGGAGGCGATGGCCTGATGGGCGCTCAAATCGAAAGGCTGGATTTCGAGGGCGCGTTGGTAGTATTGGTGGGCCTCATCAAATTTTTCCTGTTCGGCGGAGAGTTTTCCCGCTTGGTGGTAGGTTTGGGCCGCTTTTTCTTTTTCCTGGAGTTCCAGGTAGGCTTGGGCCAATTCCTCGTAGTATTGGATATTTTCCGGCAGGACTTGGAGAAGGGATTGAAGGGCTTCCACGACTTGATCGTACTGTTTTTTGCGCTGGAAGATAAGGCGGATATCTTCCAGATGTTGAAGGGCTTTTTTGGGTTGATTGCTCTCGAGATAGGCGTTGGCTAGCCATTTTCTTGCGGTGTAGTTGTCGGGCTCCAGGTCTACGATTTTTTCGTAGGTGGTCACGAGAAACTGCCAGTTGGTGCTATTTTGGATGACGCCGGAGCGGGAGAGCATTTCGGCCATTTTTTTGTATTCTTCGACCGCCTCATCGGCGCGGCCGATTTGGGAGTAGGTGCTAGCGAGTTGGAGTCTAGCTTCGATGCATTCTTCGTCCAATTGGAGGATTTGTTGGTAGCAGAGGATGGCGTCTTCGAAACGTTCGCTAAGAAGAAAGTTGGTGGCCATTTCATCGAAGTCGATGATGGCTTGTACGGTATCTTCCTTTTTGCGGTAGAGTTGGCCTAGTTCCTCAAATCCTTCTTTACAGGGGGTAGGGCTATGGAGGCAGACGGATTTCCAGGCCTCCAGGAGTTTGTCTTCGAGGTCAAATTTTTTGTATTTGGCGATAAGATTTTTGTATTGCCGTACGGCTTCTTCTTTGCGGTTTTCTTCGAGGAGAAGGGAGATGAGTTTCTCATGGGTGCTTAGATCGTTGGGATCGAGGCGTATGACTTTGTAGTAGGTTAAGATCGCCTCATCGAGGTCGTTTTTGGTGCAGCACTTGGCGGCGAAGTCTAGGTATTTCTCGATGGCTTTTCGCACTTTTCCAAGGGCCTCGTAGGATTTGGCGATTTTATCTGGCAGATCGTAGTTGTCAGCGCCGAGTTCCTCCGCTCGTTCGTAGAGTCGAAGGGCTTTTTGGAGGTTGCCTTTTTGTTGGGCTTTCTTGGCGAGTTCGAGGAGTTCGGTGTGTTTTAGAGGGAGGATTTCCTCTTCTTGGACAAGGTCTTTGAGGATATCGAGGGCGTCGAACTTGCTCATCTTGGCCCGCTGGGTAATCTCGAGGACATCGCGCACGCCGTCGACCAAAGAGAGGATTTCCCGCACAAATTTGGTGCGAGGGTTGTTTTCATCGAAGAAGTGGAACGAATCCGGGCTGACTTGATAGACATCTTTCATCGACGGGATCGCTTGTTTGATGCGATTCCATTCATCGTTCACCCTAGCGGCTTCCATAAGCAAAGAGCTGGCATTGAGGCGAACAGGTTGGGAGAGGAAGTTATAGTCTTGGTAGTTGGCGGGGGGGGTATTTTCGATAAATTCGCAGTGGACGTCTTTCCAGATAAAGATTTCGGAGACTTCCTCTTGGATTTGAAAGGAGAGGGCGTCGAGGATTTCGGCCTCGGTGAGGAGTTTGGTTTCCCAAGCGAGCTGGGCAATGGAGCCGTGGGTTTTGCTTTGGAGGAGGTAGAGGGAATGGATTTGCTTTTCATCGAGGAAGCCGGATTTTAAGAAAGCGGTGGCGGCAAAGTCCTCTTGCCCGGGGACGTAGACGAGTTCGATAAATCCATCCTTAAAATAGAGGTATTTTTTTTCGTCTTCCTCGTTGCATACCTTTAGGGTACCCGTACGCTGCGTGGTAGCTAGGGCTTGGATAATGTTCGAGAAATCCATAATGTTCAGGTTGGATCTAGTATCCATAGGAAGCCTCCCCAGTATGGCACCGTTGGAGGTGCGGATAGAAGCGCTTAAGGCTTTTGGTATTGTTGATAAAGTTTTTCATATTCATTGGTTTTTCGCAAATTTTCCAATTCCGGGTCCTCTTCAACGAAGGGGGTATCGGGAAATCCAGCTTGGAGGGCTTGCTTGAGGCGATGGAGGGCGGAGGAGAGTTTTCCCAATCGGGAGTAGGTGCAGGCGAGGTTGTAGAGAGCAAAGGGGTTTTGGGGAGAGTTTTGCAAGGTGGACTGGAGTGCTTTCTCGATTTGTTGCAGCTCTTCGTAAGAGGGGGTTTTTTGCTGGCGAAGCAGACGAAAGCGGAGACTGGGGCGAATGTAGTCCAGATCCGGGTCCCTATCGAGGTGGGAGAGATCGCGAAAGTTGGCCAATAGAGCTCGCTTGAGGTAGTGGAGGGAGGCTTCCTTTTTTTTCCAGCGGGAGTAGGTGCAGGCAAGGTTATAGAGGGCGGTGGAGTTGTGGGGGAAAAAGTCGAGTACTTTTTGGAAGCTTGTGGCGGCGAGTTTATACTCTTTGGCCTCCAGGTACTGAATGCCCAATTGCATTTGCACAGAAGCGATGGCTTTTTGAATTTTTTTTGAAGAGATTTGGGTGAGTTGGGAGAGTTCTTCCCAAGAGAGGGTTTCGCCAAGGCGGGAGAGGCTTTTGATCACAAAGATTTTTAGCGGTATAGAGGGGCTTTGCTGGAGGATACGGCGCAGGGTAGGCACGGCTTCTTTGCCGCCGATTTTTTCCAATTTATACACCACCTTGCGCTGTTGGCGCCAGTGGAGCTGGTCGAAATGGCGCATAAATATCCCCGCTTTTTGCCAGAGGCTATCGGAGATATGCCAGCGAATTTGGGTGCTCAAGCGTTTCAGATGCCAGCGAAGGTGGAAGGCCCGAGGGGGAAGTTTAGCGAGTGTTTGGCGGATGAGGGGTAGGGCGAGGTTTCCTAGTCCAAGCAAATGTTGCCTTCCCCACTGGCGCTGGAGGTAGGAGGGGGAATTGAGGTGTTGGAGATGGATTTGGAGGAACTGTTGGAGGAGGCGTTGGAGTTTTTTCTTTTCGCTTAGTGAGCCTTGGCTTTGGAGTTTTTGGAGTAGGGGAGAGATCAGGTAGCTAGCGGGGAGGAAATAGGGTATAGGGTGTTTGGCAAATTCCTCGCGGAAGGGGGGAAAAAGCCATTGGAGCCATGTTTTCACCAGAAAGGCGAGGGGGGTATGAGGGCGTTGTTGGGCGAACTGGTCCAGATCGTAAGCGGCTGCGTAGCCAAAGGAGCGGAGGGCGGAGAGGGCGGAGGTTCGCTGTTTTTTTTGCTCTAGCTTAGGGAGAATAGCGAGGAGATTTTTTCGAAAGTCCTGGATCCAGAATAGTTTTTCTTGGACAGATTTGGATTTCTTCAGCTTGCGGAGGAGGTAAACCTTGGCTAGGGGAGGGGGGGAGGGATGTTTTTGAAAGAAGGAATTGAGTTGAATTTCCACTATTAAGTTATCGATAACTTTTCTCAAAACGCTAGGACTATCCGTCTGGAGCTCTTCGAGAAGGGGGAGGAGGGCCATTCCCTTCTGAAGGAGGGAGCGATGGGCTTGCTTTCTCTCTTTTTCTTTGGAGGAAAGGAGTTTTCGCAGCAAAGCGGTGAGGTTATCTTTAGAGATGGTGAGGTTCCTGCCCGGAGGCTGGCCATTTAAGGCAAAGACGGGAAGGGTAAGGAAGCTGAGCCAGAGATAGGGGAGGAAATGGGATTTTAGCATATTCCTTCTTTCCCTACTTTTTCTTGAAAAACCTCAAACGAAAACGCAAAATTTGGGCTGACCTCCAAAACAACGTTCGAAGGGTTGGCGAGGTACTCCTCGCCAAGTTGAGAAAACCAGAAGCAGAAAAGGTCGGAGAGTTTTTTCCGCACGGCCTCTAGGGAGTTTGGTCCTGTTTTGGAGCGGAGGGGGAGATATTCCTCTTCTCGAGGGACTTCGACAAATATTTTTTTCTCCGCCGCTTGCAAAATATCGAAGGCAAAGGTCTCAAAGCGGAACAGGGGAGGGTTTTTTTTGGGAATTTCCGGATCGTCCTCTGGGTCAAGTTTTGCTTCCGTTTTGTGATAAGGCAGCTCGATATTCTCATCAAGCAAGCGTTTGAGGAAAGGAAGAGAAAAGGCGTGGATGCCGGTATTGGCGGCGTAAAAGGTGAGGTTGCCATCCTGACGAAGGGCATGCTTTTCTTCCTCTGGCAGATCATCGTGGCCAAGCACCCCCAAATTTCCATCGATATAGCTGACCACATCGGCCCGTTCATCCACACTCTGTTTCCGGACGACTTTAGTGGATACCTCCGCTTCCTCTTGGATATGGTATCCTAGGAAAAGGGGGTCGGCGATTTTTAAGAGTGGATTTTCGATGGGAGAATAGAATAGGATTTCGACGCCTTGTTGCTCTAGCGCTTCTAAAACAGCACCGTCCCTCATTGCCTGTAGAATTCCCCCGTAGCCATTGGTGCTAAGGTAGATGGAGTCTTTGGAAGCGAGGACCATTTTTCCCCGTTTATCCACCAAAGGGAGCATTTTTTGGTCGATAAACTGAATATCGGCGCTACTCAGTCCAAAGAAGCTATGTTTTTCGAAATGTTCGATGGTCTGGGCCTTGGTGGCTTGAGAGAGCATAATCACCCACGGCATGGAGGTTCGGTAGTATTTATTCATTGCCATAATTTTTTCGCCGTGCCATTGGTAGAGGGATTTGTTGCTGATGGGGGCAATCTCGAGCATCCCTAGCGGGCAGCGATATCCTAGGGTGGTGGCATCTTCTCCCGCGGACATCATCACGGCGACCTTTCCGGCAGCGATCGCTTCCTCGCCTAGTTTTTGGAGCTCTTGGCGCTGTTGGCTTCCAGTTTCGCTTTCACGAGAAGGGAGCTGAAGGATGGGGGGCGGAGCGAGCTGTTTTTTTCTAGCTTTTTTTGCATTTGGCCCTAGATGTTGTTTGACCAATTGGGAGAGCAGCTGGAGGTCAAGGTCAGAGATTTGATCTAGGATACGCCGTCTCCCTTCGGGATTGAGTTCATCCCACCATTGGAAGATATGCTCTTGCTCGGCTTCATAGATTTTGGCTATATTGATCTGATCTCGTTCATCATTGACCTTGATCATCTTGCGTTTTTTCATTGTTCTTCTTGCGCTCGCTGAGATCATTTGAATAAATTTTCACCTTCCAAGTCATTTGAACCTAGTTTTGTTCAGCGCTGCGGATGCCTGCAAACCTCGTTCTGAAAAAAAATACGGACACAGCGTTAGGTTTATCTTACTTTGTCCAGTGAGGTCTGTCAAGGATAGTTCGTTTTGTTTTTTCGCAGGGAGGCGGGAGAATTAGACCTCCACTCGTCGAACGATAATCAAGAGGTAGAGGTTTTCTGAAACTTTCTCCAGGTGAAGCCATTTGAGCTCGGCGGGAGGAATTCGTTCGGTGTAGAATTTGATTTTCTCCCGTAGCTGATGCCTTTTGATTTCATAAACCTCGGTATTGATCTGCTCGTATTTATGGGTTTGTTCTTCGAGCTGATTTTGCAGTTCGCAGATAAGGACATTGAGGTGGGAGAGGCGCATAGCGTTGTTGTCCATGAAGTCTTCCATAGCGAAGTTGCCGAGGGAGTATTGCATATCGTCCTCTTCGCCACCAAATTCGGAGATTTTATCCAGCGCTTTTTCCACTAGGGCGTTTTTATATTGGTGAAGGAAGTTTACGATTTTGCTGAGTTTTACCTTATCCATATCCCATCCTTTTACACTTGAAAAAATTCTTTGGTTAAAGGAAATCCATTTTGAATGGCTTCTTGAGAGAAGGAAGGAAGATAGCCAGTGGGGATCATTTTGCCTTGCACTCTACCATCTGGAGTATTGGATTGACGTTTAAAATAAAAGACGTCTTGGAGTTGATATTTTCCATCCTCACTGAGGGGGAGAACTTCGGTGATATGGGTGACTTTTCGGCTGCCGTCGGAGAAGCGGTTGGTGTAGACCACGATTTGCAAGGCGGAGGCGATTTGATCCCGGAAGGCGCGCAGAGGCATTTCTATCCCGGACATCAGGCACATGGTCTCCAGGCGGGAGAGGGCGTCTCGGGGAGAGTTGGCGTGAATGGTGGACATGGAGCCGCCGTGGCCGGTGTTGAGGGCTTGGAGAAGGTCGAGGGCTTCGGCGCCTCGCACTTCGCCGATGACAATGCGATCCGGACGCATCCGCAAAGATGAGTGGATAAGGTCCCGGATGCTCACCCCTCCCTCGCCGTGTTTATCGGGGGCTTTGGTTTCCATGGTGAGGATATGCTCTTGTTGGAGTTGCAGCTCGGAGGCATCTTCGATCACGATCACTCTATCGCCTTCGGGGATAAAGGAGGAGATGACGTTCAGAAGGGAGGTTTTTCCTGAGCCGGTGCCCCCGGCCACCAGGATATTTTTTTTCATTTTGACGCAGATATCGAGAAATTCCGCGGCCTTGGGAGTAATGGCGCCAAAGGAGATGAGTTTTTCCATATTCATCGCATGGCGCATAAACTTGCGTATGGAGACGTAGGTTCCCTTCCTTGCGCACGGCGGTAAAACGGCGTGGATACGCGAGCCGTCGGGTAGTCTGGCGTCGAGACGGGGGTTTTTTTCATCTATCCTTCGCCCCACCGACTGAGCGATATTGACCACAGCAGCTTGGAGGGATTCTTCGCTGTTGAAACGGGCGGAGGTTTTGTGCAGTTTTCCCCGTTTCTCGATGTAGATTTGATGAGGGCCATTGATCATAATTTCGCTGACTTCCTCATCAAAAAGAAAGTCTCGTATGGGTTCGAGGAAGACAATAAGATAGGAGTGGTATCCTTCCAGTTTATTGGAAGAGGGAGAGGAGGGTGAGGGCGACGAGGGAGAAGGTGGCGGGGAAGCGGTAGAGGGAGGGGAAGAAGGCGGAGCAGAGGTGGAGTGTGCGTTGGGGATGGGGGGAACAGGGGCGAGTTTTGGGGGGGGATTGAGCAGTTCGCAGC
>RFKQ01000024.1 GCA_003694635.1 Planctomycetota bacterium
ATTTTTGGTTGGAGCGTGTTTTTATGTTATGAAGGTAGAGATCGCCGCCGGCTTGAAAGACGATATTTTTCCCATCGGTATTGGCGTGGCGAATGTAGTATTGTTCTACTTTGGCTTCTAGGCGTAGGTCTTTTTCGTCCAAGTCGCAGGAGTAGAGGCGACCTTGTCCTTGGTGATCGGAGATAAAGTAGATGCGTTCTCCTATCCACAGAGGTGAGGCCAGGTTGCCTTGGATATTTTGGAGGAAGCGTTGGAAGTTTCCGTTCCCTTCTCGGTCGATCCAGAGCACGCCTGCGGTGCCGCCTCGGTATCGTTTCCAGCGGGCAATGTCCCAGGTATTGCGGCCTAGGATGGTGCCTTGGTTGGGGGAGAATGAGATATGGTGGGCAATTCCTAGGTTGAGGGGGATGGGTTCTCCGCCTTGGGCGGGGATGCGGTAGAGGTGGAAGATGCGGCTAAAGGGTTGGTGGGCATCGGAGGCGAAGAGGATATCGTTTCCATCCCGGCTCCAGCCTACCACAGCGGAGAAGGCGCCTAGGTAGGTGAGGCGTTTTTGTTCGCCTGTGGTTAGGTCGAGGGTATAGACTTCGGTTTCCCCTTCGTCTTTGCCGGTGAAGGCGATCATTTTTCCGTCCGGTTTAAGGTGGGGGCGGCTAACTTCTGCGGAGCTGTGGGTGAGTCGGGCGAGTTGTTTGTCTTTTTGGGAAAAGAGCCAGAGATCGTCTTCGCAGACGAAGACCACTTTATCCTCCCAGATGGTAGGAAAGCGGTAGTATCCTTGTATGTTCATAGATTTATTCCTTATTTTGTGGTGAGGAAATGCGAGGTTGGAGGAATGGTGTTATCTGGAGCACGGTTAAGTTTGTGCGCGGTTATAGAAGAAGTAGAGGGAGTTGGAAAGGTTTCCAAACTCCCTCTGTGGGAGGAGGTAAAAAAGGGTTGGGGGGTTAGTCTTTGAATTCGTTGATCAGGGCTTGTATGCTGGATTTCGCGTCGCCTAGGAGCATGCGTGTATTTTCGTTGAAGAAGAGGGGGTTATCCACGCCGGCGAATCCGGGGCGTAAGGAGCGTTTGAGTACGATTACGGTTTTGGCTTTGTCCACGTCGATGATGGGCATGCCGTAGAGTGCGGAGCCTTTGTCCGTACGTGCGGCGGGATTGACCACATCGTTGGCGCCGACCACGATGGCCACATCGATGCTTTCCATGATGGGATTTACATCCTCGGGAACAACGAGTTGTTCGTAGGGAACATCGGCTTCGGCTAGTAGGACGTTCATATGGCCGGGCATTCTCCCGGCGACGGGGTGGACGACGTATTTGACTTCGGCGCCGTTATCTTCGAGGATTTTGCCTAGTTCTTTGACGACGTGTTGGGCTTGGGCCACGGCCATACCGTAGCCGGGGACAAAGATCACGCTACGTGCGGCTTCGATAATGTAGTAGGCATCCTGAGGGGAGATAGGTTTGGCTTCTCCCTCGATTTTTTTGGTGAGTTTTGCACCTCCTAGGTCGCCTGCGATGAGGACATTGATGAGTTTTCGATTCATGGCTTTGCACATGATATTGGTGAGGATGATTCCGCTGGCGCCCACCAGGGAACCGGAGACGATAAGGACGGTGTTGGTGAGCACAAATCCAGCGGCGCAGGCGGCTAGTCCGGAATAGCTATTGAGTAGGGCGATGGCCACGGGCATATCTGCACCTCCGATGGGGATGGTGCCTAGAATGCCGAAGAGGAAGGAAAGAGCGAGGAGGGCGTAGAAGTAGAGATTGCCTTCAGCGGGGTTGTAGGAAAATAGGCCGATCAGTCCAAGGGAGACGAGTAGAAGTAGGAGGTTGAGGGGGACTTGGCCGGGAAAGAGGTAGGGTTGGGTGGGGATACGCTCGGCGAGTTTTGCGTAGGCCACAAGGCTTCCGGTGAAGGTTACGCCGCCGATAAAGACGGCGAATCCGATCGCCACCACGGGTACAATCCACTCTCCGAGTGGAGCGGAGGTAAGTTGGGTGTTGCCTTGGTATTTTTCCAGGTATTCCCACCAGGCTACCAGGAGACTTGCGATGCCTCCGAAGCCGTTGAAGAGGGCGACCATTTCGGGCATGGAGGTCATCTTGACCAGAAACGCGGCCAGGGCACCGATGAGGGCACCGGCGCCGAATCCGATGGCGATCCATTCAAATTTCAGTCCTTGGTTTAAGAGGGTGGCCACGATCGCTAGCAGCATACCTACGCTGGAGATCAAGTTTCCTTTGCGGGCGGTTTTTTGGGACCCAAGCATTTTTAGGCCAAAGATAAAGAAAACCGCCGCTAGGATATAGCTGATTTCAATGATGGTCTTGATTGTTTTGGGGTCCATTATTTTTTCTCATCCTTTGTTGAAAACATCCCTAACATTCTATCGGTAACCAGATATCCGCCTACAACGTTGATGGTAGCGGCGCATACCGCTAGGGTTCCGAGCACGATACCGATGGTATCGTTTTGGCTTGCACCGGCGGCGAGCAAGGCGCCGACGATGGTGATGCCGGAGATGGCGTTGGAGCCGGACATAAGGGGGGTATGGAGCTGGGAAGGCACTTTGGAGATCAGCTCAAACCCTAGGAAGATGGAGAGGACGAAGACAAAGAGCAGTAGCATATTTTTTTCCCTTCCAAATGAACGATTAAGATTTTTTCTCTTCTGGCTTTGTTTCTTCCTCTTTTTCCTTTGGAGGGGGAGAGGATTCTTTGTTTTGGAACCATGGATGGACGATTTTTCCTTCGTGGGTGAGGAGGATTCCTTGGAGGATTTCATCCTCTTGGTTGAGGAGGAATCCTTGATTTTTTTCAGGATCTTTTTCTTTATCCCAGAAGTGTTCGAGCATTTTGGCCAAATTATTGGCATACATTAAGCTGGCGTCCACGGCGGCGTCTGCGGCGAGATGGGGTAGGCCGAGGATGGTTACGCCGTTGATCACCACTTCTTCGTTCATTTTCGAGCCTTCCACATTCCCCCCGCTTTCGACGGCCATATCGATGACAATGCTGCCGGGTTTCATTCCTTCGATGGCTTTACGGGTTAGGATGCGTGGGGCTTTGCGTCCTAGGACTTGGGCGGTGGTGATGACCACGTCCATGTTGGCGCAATGTTGTTCGGTGAGTTCTTGTTGTCGTTTTTTTTGCTCTTCGGTGAGTTCTTTGGCGTGCATTTCGCCCTTTTGACCGGTTTCACCGCCTAGGTCGAATTGGATGCATTTGGCGCCGAGGGATTCGATTTGTTCTTTGGCATCTGGACGCACGTCAAAGGCTTCCACGCGTGCGCCTAGGCGTTTGGCTGTGGCGATGGCTTGGAGCCCGGCCACGCCGGCGCCGATCACAAACACCCGTGCGGGGCTGATGGTGCCGGCGGGGGTGATCATCATGGGGAAGATTTTTTTGAGTTTGGCGGCGGCGGTGATGACGGCCCGGTAGCCGGCGAGGTTGGCTTGGGAGCTTAGGGCGTCCATTTTTTGAGCGATGGTGGTGCGGGGCATGGTTTCCATGGCTAAGGCGATGAGTTTTTGCTTGCAGAAGGCGTCTAGGAGGTCCTTATCTTGGAAGGGATCGAGGTAGCCGATCACAATGGCGCCTTCTTTATAATGTTGGATATCGTCGACAGAAGGCTTATTCAAATGGAGGACGATATCCGCTTCTTTGAGGTGGGAGGCAATGTCTTCGGCAACGTTGGCGCCGGCCTTGGAGTATTCTTCATCGGAAAACCCAATGGAGGCTCCGATGGATTTCTCGACTACCAGCGTTGCGCCGGCGAGGGCCGCGATTGTTTTTGCGGCGGAGGGTACCATTGGGACACGGAGTTCACCCTCTTTTTTTTCTTTGGGGACTACAATTTTCATGGTCTTTTCCATCTCCTTTTTCAGCTCAAGGGGGAAGGAACGAGAGAACAAAGGGGCTTTGGGTAATTTGCTTTTGAATTATAGGAACTTAGGGAAGGATAGCCGTTTTTGGGGATCTTTTCCTCTTGGCGGAATTGGGGCACTTCTTTCCGGTTTCGCAGTGATCCTTTGGAGGTTTAAGTTTACGAATCTTTGAGGAGAGCTAACCTTTTGCTCAAGTTAAGGGAAAAAATTATATAAATTTCTCTCCCCCTGTCAAGTCAAGAAGATACTTTTTGTGAGTTTAGTGGGATATTCTTTTGAGAGGGGATAGAGGACTTGAATAGTGATTGGATTGGGCTATAATAAAAACCTTTGAGACTTTTGTGTGGTTTTTTGTTATGAAAAATGAGGGGCGTTATGCCACAGTTGCTGATCAACGAAGCGGGTAATTTGCGGGTGGAAGTGGTAGAGAAGGACGACATTTACATTGGCAAGAGCAAGGAGACCGATATCACCATCGAGCAAGAGTCCATTTCTCCCTTCCATTGCCAAATCAAAAAAATCGGCTCCCAGTATCGCATTATCGACTTAAACACGGCTACCGGGACCTACGTCAATGGGATTCATATCCAGGAACATGTGTTGCGCACCGAGGATATGATTCAAATTGGCGAGGTATTTATCGTTTTTCACGAGGACAAAAAACCGGCGCGGGATACCTCTCACCTGCGCCTTCGGGAGGATGAGGACTACTCGCTGGATTTGGGTTGGGAAGAGGAAGATGTGGCGATGGGGACCACTGGTTTTTTTGATTTTACGGCGTTGCAGAGGGACCAAATACGAAACTTCCTCAACCTCAATATGCCCATCAATACCGCGCCCGATCTCAACATTCTTCTGGATCGGCTCATTGACTCTGCTCTGGATTTAACGACCGCTACCAGTGGGATGATTTTGGTGCGGGATAAGCGTTTTCGCCTCAGCCCGGTTTGCCACCGCAATCTGCCCCGGGAGTCCTATCGGGAGGCCACAAAGCTGATTTTGCAGCCGGTTTCGCGCAAGGTGGTGGAGGTGCGCTCTTATGTCAATATTACGGATATTGAGCGCTCGCCTTTTTTCGATCTGAAGGGCAAGACCTTCCCGGAATACCAGAGCGTTTTGGGCATACCGCTGCGCACGATGACCAAGCAGCACGTGATGCGCAAAGATTTGGCCCACCTTCACCCCGCTAACCGCACTCTAGGGGTGCTTTTGTTGATGCGCCACAAGGGGAAGAGTCCCTTTCAGGATCAGGAAATTCCGATGATTGAGGCGGTCTCTCACCAGATTGCTGTTTCCATTTTTAACCTCAAGCTTCACCTTATGGCTAGCGCCGACCCTCTAACGGGGCTCTACAATCGGAATTATTTTCAAACCAATTTGGCCGAAGAGATGGAATACGCCCGGGCGGGCAAAGGCCATTTAGCGGTGGCGATTATGGATATTGACCATTTCAAAAAATTCAATGAAAATTACGGGGCTCGGGCCGGCGATAGAATTCTCACCAGTTTAGGGCGCATCACTCTCAGCCATATTCGGGAGATCGATGTGGTGGCTAGGTACGGGGGTGAGAAGTTTATTTTCCTTTTTCTCCACATGGACGCCAAAGGCGCCTATGGCATTATGGAGAGGCTCCGCAAAACGATTGAATCGTTTTCCTTTCTGGAAGATGGCCATAAAATCACGGTTTCTATAGGCATTGCCGAGTTTCCCAAAAGCGGCTCCAGCCCGGATCAAATCATTGAAATGGCTGACAAAGCCCTCTTTCGCGCCAAGCAACTTGGCCGCAATCGCACCGTTATCGCCGAAAGGGAGCGGGATCGCACGGGCGGCCGTACGGATAAGTTGGCGGGGATTGTGAGCGGAAATTTGGCCAAGGATTACCAGCATATGCAGGTTTTGATGGAAACCATCCAGGTGGCCAATTCCACCTTAGACCCTCAGGATCAGATTGTTCAGCTGTTGGATAAGGTGGTGGAGCTCACCAATTTTGAGCGGGCGATTATCTTGGAGCCTCAGGCGGAGGGGAAGTTTTCCGTTGGTTTGGCCCGCGATAGAAAGGGGCACAGTTTGGAGGCGGTATGGGATTTTTCTCCGGAGATTCCTCAGCTTGCGTTGGATATGTGTTCTTCTTTGCATGAGATTTGGGATCCTGCTCAGGATCCGCCCGATTTTTATCCAGAGGATCGGCCTCTTTCCAAGAGGTTGGTGCTTTGCGCCCCTTTGCGGGAGAAGGAAAAGGATTTGGGGATCCTTTACTTGGATAGCGGTGATCTTCAACACCAAATCCAGGAGACCGATTTGACGTTTTTTGATGCTATGGCCAAGCAGATCGCCATGGCGCTCAATCAGTCTCTTCTTTTCAAGCAGTTGCAGGATAAGGAGCGCATCCAGCACGAATTCAATATCGCAGCCTCCATCCAGAGCGATCTTTTGCCCAAGGATTTTCCCGATATTCCTTACGCCGATATTGCGGGAAACATGATCCCCGCAAAAGAAATCGGGGGGGACTACTACGATGTAATCTCCACTTTTTACGAGGAGCCGCCGCGCTATTTTCTTTGCATTGGGGACGTTTCTGGCAAGGGCCTTCCCGCGGGGTTGGTGATGGTGATGGCTCGCAGTGCCATACGGCCATTGATTCAGACGGGGAGTGTTCTCTCACCTGCTGAAATTCTCTACCATCTCAACCAGATGATTTACCAAAACACTTCCGGAGACACTTTCATGAGTATGCTTCTCTTCGAGCTTTTAGAAGAAGGCCTTCACTACGCTAGCGCAGGCCATGAGCACATTCTACTCTACCGCCACGCCCAGCAAAAAGCGGAGGCCATCCCTAGCGGGGGAGTGGTGCTTGGTCTCTCACCTCATGTACCCATGTACGAGAATAAGTTTCTTCCTCTCAAGCCAAATGATGTGGTGGTGCTCTATACGGATGGGGCAACGGAGGCTAGGAATCGGGACGAGGAGGAATTTCAACTGGAGCGGATGCTCCGGTTGGTGGAAGAGCAGGGAAAGGCGCAATTGAGTGCCAAGGAAATTGTGGACAATTGTTTTTTGAAGTTGAAGGAATTTATCCAAGGTTGTGAGCAGTTGGACGATATCACCTTTGTGGTGGCCAAGTGCACCAGAAAGGCGTCAGAACAGACGTAGGGAGGGATCAGATGGAGACAAAATTCCCCATATTTTGCGCGTTGTGCTTTTTTTTGGCGATAGGGTGTTCTTCTTCTGCGCCTGAGGAGGGAGAATTGGCCAAAAAAATCCAAAAACTGGAAAAGGAGCTTCCCAAGCTTCGCAACTATCAGAAGTATTTGAGCAAGGTTCAGGGTTATCTTTTAGTGGCATCAAATGAGAAGGAGAGGCAGAAATTGCGCTCTCTTATGGAGCTGGCCAATCAGAAGCTTCAGCAGCATCAACAGAAGGTTTTTAACCATTTAAAAACCGAGGTTCAAGAGCTGGTCAAGGCGGGAAAAATCTCCCAGGCGCTGGAGCAGTTGGAGCCCATTCCTCCGGTTTTGCTCAAAAGTCCTTATGTGCTCAAGATTGTGCAACTGCGCAAGAAAATCAAGCAGGAGCAATTTGCATTTAGATACGCAAACGCTTTATTTCCCAAAGTGGAAAGCTACCTGAAAACTCGCCAATATTCCATAGCCTTGGGTTTGTTGAATGCTTATTCTAAGGTGATTTCCTCTATTCCCTCTTCTATTCAAAAAAAGATGGACCTTTTTAGGTCTGAGATTCGCCAAAATTTGGAGAAATACAATCGATTTTTGGCGAAGTTTCGCTCTTTGCGATGGTATTCGGCCATCAACCCGGATGATTTGTACAATTGGGATTTAGCGCCTTCTTCTGCGTGGCAGCAGCAGAAGCGCACCATTATCGCTGACGCCACAGGCACGGAGGAGAGGGTGATTTCCGCTCTCTCCGTCATCGCCAAGGACAGGCATGGGGTGGATACCATTGAGGCGGAGGAGATGAAAACCTACATAGGCAAGTTGCGTTTTCGTATCAAAAAGGGGAGTGGATTTCGTTTTCTTGTTCGCTTGATTAAGCAGAATCAGAGTTTTACGGAGTTTTCCATTACCACGGCGGATTTTCCTTCTGGGGTGTGGCATACTCTTCGCTGGGAGGTGGAGGGGGATAGGGTGTTGGTGTTTTCGTCCACGGCTTCTTTTTCTCAGGCCAAGGAGGCGGCCAATTCCGCTGGTTCTATAGGTTTTTGGTTATACGACAATTCTGTGGTGGAGTTTCGCGACATTGAGTTAAAGGTGGCGGAATTGGAGGGAGAGGAGGTCGAAAGCGGGGGAGGAGAGTCATCCCAAAAATAGTATTTTCTAGAATTTGGAGATAGGTGATATGAGCTATTTGGCTTATAAACATTTGCATATTTTTCTTGCTTTTGTGTTGGCGACGTACGCTGTTTTTCTTTTTTGGTGGGAGTGGTATTGGAAGCGGCAGGGGGAGGAGCGGCAAAGGTCGCTGAATCAGAAGCTGTTGTACTTTCAGCGGGTGGCCAATTGGGTGGGGTTGTTGACAGGTTTGGTTGGTCTGAAGATAGCGCTGGCGGGGAAGTGGTTTCAGCTAGGTTTTGCGGGTGGTGGCGGGTGGGTGCATCTCAAGCCTCTTCTTTTTCTTGCTTTGTTGGGGGTGATGGGGGCGTTTGGATCCAAGGCGGCTAAGCTGAGGCGGGAGGCTTTTGCTTGTCAGGAAGGGGACGAGAGGAATAAAATTTTTGACAAAGCCCAGAGGAAAATGAATATTTTTTTATACTCTCAGTTCATTCTTATTTTGCTGATTTTTTACTTGGCGTATTTGCGCCCATTTTAGGTTTATGGGATTTGGTTGGTGTTTCATCACATTGGCAGAATTGGGAGGGGAGGGAGTATGTATTCTTTAGTGGCGGGGAGAGGTTCGCCGTTTTAGGTTTTTCTAAGGGTTGCTAGGATGCAGAAAGCCATTGATTTCCTTTTAGAGTATCCAAAGACCATTTTGTTTTTTGTGATTGGGCTAAGCGCGATTTTTGCTTCATTTCTAAATGAGCCTGGCCTGAAGGTGGACAATTCCACGGAGAATATTTTCCCCGTGGGCAACCCGGAGGTGGAATATTTTTACAAGTTTCGCCAAAAGTTTGGTTCGGATGAGTTTTTGGTGGTTGTGTTTCACAACCAGGGGCGTTCTGTTTTTGAGCCGTTGTTTTTAGAGTATTTGAGTAAGTTAACGGATCGCTTTCAGGAAATTCGGTTTAAGAATTATTCGGTGATTGAGAATGTTTTGGCGTTGACCACGACGAAGAAGCCGGATTTTCATTTGGATCAGGAGAGTGTGGAAAGAATTTTATCCAGCTTTGAGCCGGAGGAGCTCTATCGCCTGTATCTTCATGAGATTCCGCCGGTGCAGAGGGAGGAGATTTCCCGGGATTTATTAGGATTTTTTCTGAAAAGGAGTGTGATGGACATACGCCAAAATCTGGCGGGGATTGTGATGAAGAATCTCACCAAGAAGCAGGCGAAGGAAATCAGTTTGCGTTCTCAGCAGCATTTGCTTTTTTACGGGAAGTACCCTGGTCAAAAGACCTTATTGAAGTGGGTTTACCCGATGCTTTCGTTTTCTCAGAAGGAGGCTATTTTACAAGCACTTTTAAGGAAGTACGCTAGGAAACAGGGTCAGGTTTTATTTCGTCTATTTCGGGAGGTTCTCTCTCGTCGGGAGTATGAGGCGTACATTGATGGGTTGGTAAAACTTTTTGTAAGGGGGGAGCGGGAGCCATCGGAGAAGGAGCTTTTTGAGGCGACCATTGGCGGGCTTTCTTCTAGGAAGAGGGAAGTTTTTCTTCGCAAGGTTCTTTTTCAGTACCCTTATCGTCAGTCGGTATTTAAGAAAATATTGGTCAGGCTACGACCACTTCAAAAGGAGACCATATTAAAAAAACTTCTTCTTCGGGTGGAGGACTCCCAGTTTCAGGTTCAGATTGTGGATATTTTTCGGCATCTTTTCACGCTTCCGCTGCGATTTGAGAAGGGGTTAAGGGTTGGTCAGCTTTCGCCGTCTTTGAGGGAGGAGTTTGCCAAGCATCGTCTTCCTCTTTCGGAGGGGGCGCGGTTGGAGTTTTCATCTTCGTTTTGGAGAGTTGTGGATGGGGGAGCTAGGTATGTTTTGAAGAAGGAAAATCGGTTTTTAAATGTCTATTCAGAAGGTTATTTGGAGAGGTATATTCAGAAGGCGAAAGCCATACTTCTCAAGATTCCGCCGATGCGTGGGATGCTTTTACCCCGTGTGGGGGAGGACAAAACGGCGGTGATTTTGCAGGTACGTCGTCCGCCGGAGGATCCGGAGAAGGCGTTGGCGGTGATTGTGGAGAAGGTGCGGAGGTTGCTGGCGGAGTATCCGCCGCCTCATGAGCTCAAGGTGAGGCATTATATTGCGGGTAGTCCTGCGATTAAGGCGGACATTTTGCGGGCCATTCGGATGGATGTGGCGATTTTTGTTCCCATTACGGTTTTGATCATTGTGGGGATTGTGTATGCTTTGTTCCGAACGTGGGGGGCGGTATTGTTGCCGTTGTTGGTGATTTTTCTAACAGATATTTGGGTATTGGGTTGGATGGCATATCTTGGGTATCCGTTAAACACGCTTACTTCGCTTATTATTTCGTTGATGTTTGTGATTGGGGTGGCGGATGTGGTGCATTTGATGGCAAAGTATTTTGATGAATATGAGAGGACGGGGGAGAAGAAGGAGTCTTTGCGCCATATGTTGGAGCAGTTGATTCTTCCATGTTGGCTGACTTCTTTCACTACGATGGTTGGTTTTGCTTCGTTGGTGATTAGTGATATTGAGCCCATTCGGCATTTTGGTTTATTTGCGGCTTTGGGGGTTGGGATAGCGTTGCTTCTTTCTATTGTTTTGGTTAGTTCTATTTTGATGATATTTCCGATTGTGCGTCGGGAGGTATCTTCGAAAAAAGCGGGTTTAAATGCGGTTTTACGCTTATTTTATCGCTGTTCTTTGTACAAAAAGACGGTGGTATTGGGGGCTTTGGGGATTTTACTTTTCTTTGGTTGGGGTATGTTTAAGATGAGTGCGGAGACCAATTTTTTAGAGTTTTTCAAGGAGAGCAGCCGCATTCGTCAGGCCAATCGATTTGTGGAGGAGCACTTTGCTGGGATTGCTCCGATTGAGGTGGTCTTTGAGGTCAAGAAAGGGAGCGTACATGATTATAGGAATTTAAAGAGGATTGAGGAGTTTCAGGAATATATCAAGAGCAAGATGCCTTATTCGGTGTATATTGATCAAGCCACGTCTGTGGTGGATTTTTACAAATTTGCCAATATGATTAGGCTGCCGGATTTAGAGGAGTTAATGGCTCCGGAAGAATTTCAGATAGGTGCGTCTTTGTTGGATCAAAAAAGGTATACCTTGCCCGATCCAAAGTCGCTTTCTCTCAACTATAGGTTGCTTCAAAAGGCTTTACGAATGTATGAGAAGGCGTATGGTGAGGCGGAGGTAGGGGTGAGGAAATTTGTGGCGAAGAGTTTAGAGGTTCAGGATATTTCTAATGAGGATTGGAACTCGCCTTCGGGTTGGAAGATTGCTCGAATTTCTGTGCGTGGAAAAGCGGTTGGTTCGCGGATTGCGGCCAAGGTTATTGAGCAGATGCGCCGCTATGCGAGGGAGCATTACAAGGATGCCAACATTCACATCACGGGCACAGGAGCTCTTTTTCCTACGGCGGCAGACAGCATTGTGGAGGGTCAGAAAAAGAGTTTTTTAATGGCGATACTCATCATATTTATCACCATGGTTGTGGTTTTCCGAAGTTTTCGCACTGGTATTTTGGGGCTAATTCCCAATGTTTTTCCCATTGTGACAACTTTTGGGGCTATGGGGTGGTTGGGGATACCTCTAAATTCTTCCACCTCGATGGTGGCAAGTATTTCGATAGGGATTGCGGTGGATGTGGCCATTCATTTTATTTCTCGTTTTCGTTTAGAGATTGGGGCGGCTGGTTGTGTGAAGGATGCGATTCGCTCCACGTTTCGTATTACGGGGAGGCCCATTTTGTTTACTTCAGCGATTTTGATGGCGGGATTTTTGGTGTTGTGTTTAGGGAGTTTTGTTCCTACGATTCAGTTTGGGGTATTGACGTGCATAACTATTTTTAGCGCTTTGGTTTCTGGTTTGGTGCTTTTACCTGCGGTGATGTTGTTGTTGGGTTTTCGGCCCCGTAGGAGGGATGGGCAGGAGGCGCCGCAGGGGGTATCTGCTGACGAACAGGAGGGTAGATAAATGTGGGTGATTTATCGTCGTGAGCTGGGGGCGTATTTTCTCTCGCCTTTGGCGTACATTTTTTTGATTGCGTTTTTGTCTTTGAATGGATTATTTTTCGCTGATCGTCTTTGGCAGGGAGGTGTGGCGGAGCTTCGGGAGCTTTTTTTGATATTTCCGATTACTTTTTTGGCGATTGTACCGGCGATGAGTATGCGCATTTGGGCGGAGGAGAAGAAGTCGGGCACTTTTGAAGTATTGATGACACTTCCGCTATCTTCGTTCAGGGTGGTCTGGGGAAAGTTTTTGGCGGCTTGGACGTTTTTAACGATGGCGGTGCTTCTGACATTGGTTTGGGTGTTTGAGGTGGAGAATTTAGCGGATTATGGTCAAGTTGCCGTTGCTTTTGGGGGGGAGGCGGCTTTCCAAAGGGGGTTGGATTGGGGTCCGATTATTTTGGGGTATGTGGCTACGATATTTTTAGCTGGTGTGTATTTGGCTATAGGGTGTTTTTTTTCCAGTCTGACCAAAAATCAGATTTTGGCGTTTATTTTGACGGCTTTTGTGTTGGTGTTGTTTTATCTTTTTTCCACGGATGTGGTTTTAGCGGTCTTGGAGAAATGGAGTATTTTGTGGGCTGAGTTCTTTTACTATCTTAGTTTTACCAGTCATTTTAAGATGATATCGAAGGGGGTACTGGAGGCAAAATCGTTTGTTTATTTGTGGACCACCACTTGGATTTTTTTGGAGTTGACGCGCTTGAGTGTTGGTTGGAGGTCGTAGATGAGTGCGAAGAACTGGAAATATCTTTTGAACGCGGTTGTGGTGATGGTTTTGTGGTTGGGGATTGGAGTTATGCTCAATTTGATTTTTGCTCAGCGCTTGTTTTGGCGCAAGGATTTCACTCGTTCCAAGAAGTATTCTCTTTCTGAGTATTCCAAGAGAATTCTGTCAAATTTGCGCTATGACCTTGAGCTTACATTTTATTTATCCCAAGAGCTTCCTAGATCGCTGCGCCCATTGCGGCGTTATTGCCAAGATCTTTTAAGGGAGTACCAAATCTATGCAAGGAAGTATTCCCATCGGGACATACGATTTGAGATTGTGGATCCGACCTCTAGGTTGGAGGAGCTTTTGGGCAAAAAGAACTCTAGCAAGGGCGAGAGAGACGAAGAGGAGTATTACGGTCATGGGATCACTCAGAGCTTGGTTCAGTTAATGGAGAAGAAGCGGGTACCCCTGAGTGCAATGCGGGAGAAGGGGAAGGATTTTTACTATTTCTCCAGCATTCAGCTCAAGTATATGGGAAAAACGCGGGTTGTGGAGCACATTCAGGATCCCAACACATTTGAGTACAGGCTTAGTCAGGCGATAGATAAGTTGATTGCGCCGGTTCCGATCAAGGTTGGTTTGTACAGTCCTAGTGAAATTTTAACCTCGGAGAACGAGCGTTTTGGGAGTCTTGTGCTGGAGTTAAAGAAGTTTTATCGTGTGGAGAATTTTAATTTGGATAAGGAGACGGAGGTGCCTGAGGATGTTAGCATTTTGTTGGTGTTGGCCACTTCGACGGTTCCATCTTCGGCTCTTTATCAGATTGAGAAATTTATTTTGCGGGGAGGGCGGGTGATTTTTTTTCTCAACAGTTTGGATCCTCAGAACATTGCTAGCGGTATTCCTGAAAAGAAATGGACAAATTTTATCCGCTCAAAGGGTTTGCAGGGCTTGGTTCAAAATCCCAATTTTCGCTATCGCTTGGTACTTTCTTTACGGGAGGCGTTTTTTCGTCAAATTCAGACGGGTTTATCGGATTGGATGGCCCATTATGGAGTGAAGTTGGAGGGGGCTGTTTTGTCTGATCCGGGTGGATGTGTGGAGCAGCTTTACACTTCTATTCGCGAGGCAAAGCAGAGCAAGAAGATTTACATACCTTATTTTGTGCGTCCTAGGAGGGAAAACATATCTTTGCGTTATCCGTTTCTTCAGCGGGCGGAGGATCTGGTGTTTTTTCTTCCTTCGCCGTTGGCTTCTCAGCGGGGGAGTGGGGTGGAGTTTACTCCGCTTATTCGCACGACGAGGAGGGCGCATGTTTTGCGTTTTCGGAAGCGGAAGGATGTTTGGCTTCCTCAATCGGTGGTGGACTTGAGTTTAAAGCCCATTCAGGATCCCATTTTAGGGGATTCTGAGCTTGCCCAGGTGGCGAAGCCGGGGCCTAAGAATTCATTTCCGCCGGGGCAAAATCGCAATTTCCCTTTTGCGGCGTTGGTGGAGGGAGATTTCCTTCCCTATTTTCGCCACGGTCCGCCTTGGGAGTTGCCGTATTTGTTTTCTCTTCCCAAGGGGGGGGAGAAGTGGTTGGAGCAGAAAAATCTCAAGAGGTTGCAGGAGTTTTTTAAGAAGAATCATCTTTATCTTGCGCCGGGTGCGAAGATTCAGATGGTTCGCCCGGGTTTTTGGAAAATTTTCTCTCAGAAGAGGGTTTATTTTGTTTTTCTCGAAAGCTTAGCTGGTCGTAGGCAGTTGCGGCTTTATCGGCTGGAGGGCAAAAATCCCGAGGAGTTTAAGCCGAAGAAGTCTTTTAAAGTGCACAATTCCTTTGTGGTGATCGCCAATACCGCTTTTCTTCTTGACAGTTTTCAGACGGGTATCATTCACTGGACAAAATCCAAATCCTCTCCGGTTTATCCGTTTCTTTTGGATCTTTTGGAGTGGATCAGTACAGGAGAGGCGGCTTTGTGGAAGGTGAGCAAGAAGGTGGAGCATATTCCGTTAAGGAAACTTAGCAAGGCGGAGTGGAGGGAGGTTCGGTGGCGTTTTAGTCTTTTTTTGCCGTTGGTAGTTGCTTTTGTGGGGGTAGTTGTATTTGTTGTTCAGAAGGCAAGGGGTTAGTTTTTAAGTTTGTTTGTATAGCATAGGGATGTTTTCGATGTTTTTGAGAGTGGTATTTTTCTGGATTTGGATGAGCATTTTGTTTGGGTTAGGGGCGCAGGAGGCGGAGTGGCAGCGTTTATTTCAGGGGCAGCAGCGGCGTTATGAGGGGCTTCTTCGGAAGCTGAATTCCCCCGCTTTTTGCGATGGGGTTTTATACATAAGCCCGGGAATGTGTGCTTCTTTTTTGGAGAAAGTGCTGCAGCCTCATCTGCATTCATCTTTTCCGGGTGCTTTTTTGCGGGTGGAGGGGGTGCGTTTTATGGAGGGTTCAAGATTGGAATTTAGGTTGAGGATTGTGCGCAAAAACTCGGCGAAAACCTCTTTTATTCGCTTTTTACTTCGGGCTAAAATTCTTCCTCCGCGGGAGGGGAGGCGGGAGGTTTTTCGTTTGAATTTTTATAGGGTGGATATTCTTTCGGGAGGGAGGAGAGGTCAGAGGGGATTTCGGGATTTATTTTGGAGGCGCACGTTGAGTTCGGGGGATGTATTTTCTCAGCTGAGGCTGAGAATTTCCCCTCAGAAGCGGGTGCTTTTTCCCTTGGATATTGTTTGGGGCGGTGTGGTTGCCAATTACGTGCGGTTTTACGTATTTTCCACGTATCTTCCGATGGAATATCCTCGCTTAAGGGATCCGTCGGGAGGCGAGGAGCCTTGGCAGATATTGGCGGAGAATGAGTGGTTGTTGGGAGCTCTGGAGCAAGTTTATCGGGCGCAGGGGGAGGTGCGTAGAGAGTTTCTTCGCAGGAGGGAGGAGATTGTGTTGGAGTTGCGTTCAGTTGCTTTGGAGGCGGCGATGGGGAGGGTGATTCCGTGTGTTTTACCTCTTCGTGGGCGGTATTTGCGGGGGGAGCTAGCTCTTACTTCGTTGGGGGAGTGGATATGGAAGGGGCGGAATCGGATTGGTTTTCGGTTGGTAGGTAGTGTTCGTTTGCAGAGATTGGCGGAGAAGTATTTTCCCGCGTCTATTTTTGAGAAAGTTCGCCAGAAAAAGGTGGAATTTTCGCTTAAAACAGCTTTTCGCTTCCAGGCAAAGGGGGGGGAAATCTTTTTTTCTCACCGGACCGAGCTTGAGAGAATTGTTTTGCCTCGTCGTTCTTTAGGTTCGGAGGTATTGGCGGAAGCGGTTCGTTTGTCTTTGGATCGTTTGTTCAATCAATATTTTTCTACATTTCGTTTAAGGGCTCCGAAATTTTATCTTTTTCTTTTTCCTCAGAGGCATCGGTTGCGTTTAAGATTAAGGAGTGTGGAGATGGTGGAGGGGCGGGTATTTGTTTCTTTTCAGGGGAGCTTTTGATCTTGTGGTTGATTTTAGGAAGGTGGATAAATGGATGGATTTTTAGGCTATCGCTCCACTTTTATGTTGGATTTTGTGGTGGTATCTTTTTTTGCTTTGATCCCGCTGACGGTTTATGGTGTGGTTTTGGCCAAAAGGGGGAGGTATCGTTTGCATGCGAGGTGGATGAGTACGATAGTGGGGGTTTTGTGTGTGGTGGTGGCTGCATTTGAGTGGGATATTCGCTCTAGAGGGGGGGTGGAGGAAATTGTAAAAGAGGCTCATCGGTTGGAGTATATTCGTTCTACTTTTTTCCAGATTTTATTTGGTATCCATCTTTTTTTGGTTGTGGTTAGTGTGGTTTTTGTGATATGGACGATAATAGGGGCAGTGCGTCATTTTGGATTTAGAAATCCGGTTCCTACAGATTATGGGAAGAGGCACCGGCGTTTGGGATTATCTGCGCTCATCAGTGGTTTTTGGGTAGCGGTTACGGGTTTGATGTTGTATTATTTTGCCTTTATAGCTTAGGGGAAGGGGAAGGTGGGATTTTGGCGGGTAGGGGTTTGGAACTTTGTGTTTGTAGAGAGGATTATGATTTGTCTTAGGATGAGTTGAGGTTTTGAGAGATTTTTTTCTGCCATAGAATAGGGGGTTGGAAAAATAGAAATATTTTTGGATATCCCCTAGTTTTCTGGTTTTTGAGATTATGTAGACGTTAAAGGGGCAAGATGAGCGATGAATTTGACGGAGCTTGGGGTTAAAAACCCGACGTTTGTTCATATCTTCACATTTACGCTTGTGGTAGTTGGGGGTTATTTTGGGTTGCATTTAACCCGGGAGATGTTTCCGCAGACGGATCCTAGCGTGATTGCGATCGATACGTTGTATCCGGGTTCTAATCCAGAGGAGGTTGAGCGCAGCATTAGTGTTAAGATTGAGGACAAGGTAAAGGAGTTAGATGGGATTGATACGCTGTATTCCACTTCTACAGAAGATGGGAGCTTTGTGCGTCTAAAGTTAGAGGAGGGGTATCGTAGGGTGGATGAGTTGCTGAGCGAGGTAAAAAATGAGGTGGACAAGATCACAGATTTTCCCAAGGATGCCCAGAAGCCGAATATACAGTTGATGCGTCCACTTTTTCCGGTGATAGCTTTTTCCATTTATGGAGATGTGCGGGAGGAGACGTTAAAAAAGATTGGGCAGAAGGCGAAAGAGGATTTATTGCTTATTCCGGGTTTGACAAACGTGGAGCTTTCGGGGATACGCAAGAGTGAGATTGCTTTTGATGTGCCTTTGGAGAATAGTGTTCGATTTCAGCTTACGCCTTTGGAGCTTGCGGGGTTTATTCGGCGCTCCAATCTTGAGCTTGCGGGGGGAAAGTTGCGTTCCGATCGGAGGGAGATTTTGGTGCGCACAGATGGGGAGCGTTATAGGGCGAAGGATTTGGCACGGTTGCCTTTTCGCGCTACAGGGGCGGGGGGGGTTTTGCCGGTGCGGTATTTTGCGAACGTTTATGAAGCATATGAGGAGACGTATAACTACGGGCGATTTGGGGGGAAGAGGGCGGTTAGTTTGCATGTTTTCAAGACGCCGGAGCAGGATGCTTTGGAGATTGCTCGCAAGGTTAAGGAATACATTCACGTATTGGAGCGGAGGCTTCCTTCTTCGCTGAAGGTGGGGATTCACAGTGATTTATCCAAATATATCTGGCAGCGTTTGGATTTAATGCTGAGGAATGGGAAATTTGGGTTGATTTTGGTTTTTTTTTCGTTGGTTTTATTTTTAAATTTGGTTTTATCGATATGGGTGGCATCGGGTCTTGTGGTATCTTTTTTAGGGACGTTTATTTTGATGGATTTGCTTGGGGTGACGATCAATTTGATTAGTTTATTTGGTTTGATTGTGGTGTTGGGGATGTTGGTGGACGATGCGATCATTGTGGGGGAGAATATTTATCGTCATATGGAGGAGGGCAAAGGGGCTTTTCGGGCGGCCATTGAGGGGGCGCGGGAGGTAAGTTTACCTGTTACTTCGGCTGTTTTGACCACAGTGGTCGCTTTTCTTCCTCTTTTGATGATGGAGGGTTCGATGGGGGAGTTTATGAGGGTCTTGCCTATTGTGGTGGCTTGTGCGTTGGGATTGAGTTTATTTGAGGCGCTTTTTATTTTGCCCGTGCATTTGGTGGAGACGTTGAACCCGAAGAAGGTTCGCAATCCCTATCAGGGTAGCGTCAATGAGGATTTTTTAGCTTTGCCTTGGTGGAGACGTCTTCGTTTGAGGCAGCTTTATTTCTTAAATGTATTTGGGAAAGACTCCCTAGCAAAGATCCTAAAGAAGATCTTGCCTTATCGGTATGTGGTGGTGGTGAGTGTGGTGTGTTTGACGGTGATTTCGGGGATTGGGGGGGCGATTTTGGTACCATTTGTGGTGATGCCGAAGGTGGATTCGGACACAATTCAAATCAACGTAAACATGCCTACGGGGACACCGGTGCACCGAACGGAAAAGGTGGTTCGCGTGCTTGAGGGAGAGGTGATAAAGCTTCCGGAGGTCAAGAGCGTTTACACTTTGTTGGGGGAGCAGATTGGTTTTTCGATGGCGGGGTTAAGCATTCTTGGGAGCGGTTCGGAAGTTGGACAGATTTTAGTGGAATTAAAGGAGCCGGAGCAGAGGGAGAGGACAGCTTTTGAGATTATTCGTCAGTTGCAAAAGAGAGCTGCGAAGATTTCTGGAGTAGAGAGTATTCAGTTTGACACGATCCAGGGTGGGCCCCGGGGGAAGGACATTGAGATAGAGCTTCAGGGTGAGGATTTTCCTACTTTGAAGAAGGCGGCGGAGTACATTAAGGGGAGGTTGAGGAGGTACGATGGAGTTTTCAACATTGCGGATGATTTCCAGATGGGCAAATGGGAGGTAGTGATTTCTTTGAGTGAGAGTGGTCGTGCGTTGGGGTTGGATGTAGAGCAGCTTGCTCAGCAAATTCGGGCGGCGTATTATGGTGTGGAGGCGGATAAATTTTATCGCGGTCGGGAGGAGGTTAAATTGCGTGTACGTCTTCCGCGGGAGGAGCGGGAGGGGATTTGGCATTTGGAGCGTTTGAGGATACGGACGCCGCAGGGGGGGATGGTTTTTTTAGAGGATGTGGCGCGGTTGCGATGGCGGCGAGCTTATCTTGTGATCAAGAGGACGGATCAGAATCGGACCATAACGGTTTCGGCGGAGGTGGACTATAAAAAAAATACACCTTCTAAGGTGATAGAGGATATGGAGAAGAAGCTAGGCGAATTTCATCGAAAATTTCCTAGCATTCACAGGCGTTATAAGGGAGAGAAGTTAGAATCTCAAAAATCGGTTCGCTCTTTGATAAGGGCGTTTTTTGCCGCTATATTTTTCATTTACTGTATTTTAGCGACACAATTTAGATCTTACGTTCAGCCTTTGGTGATTATGTTTTCTATACCTTTTGCCATTGTTGGTGCGGTTTTTGGCCATGTTTTTATGGGGTACAACCTTACTCTTCTAAGTTTGATTGGGTTGGTGGCACTTACGGGGATTGTGGTGAATGATTCGTTGGTGTTGGTGGACTTTATCAATCGCAAGGTGAGGGAAGGTGTAAGGCCTTTGGAGGCGGTGATTGAGTCTTGCAAGCAGAGGTTGCGTCCTATTCTTTTGACCTCCATCACCACCATTTTGGGGCTAGCGCCGTTAATGTTGGAGCAATCCATGCAGGCTAGGTTTTTGATACCCATGGCGATTTCGATTACGTTTGGTTTGTTGTTTGCGACGATGTTAACGCTGTTGGTGATTCCTTGTCTTTATCTGATTGTGGTAGATATTCAGGGGATTTTCAAGGCTCTTTTTGAGTTTTGTTTTCCTCCGCGTTCGAAGGAGGGTGGTTAGTGTCTCAGAGATACAATCCGAAGTCCGTTTACCAGGAGCGATTATTTTCTTTTCGTCAGCGATTTCAGCATTTGGAGGGAGTTGCCAGTCGTTTATCGCGATGGCGGCTTTTTAGTTTTTGTATTTTTTTAGCTGGGGTGGGGGTAGATTTATTTATTTTTTTTTCTTGGATAGGGACGATTTTAGGGGTTGGGGGGTTGATTTTATTTCTTTTTTTGGTTTTTCGCCATCAGCGTTTGAGGGAGAGGTTGTATTTTTTTCGTTCTATGGTGGAGGTAAATCAGGAGGCCATTTATCGTTTAGAGAGGGATTGGTCCAAGCTTCCCTCCAGGTTATTTCCTCCTTCCTCTCAGGGGGAGGGTTGTTTGTATGCGGAGGATTTAAATCTTTATGGCTATGGTTCGATCTATCATCTTTTGAATTTACCTGTGAGCTATGATGGTCAGAGGATATTGGGGGAGTGGATTTCTCAGAGAGCTTCTTTAGAAGAGATTCAGTTGAGGCAGCGGGCGGTGGAGGAGTTGATGCCTTGTTTGGATTTTCGGCAGAGTATTTATGCTCATGCAAAGAGGATATCGTCCAAGGATTTGGGGAAGGTGTTGGGGATTTGGGAGCGAGTGGGGGATTTTTATTCCGGGTTAAGGTGGGTATGGTTTTTTGTGGTTATTTTGAGTGGTGTGGGGATGGGGGTTTGTTTGTTGGCTGATATTTTGGGTTTGCTTTGGGGGCGTTTGTGGTTGATTTTTTTGTTGTTTCATTTTGGGATAAGTTCTTATTTTTCTCAGGATTTTCAGAAACGCTTTCAGATGTTTTCTCGGGTTATGGGGGATTTTGCTACATTTGTTTGCATATGGAGGGAGGTGGTAGGGTTGGAGTGGCGATCGGATTTGCTCAAGGGCGTTCGGAGGGATTTTGAATTGGCTCTAGAGCGTCGTAGCGGGGGCATAAATCTTTTGCTTCTATTTTTGGAAGCTCGGAATGCGGCCATTGTTCAGTTGCCTTTTCAGCTTCTTTTTTTATGGGATTTTTATCTTTTGTTTTGGGTAGAGGTTTATCGGAGAAGGTTGTTTCCCTTTTATAGAGAGGTGCTTCAGCAGCTGGGGCGGTTGGAGGTATTGGTTGCGTTTGCGTCTTTTGGTTGGGATGAGCCCAAGAGGTGTTTTCCGAGTTTGATATCTTCGCCTCCGTATCGGTTTTTGGCGAGGGGGATTGGTCATCCGCTTTTGGCGAGGGAGAGGCGGGTGGATAATGATATTTCGTTGGATAGTTTAGGGAAATTTTTGTTGATTACGGGTTCGAATATGTCGGGCAAGAGTACGCTTTTGCGCGCGCTGGGTGTGGGAGTAGTTCTTGCTCAGGCGGGTGCTCCGGTGGCGGCGGAGGAGTTTGTTGCGCCTTTGGTGGAGTTGGTAACTTCGATTCAGGTGAGGGATGATCTTCGGGAGGGGCTTTCGTATTTCATGTCGGAGGTTTATCGCATTAAGACGGCGGTGGAGTTGGTAGAGAGTTCGGAGGAGGTGGTTTTTTTTCTTTTTGATGAGATTTTTCAGGGCACAAATTCGGAGGAGAGGAGGATTGCGGCGGTGGAGATTGTTAGATATCTTTTGAGGAAAGGAGCGATGGGAATTTTGACCACTCATGATTTGACTTTAGCCAAGAGCGGTTTGTGGCGGGATGCCGCGGTTCCTTATTATTTTACTGAGAGCGTTTCTGAGGATGGCCAGATTTTTTTTGATTATATCCTTCGCGAGGGTTTTTCGCCTTCTCGCAACGCCTTAAGGTTGATTCGGATGGTGGGGATTCCGTTGGAGGGGGTGGAGTAGTATGGTTATGGTTTTTGATGGGAAGGTTTCGGCGTTTTATTGGGAATGAAGGAAGAAAGAGATGCAAAAGTATTTAATTGCGTTTCAAAGCTTTTTGTTGGTGGTTTTGATTGTTTTGTATGCGTTGCTTGGGGCGCGGGAGGGGGATTTTGGGGAGGAGGTAAATACGCAGAGCTATTTGGCGATGGGGATTGATTTTTCTCGGGTCTGGAGGATTGAGTTGAGTCAGAAGCATCCTGTGCAGCGGCGTCTTATTCTCAGGCGTTCTTTGACGGGGAAGAGTTGGTATGTTTCCACCCCGGAGAGGGATTATCCAGCTCCGGCGAATTTAGCTCAGGTGGAGCATTTATTGGATCTTTTGCAGGATTTAAGGCAGGGGTATATTCGGGTGAAGGCGGAGGATGCGGAGGATTTGAAGAGTTTGGGCATGCCTAATTCTTTTCGAGTATATCTTTACACAAAGGCAGGAGAGAAGATAGAGGGTTTTTGGTTTGGGAGTTTAAATCGGGACGAGGGGACATTTTATTTAAAATTGGATTCCGAGGATTTTGTTCGGGAGGTTCCGGATTTTCCTCAGGGGGAGAAGAAACTGTTGTGTTTGGATTGCAGGGATCGCATTTGGCGGAAGTACCATGCGTTTTCCAAGTTTCATTTTTCCAGGCTTTCCGAGGAGACCCAGCGGAAGATTCGGGAGGAATGTTATCGGCAGGCTAGGGTTTATCGGTGTCTTGATCGGGTTCACTGGCTTAAGCGCAGGGTGTTTGAGTCGAAGCCGGAGGTACGGATGCTTGAGATTTGGTGGGGGGAGGGCAAGAGGAGGGAGCATCTTCAGTTGGTTGCGAGGGCGAGGGAGGGGGAGCTTACGAAGGAGCAGGTTTTTGCGGGGGTTCGCAAGAAGGACAGGTACGTATGGTTTCTTAGGAAGGATAAGGTTATTCAAAAATACTTAGGCAGCCGGGGGGGGATTCCTGTGTATGAGAAGAAGAAGGTGCCGGAGTATTTTTTAGTGAATCATTCGGAGGTGAGGATTATTTTAAACACGTTATTGGAATTAGAGGCATCGGATTTTGCATTTCCGATTAGGGTGGAGAAAGGAGGTGGGATGAATAGGAAGGATTTGGAGAGGTATGGTTTGATGCGTCCTACGTTGGTGGTGCGGTTTACGGCGAAGAAGTTTCAGGAGAGTGTAATTTTTTGCAAGCGGGGGGAGAGGGTTTATTTTTATCTTCAGTCTCAGACGGCGCCGAGGTATTGGATGAGGTTGGAGGGGAGAAGTTATATACCTGTGTATATGTTGCGTTCGGATGATTTTCATTATTATCGCAATTTGCGCAAGAGGTTTAAGGAGGTTCGGTTTTGGCATCCGGAGATACGGTTGTTGCAGAAGGTGGATATTTCTCGGCTTGTGAGTATTACTTTGGAGCGTGGGAAGAAGAGGTTATTTTTATCCAGGCGTGGTTCGAGTTGGTTGGTGGGTGGGGACAGGAAGACGCCGGCGGATCAGGAGTTGGTGAGGAGGTTTATAGAGGATTGTCGGAAGTTGCGATTAGGTTCTTGGGCGGGGGATTGGGGGGAGGCGAGGGATCGTCGGAGGTATGGTTTTTCAGATAAGGTGGTGGTTAAGTTGCGGGATGAGGGTGGGAGGGAGTTTCGGATTTATTTTGGTCGGCGGGTGGGGGCGTATTCTTATTTACATCTTCCTGATCATAGTGGTTATGGGGAGGAGATTTTTAAGTCACCGTTTTCTACTGTTTTTGAGATGGAGCCGACATTTTGGATGGATTTTTCTTTATTTTCTTATCGGGGGAGGGAGATCAGGTCGATTGCGTTTAGGTTTCCCAAGCGTGTTTTGAGGCTTTGGCGTCGGAAGTTTGATCGGAGTTATTTGAAGGAGAGGCGATTTCGGGTAGCGGGTTATACGGAAAAGTCGAGGTATTACTGGGAGGCTCGAGAGTATTCTTTGCCCAAGGCTTACTTGCCGCTTTCATTGGAGGGGAGGCCGTATCGGGGTTATATTGCGAGGTTTGGGCCTATGGAGCGATTTTTAGGTTTTCTTGCGAAGGCGCGGGCGAGGAGGTTGGTGTTGGTGATTTGGGAGGGAGATGCGTTTGGTGATGAGTTGCTTAGGAGGTATCATCTTCTTTCGTATGCGTTGCGTTTTTCTGTGCATTTGGGGAAGAGGGTAGATCAATTTGATTTTGGGAGAGGGAAGGATAAGGTTTATGCGTTTCTTTCGCCAGTGGAGAGGGAGTATAGTCGGGTTTTAGAGATAGACAAAAAGACCTGGAAGACATTGGAGGATTTGCCGGTTCAGATACGTCCGCCTAAGGATTTCATTCGGGAGTATTTTCCGAAGAAGGGTGGTGGGGGAAAAAAAAGTTCAAAAAATTGAAAAATTTTCTTTACATAGGAGAAAATTTTTATTATGATAGGTTAGAGTGTATTTTTAGAGTAGAGAGAAAATAGAGCTTGGATGGGGGAGTAGTAACTTCGGATTGGCTGTATAGGAAAGTTTTTATTTTTTCGAGAGTAAAAATGAGAGATTTTCAGGCCAGATTGGAGAAGTTACTACAGATGCATCGGGTGCGTGGTGTATTGTGGCGGGAGGAGGTGGAGTTATTTTTTCCTTTGGAGGCGGAGTTAGAGAAGGCGTTAGGGCGTTTAGAGGAGTTGGGATGTAAGGTGGAGGAGGGGGGGAATGGGGAGGGGTTGGATTTTGCGGTTATTTCTAGGGGGGAAGGGACGGACGAGGATGCGTTTCAGTATTATCTTTCGTTGATGTCTCATATTCCTTTGTTGACGAGAGAGGAGGAGATTTCTTTGGCGGAGGAGATGGTATCTTCACGTTCTTCTTTGCGCCAGGGGGTATTGTCTTCGAAGTTAGCGCTCAACGAGTCGATTAAGATTTTGGAGAGGGTGGTTTCTGGTGAGCTTAGCATGGAGAGTATCTTTGAGTTAAATTTAGCTGCCAAATCCAAGCGCAGGGTAGTTTTGGAGGAGATTGAGCGGAGTCTTCCTTTGTTGAGGAAGATTTCGCGGCAGAACACGCAGGATTATAACAAGATTCTTTTGGGTGATTTTTCGAAGGGGGAGATTCAGAATCTTTACTACAAGATGAAGGAGCGTCAGAAGGAGAGTGTTTGGATTTTGGAGAGGTTTCCCCTTCACCTCAAGCAAATTTTTTACTGGAAGGACAAGTTAAAGCAGACGTACATGCGTTTGATAGAGCTTAGTCAGAGTTTGGAGGGTGTTTCCTTGCAGGAGCGGCGGGAGGTAGAGAGTCAGATTCGGTATTATGAGAGTAAGATTTGGGAGCCGAGGGAGAAGTTAAAGTCTCGTTTAGATTTTTTAGAGACGGAGTATAGGCGTTATAAGCAGGCGAAGGATCGTTTAACGTCGGGGAATTTACGGCTTGTGATTAGTATTGCCAAGCGTTATCGGTACAAGGGGATGAGTTTTATGGATTTGGTGCAGGAGGGCAATACGGGTTTGATGCGTGCGGTGGAGAAATTTGATCCGGGGGTAGGTTGTAAGTTTTCCACGTATGCTACTTGGTGGATTCGTCAGTCGATATCGCGTGCGATAGCGGAGAAGGCGCGCATCATTCGGTTGCCGATTTACATGAGTGATATTTTATTGAAGGCCAAGCATGCTCGTGCGGCGTTTATGCAGGATTATGGTCGGGCGCCCACGGTGGAGGAGTTGGCGGAGGCGGTGGGGATTAGTGGGGAGGAGATGCGGGAGATTTTTAAGCTTTCCCAGTCGCCTCTTTCTTTATCTTCGCCGGTGGGAAGGCGGGAGGAGGAGGGGGAGATAGGGGATTTTTTGGCGGACGAGGGTAGTGGAGCTTTTTTGGAGGAGGAGAGTCAGCATGTTTTGAGGGAGGTTTTGGATCAGTTGTTGGAGATACTTTCGCCCAAGGAGAGGGAGGTATTGCAGCTTCGGTTTGGTTTAAATGGAAGGCAGGTGCACACGTTGGAGGAGCTTGGCAAGAAGTTTAATCTTACGCGGGAGCGCATACGTCAGATTGAGCAGGGGGCGCTTCGCAAGCTCAAGCATCCTTTTTATGCGCGTCAGTTGGAGTGTTTTTTAGAGGCGTTTGAGTAGAGATTTGGTGGTGGTAGGGAGGGAGGATTGTGGACAATAATTTAGAGGCCATTCTTTGTAGGATGGCTTGTTTTTTTGTCTTTGCTGATTATAATGGATGGTCATTTGGATTGGTTTTGAAGGAGAATTGGAGTAAAGATGTTAGAGGAGCGTTTAGCGAGGCTTTTGGAGGAGGGGAAGATTGGGGAGAATGTTTACAAAAATGCGCTTTGGTGGTTAGAGCATATTGGGGATAGGGAGGAGATGGAGGCGTTATTGGATCGGGATTTAGATGAGTTTCAAGATGCTTTTTGGCAGACTTTGCCGTTTGGTACGGGGGGAAGGCGGGGGAAGATGGGGATAGGTCAGAATAGGATTGGCGTTTACACGGTGCAGCAGTCTGCGCAGGGGATTGCCAATTATCTTTTGGAAGTTGCTTCTCAGGAAGGGGAGGATGGGGGGGATTTTCGGAGGTTGGCGGTGGTGGCGTATGATACGAGGCATGGTTCAGAGGATTTTGCTCGGATGGTGGCGCAGGTATTTGCGGCGAATGGTATTCGTACGTTGCTTTATCCTTCGGCTCGTTCTACGCCTCAGCTTTCGTTTACGGTGCGTCATTTAGGGGCGGACGTTGGAGTTATGATTAGTGCTAGTCATAATCCGCCTACGGACAATGGATTGAAGGTTTATTGGCGGGATGGTGGTCAGGTGCTTCCGCCGCATGATGAGGGGATTATTCGTTGTGTGGAGTTGGTGGAGGAGGTGCGGAGTATTTCGTTTCAGGAGGGTTTGGAGGGTGGTGGGATTGGGTATATTGGGGAGGAGGTGGATCGGGCGTATTGGGAGGTGGTGTTGGAGTCGGGGGTATATTCTGGGGAGAGGGAGGTGAGGGTGGTGTATTCGCCTTTGCATGGGGTGGGTAAGACGAGTGTTTATGAGGTGTTAAAGCGGGCTGGATTTCGGGATATTTTTCTGGTGAGTTCTCAGGAGTTTCCGGATGGGGATTTTCCAAATGTAAAGGATCATTTGCCCAATCCGGAGCTTCCGGGTGCGATGGAGGAGGCTTTGAGGTTGGCGGAGGAGAGGGGGGCGGATCTTGCGCTTGTGAGTGATCCGGATGCGGATAGGATAGGGGTGGGGGTATCCACGTCAGAGGGTTGGAAGTTGTTGAGTGGGAATCAGATTGCTACATTGATTTTTTATCATCTTGTGGAAGTGGCTCGGGGTTTAGGGGTAGAGTTATCGGCGTCTTGGTTGATGAAGACGTTGGTGACGACGGAGCTTTTAGAGAGGATAGCTAGGCGTTTTCGGGTGCGGGTAAGGGGGGATTTACCGGTTGGGTTTAAGTACATTGCGCATTGGATAGAGGGGTTGAGGGAGGGGGAGCGGTTTTTATTTGGTGCGGAAGAGAGTTATGGTTTTCTTCTTAGTTCCAGGGTGCGGGACAAGGATGCGGCGATGGCGGGTTTGGCGTTAGCGCAGATTGCGTCGAGGCTGAAGAAGGAGTCCAAAGATATTTGGCAGAATCTAAAAGAGATTTACAAAGAATTTGGTTATTTTTGCAATTTAAACCATTCTTTTGTGCTTCCTGGGGCGAGGGGTAGGGAGAGGATGGGGGCGTTGATGGGGGGATTGCGTTCTCATCGGCTTGAGCGGCTTGGGGGGTTAGGGGTA